>NZ_JBFATL010000011.1:0-198120 GCF_040678315.1 Streptomyces sp. NPDC052721 | reverse complement strand
TTTCGCTGCAGGTCACCTGCCGTACTTGTTCCTGTCGTCAAACTCCCGTCGTCCGCCCGGAGCGCGGCAGACGGGAGTTTGACGACAGGGCCCAGGGTCAGCGCAGCTCCGCGAGGCCTCTTCGCGTGGCGGCGACGACCACCCGGTCCCCCTTCTCCAGCACATGCGAGGAAGAGGTGTCGGCGCGGCCCAGCAGCGCCAGTACCCGCCAGGACCCGGCCCGGAAGGCCTCCCGCACGGTCCGGCCCTCCAGCTGGGGATGCCCGTCCACGTCCACCGCGGCGAACAGCAGCACCCTCCGCTCCACCGCGACGGCCCCGAGCACCTGCCGCCCCAGCATGGCCCCGGCGAACGCGGGGGCGGCCAGGTGGGTCACGCTCCGGCTCCGGGTCAGCGCCTGCGGGTAGGCGGTGCGGAGGGTGCGGTACACGGCGGTGGCGAAGTCGTCGTCGTACAGCCGTAGCACCACGCGCAGATCGGGCCGTACGGTCCGCGCGTAGAGCACGGCCTCCAGGTTGGTGGTGTCGGAGCTGGTCACCGCGAGCAGCGCCTCGGCGCGTCGGATCTGGGCGGCCTCCAGGACGCCTTCCTGGGTGACGTCCCCGAGCACCACCGGCACCCGCAGCCGGCGGGCGGTGGCGAGCCCTCGCGCCTCCGGGTCGGACTCCACGCACACCACGGGGATGTTCAGCTCCCGCAGCCGGGTCAGCACCCGGGTGCCGATCTTGCCGAGCCCGAGCAGGACGACGTGTCCGCTCAGACCGCGCGGCGGCTTGCGCAGGGCGGAGGCGGTGCGGAAGGTGCCGAACGCCTCCAGCGCGGCGGCCAGCAGCACCGGCAGCAGCAGCAACCCGACGAAAGCGGACAGGAGTTGGAGGAGCTGGCGGCCCAGGGGTTCCCTGACGGCCGGGTCGTCGATCGCGAACAGGTCGAGGAGGGTGATGTAGAAGGCACGCAGCGGATGGATGCGGGTGACCACCCACAGCGCGACGGCGAGGCCGACCACGCAGCCGACGAGCACGGCCAGGGACCAGCGCAGCCGCCGGGAGAAGAGGGAGCCGAGCGGCGGTACGCCGGTCATCGCGCGACGGGCGGGCGCGGCGGGCTCGCCACCGGCCGGGGCGGAGACGTGTTCCAGCACCACGGCCTGCCGTCCGGCGGCCTGCCGGACCTCCTCGTCGTCGGGGAGCAGCCGGGGCTGCTGTTCCACGGCGCCGAACGGGCCGTCGGCGCCGGCCGGATCGCCGCCGGAGAGCAGGGCGAGGGTCAGCCCGGCCCCGGTGCCGGGTCCGTCCCCGGACAGCGGCCTTTCCACGGCCCGCAGCAGCAGGCCCTCCGCCTGGACGACCCTGCTGGTGCCGGCGACGGCCGTGGCGGCCAGCGCGGGTGCGGCGGTGTCGGCGTCGGACAGCACGGTGGTGGAGGCCTCGATGGCGGTGCCCGGGCCGCCGTCGTCCCCGGCGGCCAACGCGGCGGCTTGGTCGAGGAGTTCCTCGATGTGCTGGCCCAGCCGCCGGTTGTAGAGCCGCAGGACGAGCCGCAGCCGGGGGTTGAGCCGGCGGGCCGTCAGAGCGGCCCGGATGTTGGTCTCGTCGTCGTCGTACACGAGGGCCAGCGCGGCGGCCCGGGCCACCCCGGCCTCGGCGAGCACCGCCTCGGTCAGCTCGGCGGCCTCCAGCACCCCTTCCCCGTCGGCGCGTCCGCCGCCCGTGCCACCGGGGGGCTGCCCGGCCGTGCCGGACCGTCCGACGGTGCCCACGGCGGCGCTGACCACGCGGTCGAACAGCGCGGCCGAAGCGGACCGGGCGCGGCCGACCACCGGGGGCCGGACGGTGCGTTCGTTCGGCGGCACGACGAGGGTGACCTGCTCGCCGTAGACCCCGCGCAACTCGGCGGCCAGCCGGTGCGCGAGCCCGTCGTCACCGCACACCACCATGTGCGCCGGCGGGGACCCCGGCCCCCCTTGATACGGAACGCTCGCCACGAGGGAGAAGAGTGCACCAAGGAGTCGAGTGGTTCCAGCAACGGTCTGAACGCCCGCGCCGGAACTCGCGTAGGGAAGGGGAGGAGCGTTAGCAGCCGGAGGGAACCGCCCGTGGCCATCACCGAAGACGCCCCGCCCGGTACGGACACGGGCGGGGCCGAGCCCCCGCGCGGCCGGCGGCTCAGCTCCCCGCTGGCGCTGACCCTGGTGCTCCTGTCGGCCGTGCTCGCCCAGTCCCCGATCCGTGGCGTCCTCGGCACCCCGCTGATGCAGAGCTGGATGACGGTGTTCGTGGCGGTGACCGTCCAGGCGCTGCCGTTCCTGGTGCTGGGCGTGCTGCTGTCGGCGGCGATCGCGGTGTTCGTCCCGGCGTCCTTCTTCGCGCGCGCCCTGCCGCGCCGGCCCGCCCTGGCCGTGCCGGTGGCGGGGGTCGCGGGCGCGGTGCTGCCGGGCTGCGAGTGCGCGTCGGTGCCGGTGGCGGGCGCCCTGGTCCGCCGGGGCGTGACCCCCGCCGCCGCCCTGGCGTTCCTGCTCTCCGCGCCCGCCATCAACCCGGTGGTGCTGACCGCCACCGCCGTCGCCTTCCCCGGGCACCCGGAGATGGTCCTGGCCCGGTTCCTGGCGAGTCTGCTGGTGGCCTGCGCGATGGGCTGGCTGTGGCAGCGGCTGGGCCGGACGGACTGGCTGCGCCCTGCGGCCCACGGCGCGCACGAGGGCGCGACGAAGGGGGAGGCGTTCTGGGGCGCGGTCCGGCACGACGTCATGCACGCGGGCGGATTCCTGGTGCTGGGCGCGACGGCCGCGGCCACGCTGAAGGCGGCGGTCCCGGCGGACTGGCTGCGCACGGCCGCCGGCACCCCGCTGGTCTCGGTGCTCGCCCTGGCCGTGCTCGCCGTCCTGCTGTCGATCTGCTCGGAGGCGGACGCGTTCGTCGCCGCCTCCCTCACCCAGTTCTCCCCGACGGCCAAGCTGGTGTTCCTGGTGGTGGGCCCGATGATCGACCTCAAGCTGTTCGCGATGCAGGCCGGCACCTTCGGCCGCGCCTTCGCGCTCCGGTTCGCGCCCGCCACCTTCGCGCTGGCCGTCGCGGGCGCCGTACTGACCGGGGCGGTGCTGCTGTGAACCGCCAGGCCCAGGCGGCCGTCCTGTTCCTGCTCGGCGGCGCGCTGCTGCACGCGGGCGCCACCGACCTGTATCTGCGGTACGTCAAGGCGGGTCTGCGCCCGCTGCTGCTGGCCTCGGGCGCGGTCCTGATCGCGGCGGCCCTGGCGACGGCCTGGTACGAGCGCCGGCGCGACCGGGAGCGGCATCCGCACCCCGAGCCGCGTGTCGCCTGGCTGCTCCTGCTGCCGCTCCTCGCCCTGATCCTGATCGCCCCGCCGGCCCTCGGCTCCTACAGCGCCCTGCGCTCCGGCACGGCCCTGCAGAAGCCGTACGCCTACGGCCCGTTGCCGGCCGGCGACCCGGTGCCGCTCTCCGTCGTCGACTACGCCTCCCGCGCGGCCTACGGCCACGGCCGCTCCCTGCACGGCCGTGCCGTCCGGGTCACCGGCTTCCTCGCCCTGGACCACGCGGGCCGGCCCTACCTGGTCCGCATGGCCCTCAACTGCTGTGCCGCGGACGCCCAGCCGGTGAAGATCGCGCTGACCGGCGCGCTGCCGCCGGTCCTGCGCCCGGACGCCTGGCTGGAGGTGACGGGCACGTACGCCCCCGGGCTCACCCACGACCCGGTCGGCAACGGCCCCATCCCCTACCTGAAGGTCACCTCCACCCGCCCGGTCACGGCACCGCGCGACCCGTACGACGAGACCTGGAACACCTGACCGGCAGCGGCTACCGCCCGGCCGCCGCGCTGTCGAAGTCGAAACGGGCGAGGTCCCTGAGCCACGCCTCCGCGTTGCCGTCGGACGGGGCCCTCCAGTCGCCGCGCGGGGAGAGGGAACCGCCCGCCGACACCTTCGGGCCGTTCGGCATGGCCGAGCGCTTGAACTGCGAGAACGCGAAGAAGCGGCGGCAGAACACCTCCAGCCAGTGCCGGATCTCCGGCAGGTCGTACGCCACCCGCTTGGCCTCCGGGAAGTTCGGCGGCCAGGCGCCGGACTTCGCGTCGTGCCAGGCGTGCCAGGCCAGGAAGGCGATCTTCGAGGGGCGGAAGCCGTAGCGCAGCACCTGGAAGAGGGTGAAGTCGTGCAGCGCGTACGGGCCGATCTTCGACTCGGTGGACTGCATCTCCTCGCCCGGCACCAGCTCGGGGCTGATCTCGGTGTCCAGGATCGCGGCCAGGATGTCGCCGGTCTCCTCGTCGAACTGGCCGCTGTTGATCACCCAGCGGATCAGGTGCTGGATGAAGGTCTTCGGCACCCCGGAGTTGACGTTGTAGTGGCTCATCTGGTCGCCGACGCCGTACGTGGACCAGCCGAGCGCCAGCTCGGACAGGTCGCCGGTGCCGAGGACGATGCCGCCGCGCTGGTTGGCCAGCCGGAACAGGTAGTCGGTGCGCAGGCCGGCCTGCACGTTCTCGAAGGTGACGTCGTACACCGGTTCGCCGGAGGCGAACGGGTGGCCGATCTCCTTCAGCATCAGCCGCGCGGTCGGCGTGATGTCCAGCTCGGCCGCGGTGACGCCGAGCGCCCGCATCAGCTTGTGGGCGTTGTCCTTGGTGTGGTCGCTGGTGGCGAAGCCGGGCAGGGTGAAGGCCAGGATGTCGCCGCGCGGGCGGCCCGCGCGGTCCATCGCCCGGGCGGCGACGATCAGCGCGTGCGTGGAGTCCAGACCGCCGGACACGCCGATGACGACCTTCGGCCCGCCGATCGCCGCGAGCCGCTGCTGGAGCCCGGCGACCTGGATGTTGTAGGCCTCGTAGCAGTCCAGGGCGAGCCGCTCGGGGTCGGCGGGCACGAACGGGAAGCGCTCGACCCGCCGGCGCAGCCCGAGGTCGGTGAGCGGCGGGTCCAGCTCGAACGAGACCGTCCGGAAGTCACCGGTCCGGGCGGCGTGGGCCCGGCGGTTGTCGTCGAAGGTGCCCATCCGCTGCCGCTCCTGCCGCAGCAGGTCGAGGTCCACGTCGGCGACCGCGTACTGGTCGCCGAGCGGGAAGCGGTCGGTCTCGGCGAGCAGCACCCCGTTCTCGTAGATCATGGTCTGCCCGTCCCAGGACAGGTCGGTGGTCGACTCGCCGAGGCCGGCCGCCGCGTAGACGTACGCGGCGAGGCAGCGGGAGGACGCCGAGCGGCACAGCAGCTTGCGGTCCTCGGCCCGGCCGACCGTGATCGGGCTGCCCGAGAGGTTCACCAGCACGGTCGCCCCGGCGAGGGCGGCCTCCGCGCTCGGCGGCACCGGCACCCACATGTCCTCGCAGATCTCGGTGTGCAGCACGAGCCCCGGCACGTCCTCGGCCGCGAACAGCAGGTCCACCCCGAACGGCACCTCGGCGCCCGCGACCCGGATGGTCCCGCCCCGCTCGTCGTGCCCGTCGGCGATCTGCCGGCGCTCGTAGAACTCGCGGTAGGTCGGCGGGTACGACTTCGGTACGACACCGAGGATCCGGCCGCGGTGCACGATCACCGCGCAGTTGTAGATCCGGTGGCGGTGGCGCAGCGGGGCGCCGACGACCAGCACCGGCAGCAGCTCCGCCGACCCGGCCACGACGGTCCGCAGGGCCGCCTCGACCTGGTCGAGCAGCGCGTCCTGGAGCAGCAGGTCCTCGATCGAGTAGCCGGTCAGGCCCAGCTCGGGGAAGACGGCGACGGCGACGCCCTCGTCCGCGCACCGGCGCGCCTGGCGCAGGACCGCTTCGGCGTTGGCCCGCGGGTCGGCGATGACGGTGTGGCCGGTGCACGCGGCGACGCGCGCGAAGCCATGGCTGTAGAGCGACCAGAAGTTCAACGGGGCTTCCTTCATGTCTGGAAGCCTAGATCCCGGCCGCGCCGGGCTACTCGGGCACTCCGGTCCGCCGGTACCCGGGCACACCGCGTGCGTCGTGGTACCCAGGCCCGGTACGCCGGGGTACTCGGGCGCACCTGAGTACGTTCGCTCTGGCCGGTGCCGGCGCGGACCGGAAGGCTGGGAGCATGCGCCAAGGACTCCTGAAACCCGTTCTCCGGATACTTCCGGCCCTCGTGCCCGCCCTGGTCGCCACGGCGGCGTGGGCCGCCTGGCTGGGCTGGGACCAGCAGCGGGACGTGCACCCGGACGGCTCGACGACCGGCCCGTACGAGGCCTGGCAGGTGATCGGGCTGGTGCTGACGCTGCTGGTGCCGGTGTACTGGGCCGTGTCCCGGGGGCACACCGCGAGCGCGGTCCTCGGCACCACGGCCGGGCTGACCGCCGCGGCCTGGTACGACTGGTCGGACGACGCCAGCGGCCTCTTCGTGATCGGCGTGGGCCTGGTCATGATCGGCAGCCTCGCCGGGACCGCCGCCGTCTCCGGCGTGATCGCCCTGGCCGGGCGGGGCGGGCGTCGCACCGCGTCCTGACCGGGGGCGTAAGAGTCGCGTCAAGGCCGTGCGGGCGGCCGTATGAGGACCGTCAACGGGTGACGTGTTCCGGCCGGACCGGCGTTCTCCTCGAAGCGTCCGTTTCCGCCGAACCTCACTCAGGAGTCCGCGATGGCCGATCCGGCCTTCGTCCTCACCGTGCTCGCGGCGTTCGCGCCGGTGGCTCTCGTCGCCAAGGGGGTGACGAAGCCGTGACCGCCGAGACCGTCGTCGCCCTGGTCGTCGCCGTCGCCCTGCTGGGCTGTCTCGTCCTCGCCCTGGTCTTCCCGGAGAGGTTCTGAGCGCCCCATGGGTCCCGTACCGGCCGGCGTGCTCCAGCTGCTCGCCCTCATCGGCGCGCTCGCGCTCGCCTACGTCCCCCTCGGCACCTGCATGGCCCGGGTCTACTCCTCGCCGCGGCACCTGCGCGTGGAGAACGACCTGCGGGTTTCAGCCGCCCTGCCCCTTCCCCGGGCGGCTGAAACCGCGTTGAAGCCACGCTGAACCGCCCGGGCCGCACGCTCTGCGGCATGACGACAACGGACGCAGACGAACTCGCGATCGCCGCCACCGGGCTGCGCAAGTCCTACGGGGACAAGACCGTCCTCGACGGCATCGGCATCCACGTGCCCGCCGGCACCGTCTTCTCCCTCCTCGGGCCGAACGGTGCCGGCAAGACCACGGCGGTCAGCATCCTGTCCACGCTGATCTCCGCCGACGGCGGACAGGCGCGGATCGCCGGGCACGATCTCGCCACCGAGGCGCAGGCGGTGCGGGCCGCCATCGGGGTCACCGGTCAGTTCTCCGCCGTGGACGGGCTGATCACCGGCGAGGAGAACATGCTCCTGATGGCGGACCTGCACCACCTCTCCCGGCACGAGGGACGGCGCGTCACCGCCGAACTGCTGGAACGGTTCGACCTCACCGAGGCCGCGAAGAAGCCCGCCTCCACGTACTCCGGCGGCATGAAGCGCCGCCTCGACATCGCCATGACCCTGGTCGGCAGCCCGCGGATCATCTTCCTGGACGAGCCGACCACCGGCCTCGACCCGCGCTCCCGCCACACCATGTGGCAGATCATCCGCGAGCTGGTCTCCGGCGGTACGACCGTCTTCCTCACCACCCAGTACCTGGAGGAGGCCGACCAACTGGCCGACCGCATCGCGGTGCTCAACGGAGGCAAGATCGTCGCCGACGGCAGCGCCGAGCAGCTCAAGCGGCTCGTCCCCGGCGGGCACGTGCGGCTGCGCTTCTCTGACCCGGCGACGTACGAGCGCGCGGCCACCGCCCTGCGCGAGGCCACCCGGAACGACGAGGCGCTCACCCTGCAGATCCCCAGCGACGGAAGCCAGCGCGAGCTGCGCGCCATCCTCGACTGGCTCGACGCCGCCGGCATCGAGGCCGACGAGCTGTCCGTCCACACACCGGACCTGGACGACGTGTTCTTCGCCCTCACCACCGGCCCCGTACCTTCCCGGTCCAGCGACAAGGAGACCGTCCGATGAGCGCCGCCGGCCACCCCTTCCGCGACAACCTCACCATGCTGCGGCGCAACCTGCTGCACGCCCGCCGCTACCCCTCCCTCACCCTGAACCTCCTGCTCACCCCGGTCATCCTGCTGCTGCTCTTCGTCTACGTCTTCGGCGACGTGATGAGCGCCGGCATCAACGGCGGACACGCGGACCGTGCCGACTACGTCGCCTATCTGGTCCCCGGCATCCTGCTGCTGACCGTGAGCATGACCTCGCTCGGCACCGCCGTGTCGGTGGCCACCGACATGACCGAGGGCATCATGGCCCGGTTCCGGACCATGGCCATCTCCCGCGCCTCCGTGCTGATCGGCCACGTGCTCGGCAGCGTCATCCAGACACTGATGGCCCTGGTGCTGCTGCTGGGCATCGGCCTGGCCATCGGCTTCCGGCCCGACGCGACGCCGCTGGAGTGGATCGCGGCGGCCGGGCTGATGGCGCTGGTCAGCCTGGCGCTGACCTGGCTCGCTGTCGGCATCGGCCTGGTCAGCCCCAACCCCGAGGGGGCCAGCAACACCGGGACGCCCCTCGTGATGCTGCCGTTCCTGTCCAGCGCGTTCGTGCCGGTGGACGCCATGCCGGGCTGGTTCCGCTGGTTCGCCGAGTACCAGCCGTTCTCGCCCGCCATCGAGACCCTGCGCGGGCTGCTGCTCGGCAGCGGGATCGGCACGAAGAACGCGGTGCTCGCCGTCGCCTGGTGCCTGGGGCTGACCGTGCTGGGCTACCTCTGGTCCAAGGCGCGGTTCAACCGGGAGCCGCGGCGTTGAACCCGGCGGAGCCCAGCCGGCCTTCAGCTCCACGAGGCTCAGCTCGCGTCCGGCTCCCCGGAGTTCATCCGGCGCTCAGCTCCCGCAGTGCCTCCGCCCGCAGCTCCTCCCGCCCCAGGGCGGCGTACCTCGACCTCGCGTCGGCGTACGCCGCCCTGTCGGCGTTCTTGGCCGCCTCCCGGGACCGGGCCGAGGACAGGGTCGGGAAGTCCCGCACCACCGGCATCCGCTCCGCCAGCGCCACCAGCCGTACGGCCGCCGTATCGCCGCCGGCCAGCCCGGCGAGGCCGAGCGCCAGCAACACCGTGCCGTAGACCGGCAGTTCCACCGGGGAACCGGCAGCCGACGAGCCGGGGGAACCGGGGGAGCCGGGGGTGTGGGAAGAGCCGGACAGCATGTCGAGAAGCCGCTCCCGCAGCTGCCCGGCCAGCCCCGCCACCGGCTCCAGCCGGCCGTGCCGCGCGTGCGCCGCCAGCGCGGCCGACTGCACCTGAAGCGACCACGGATGCACGAACGGATCACCGGCGTACAGCAGGCTGTCCTCCCGCACCCGCTCCACCGCCCGGCGCCACAGCCCGAGCCCCACCTCCGTCAGCCCCCGGGCCAGCGCGATCTCCGCCCGGGCCAGGAGATCGGGGGTGTAGATCTGCGGCGACTCCGGCGGCTGCTCCAGGGCCGCGAGCCCCAGCCAGTACTCCGCCTCGTCGACCTCCCCGCGCTGCAGACAGGCCAGCACCAGCCCCCAGCGCACGCCGACCGAGTCCGACCAGTCGCCGAACCGGTCGAGCGCGGCGAGCGCGGCGCGCAGATGGTCGTACGCCTCCGCGCCCCGCTCGGACTGGAGACACAGCTCGCTGATCCGCCCGTGACAGAGCAGCTGCATGGCGGGGTTGGCGAGCGGCTCCAGCGCGTCGAGCATCCGGCGGGCGTACTCCAGCGCGCGCTCCGTCTCGTGCGCCGCGTCCCACACATAGCTGGCGAAGCACGCCGCCACACCCGCCAGCAGGGGTTCCTCCGCGTCGCACAGCTCCCGCAGCAGCGCGTACTCCGGCGGGTGGATGTCCGGCACGGCGCACAGCACGACGGCCAGCGCCCGCAGCAGCGTGTCCGGCGGAGCGGGCGGCAGCCGCCGCAGCGTCACCAACTGCCGTACGGCGTGCGGGCCGTGCGCCATGAAGAGGCTGGCCGTGCACACGGCCGCCGCGGTGCGGGCCGGCTCGACGTCCTTCGGGCCGGGGCGGAAGCGGGACAGCGGCCCGCCGGTGTCGGCGATGAGCGCGGCGAGCCGGGTGAAGTGGGAGTCGGTGGCCCACAGGGAGGCCAGTACGGCGGTGAGCGCGGCGGTGGCGGGCCCGTCGGACCGGGCCAGCGCGTGCCGCAGGGCGAGGACGAGGTTGTCCTGTTCGGCCCGGATGCGGTTCCAGGAGGACGCCGGGTCGCTGCTGAACAGCACGTCATGGTGCCCGCGGCCGAAGTCCCGGGCCCAGCGCAGGAACCGGCCGGTCACCACCTCCTCCTCGCCCGCCTCGGCCCGCCGGGCGGCGCCGAACTCCCGCAGGGTCTCCAGCATGTGGAAGCGCGTCCCGGACGGGCTGTCGTCCACCTTGATCAGGGACTGACCGGCGAGCTGCTCCAGCAGGTACAGCGCGTCCCCCCTCTCACCGAGCAGGTACTCCGCCGCGTCCTCGGCGAAACCGCCCGGGAACACCGACAGCGCGCGCAGCGCCGCCCGGCCGTCGGGCTCCAGCAGGTTCCAGCTCCACTCGACCACGGCGTGCAGCGTGCGGTGCCGCTCGGGCGCGTCACGGGCGCCGCCGCGCAGCAGCGCGAAACGGTCCCGGAGACGACGCGCGATATCGGCCACCGAGAGCACCCGTACCCGGGCCGCGGCCAGTTCCACGGCGAGCGGCAGCCCGTCCAGGTGGCGGCAGATCTCGGCGACCCGGTCGGCCGGCAGGTCCACGCCGGGCCGGGCCGCCCGCGCCCGCTGCTCGAAGAGCTCGACCGAGGTGGCGAGGGACAGCTCCGGCAGGGCGTACACGGACTCCGAGGTCAGCCCCAGCGGGGCCCGGCTGGTCGCCAGCACCCGCAGCTCCTTCGACCGCGACACCAGCGCCTGGACGAGGACGGCCGCGCTGGCGATCACCTGCTCGCAGTTGTCCAGCACCAGCAGCGTGGGCCCCGTACCCACCGCGCCGACGATGCCGCTCACCGCGTCGCCGCCCCCGGCGAACTGCAGGCCCTCGCCCGCGCCCACCGCCGAGGCCACCTCGGCGGCGACGTCGTCGTCGGCGGTGACACCGGCCAGGGGGACGAAGTGCACCACGGGCTGCTCGGCAGCCCGGCTCACCGCATGGGCCAGCCGGGTCTTGCCCAGCCCGCCGGGGCCCACGACGGTGACCACCCGGGCCGCGCGCAACAGCCCCGCCACGGCGGCGACGTCGCCCTCCCGTCCCAGCAGCGGATTCGGCTCGTGCGGCACCCCCTGCCGAACCCGGGGCGCGTCCGCGCGGAGCAACTCCTGGTACACGGACCTCAGGCCGGGACCCGGATCGGCGCCCAACTCCTCGCGCAGACCCCGCCGATAAGCGTCGTACCGGGTGAGAGCCGCGGCCCGGCCCGCGGTGGCCGCCTCGCAGCGCAGCAGCTCCGCCAGCACCTCCTCGTCCCGCGGCAGCTCCCGGACCAGCTCGGCCAGCGGCGCCACGGCCTCCTCCGGCCGCCCCAGCCGGGCGAGCGCGAGCGCACGGGAACGAACGAGCGAGCGGTGTGCCCGGAGCCGGTCGGTACGGAGCGCCACCACCGGATCGCGCAGGTCCTCTCCCGCCCCGGCACCCACGCTCCCGTCCCACAGGGCCAGGCCCGCCTCGGCCTGCGCCAGGGCACCCGCGTGATCCCCCGCCCGAGCCCGCTCGGCGCTCGCCGCCTCGTACAGCAGCAGCGCGGAGCTGTCGACCCGCGCCTCGTCCAGCGCCAGCCGGTACCCCGTCGGCGTACTGACGACCAGCTCACCACCCACCTGCGCCCTGAGCCGCGACACCAGCACCTGCACCGCCTTGCCGGGCCGCTCGGGCAGCCCGTCCGGCCACAGCCCCTCCACCAGCCGCCCCGTGCTGCACCCGGCCCGCAGATCCCCGGCGAGCAACGCCACCAGCCCGCGCAGCCGAGGCGCGGTGATCTCCCGCCCACGACAGGCGACTTCGGACAGCAGGGTCAACTCGGTCGTCACGCGTGAAGACTAGCCAGCCACTACTGGAGCGGCGAAGGAGACCGACGTCCCGCCGGCGGCGGATCTGGAACTGGCCGGGGTACACCTTGCCACCGACGAGACCGGCGGCCCGGTCCTGGCTGCGCGCACGAGGTGTGGGGGAGAACCACGCAGCCGGCTCTCTGTCTGTTGCCGGATCGGTTCGCGGCGTCGTCATGGCGGTCACCCGGACTGCACCCCGAGGCGTCGGGCTCCTGAGGCGTTCCACCAGCGCTCCTTGGGAGCCGGATGCCGAACTCGGCACTCGAACGGCTCCCGGAACGTCGCCCGGAACCACTCAGGTAATTTGCGCTCGGCCAGTCGGTCCGTGCCGCCGCCTTGATGGTGTTCCGCCCGTCAGCCCCATCGCGGATACAGATCGCCCCGCCCCAGAGCTGGGCAATCTCCTGGCAGCAGCAGACCGTGTACTGCAGCTCAACGAACCCTGCCGAGGTGATCGCGGCGTCCCAGTACTATGTTGCGCCACCGTTCCCGGGTCTGTCGTTCCCCGTCGATCCACCGTGCTCGTACGGTGTTGGGGGGCAGTGGGAGGCCGCCCATGAAGTGCGCGATTTCGACGTAGTAGGCGTAGTAGCCGTTCTGTGTGAGCCCGCGCAAGCGGGCGATGTCAGCCGCGAGGTTGTCCCGAGCATCAAGGACCGCGTGGTGGAAGCACAGGGCCAGTTGCAGTTTGGCCGCGGCGTAGGAGATGCCGGATACGCCGATTTCTGCGAGCTGGACGGCCGCCCGGTCCGGCAGGTCTACGGCGAATCCTGCGTCGCGCACGAGTGTGGCGATGTGAGCGGTCATCTCGTCGGAGCGCAGACTCAGGGGCGACAGCAGCCGGTCGGCGAGGTCGAGTTCGTCATCGGCCCGCAGCGGGTCGACGAAGGATACGGCGAAGGCGAGATGGGCCTGGGCCACGGCGGTCTCGCCGACCACACCGTGTTCTTCCGCCTCACTCCGAGCCGCCAGATACGCGGCTGCCGCCCGCTCCATGTCGCCCTGCACCCACCAGACGTCTCCCCGCACCCGATGGTGCCGCCCAGCCCAGCCCAGCCTCCCGGCGAGCTCCATCGCCGCCGGGAAATCTCCGGACACTCGGCTCAGGTGCGCCAGACCCCGTCGAGCGGCGGAAGCGAGCCGACCGCCGGCGGACGCGACACGCTGCATGCCGCGGCGGGAATCGTCCGTCAACCCGAGGTCCCGCTGGGCCTTCGCTCGGTAATACGCGGCCAGTTCGACCAGTCCATCAGGGAGCAACCCCGATGCAAGGACGGCGGAGAGCCGACTGACTGTGCGTTCACGGTGTTCGTGCTGGCGCCGGGCGATGGCACTGAGCGTTTCCACCAGGGCGTCCGCAGCCGTTCGCACGCCCCCCGGCGACGCGGCATCGGCGGCGGGGAGCACCAGCGGTTCCCAGATCGAGTCCCCTACATACTGGAATGCCGCATCGCCGAGCCAGCCGAGATCGAGATGGAAGTCCCGCGCGAGGAGCAGCCCTTGCTGGAGGCATCCGACCAGGACGGCACGGTCGCGTCGCAGGTCCTGGCGCCACTGCGATTCCAGAGCGTGGAAGGCGCGTTGGGCCGCGCGCTGCCAGTCCTGCTCCGACCAGCGGTCGTCACTGGCGTCGTCCGCGTTGCGAATGGCGGCGCGGATCAGATCGTGGACATGGAAGGGCCACACACCGGAGGGTGACTCCCGGATGAAAGGGCGATCGGTCAACCGCAGGGCAGGCGCATCGTGCTGCATGCCGGCGGCCTGGGTGGCCAGGGGCACGGAGAACGCGCTGAGCAGGCTGACCGAGCGGAGTACGTGGCGTTCCTCGGCGGTCAGGTCTCTGAGCGTACGGGCGATCAGGGCGGGAAAGTCGTGATCGAAATCCGTGACCTGCGGCTGTCTGCCGCTGCGCCGAAGCTCCAGGTAGCGCATGACCGACAGGTCCAGGTACAGAGGGAGCCCGTGGGACCGCTCGGCGATGATCCGGCGGACCGGTTCGTCGATCAGCGGCTGCCCGTTGCGGCTGAGCCTGCGGGACAGGTAGTGCTCGCAGTCTTCCGGGGAGAAGTCGCCGATCAGGATGTGGCGGCCGGATACGCCTGACCGAGTATGGGTCGTGTCGGAGACGAGCCCGGGCCACGCATTCGGACCGGTCCAGTCGAGTTGCCCTTCCAAGCTGCTCTCTGCCCACTGGAGGCGGTTGCGTCCGGTGACGACGAAGAACGCGTTGGGCATCAGCCACACGATGCGCTGGAGCAGGCGCTCGAAGTCACGGTGGGTGCGGTCGCCGGTGTCCTCGAAGGTGTCCATCAGGATCACAGGCAGTGCGCTCTTGTCGGCTGGGAGTTGGGCCAGGTCCCAGGCGAGCAGGTGAGGGTAGAAGCTGAGGGTTTCCAGGTCTGGCTCGGCTTCCAGCAGGTCGGCCAGGCGGGAGCAGCCGGCGAGGGCGCGCACGGACTGGCGCCGTTCGCGTAACGCCTTGATGAGCGCCCCGCCCCCGTGTCCGAGCGCGCTGCCGACAGTGCCGGGCAGGAGCAGGGCCTGGGCGACGTCGCTGAGAGCGGACTGCATCTGCTGCGGTAGAGCGGCAGCGGCGCTGAAGCGGCTCAGCAGCCCGCCCCTGCGCAGGTAGTCCTCGATCGGCTCACCTGGGTGGTTGTGCTCCCAGTAGCGGCGCAGGGCGAGGTCGAAAGCGGGCATCGGCCGACCGAGCGTGGCGACAGCAAGGCGGATGGTGAGGATGACCCGTTCGAAGTCCATGCCCGCAGCGTGCGCGAGGTCGATGCGGACCGGCAGGATCCGTTCCTCGTGGGATGACGCTTCCCACTGCACCGGGCGGTGCTCACTGTGGGCGAGCGACGCCTCGATCTTGCGGGAGAGCGTTGACTTGCCGATCCCGCCCACACCGTGGAACACGATGATGTTGGTGCGGGGGCTTTCCAAGTCCTCCACGTCGAAGTCAGAACTGGTCAGACGCCGTATGTGATCTGCGAGGCCGGCTGTCACCGCCTGCCACTGCGCCTGCCGGTTCGTGAACGCCTCACTGGCGGCGATACTCCGGTCGTTCGAGCTGAACAGCGTTCGAAGATCCCGCCCTGCCATGGCTCCCCCTGACAATCCACTCGGATCAATCTACGTCCCTTTAAGGGCAGCCTGACAAGCGCGCATTCCGGCAGGGTCAGGGGTCGCATACAGCAGGCGCGACGTCCCGATTCCGACCCGGCTGTCACGTGGCAAGGAGCAGAATTCAGACAATCCCTCTGTTCGCCAGGCGGTTTGAGCGCATTGTCGCGTTTGCGGTCTGGTGGTTTTCCAAGTTCACCGTGACGATGCCCGCCGGATCGACGAACGGGGACGCATGGCTTTGGGGTGGGGGCTGCGGGCTCAGGGCCGGGCGGGCGGTGGTGAGGCCGAGGAGCCGGAGGGGCCGATTCAGGTTGCCCCCGAGACCTCCGGCGCAAGCCGCCACGGCGAGGTGGAACCAACCTCTTCGGAAGTGACCAGACTGCTGTGCCAGGCCGTTTACGCGCGTCCTGACCGAGTGGGGGAGGTCAAGGCGTGGTGGCGGAAGTTCCGGGGCAAGGGCAAGAAGTCGAACAAGCCACGACGCAGCACCCGTAGACGCATCTACCTGGAGGGCAGCGACGACTGCCCGCCGCTGGGCGAGCCCGTGGCGCAGTGGGTCGTGGACCACGTGTTGCACGGGCCGCCGCTGCCTGTTCCGTCGTACGGATTCGACCTCGTACCCGTGATGGCGCACAGCCTGCGTGCCCGTCGACGTCGGTGGGCTCGACGCCTGGCGGTGCTGTTCCTGGCGGCCCTCGTGATGTACGCGGCACCGCGGGCGGCCGTCGTGTGGGGAGTGGTCGTCCTGGTCGCTCTCTTGATGCGCTGGGCCGCGCACCGGGCGTTACGCAAGGGGAGGAAGTCTCGGCTCTCCAGGTCGCCCCGGGTGGCGTATCTCGTGCTGTGTATCCCGTGGGTGCTCGCGGTCGTTCCGTACAGGCCGGTCGGTGACGAGGTCGTCGCCCTGCGGGTCGGGCTTCTCCTCTTGCCGTTCGCGCTGCTGATCGGAGCCGCACTGGTGTGTGCCGGCGACCGGCTTGCGGCGCGGGCGGCGCTGGCCCGGCTCGTCCGGGAGGGCGTGTCGCCCGATCGGCTGCCGTGGGCTGCCGCGAAGGGCGCGCACCGGATGACGCGCATAGGCAACGAACAGGGGAGGCGGGAGCTGCCGTACGACGAGCCCGAGTACTTCTTGGGAGCCGGGCGCGATGTGTGGGGATCCGCCGACATCGCCATCCCGTTGAAGCCGAAGGATCCGGAGGAGTCGGTCAAGTCGTTCGGGGAGGTGGAGCTGTTGCGGCGGATGGGCGGGGCGCTGCGGGAGCTGGGGCGTGGAGCCCGGGAGATCACTGATCCACTGCCTGGCTTCTCCGTCACGCAGGTGAAGGGTCTGCCGTCGGCGCTGTGGCTCCAGCGCACCCGGGCGGCGAAACTGGAGCTGCCGGACCTGCGTGGCCGGGGGCGCCGGTCGCCGTCCAGCGTGCCGGACCGATTGTATCTGCGGGCGCAGTGTGTCAGCTGGGACGGCCAGGTCGTGGTCACTGTGTTCGTGCACGCTGCGCTGGAGGCCGGCGAGCTACGGCTGACCGTGCGTCCGCACGTGATGACACCTCTATACGACGAACTGCGGGTGACCGACGCGCCCGTCGCCAAGCGTGGGACACGGATGCTCGGCTGGGTCGTCACGCAGTCGCTCTTGGACGCCGCTGCGGGCCCCATCTGGCTGTGGCGCTTCGTGGCGCGACTTGGGCTCGGCGAACAGGCCGAGGACGGCCGCGCCGAAGAGAAGGATCCGGTCAGCCTGCGCGATCGATACTCCACCGAAGAAGTCACGGACATGCACCAGAGCGACGACGCCAAGAGACACGTCGTGTTGATGCAGACCTGCATCTTTCGGACCGTCGCCGAGTACCTCGACGAACTGGGCGTGGACACCGCCCCGTACGAGCGCCAGGTGGCTGCGGTCATCACCAACATCCAGGTGTACGGCGACAACAACGCGCCCATCCAGAACGTCGCGGGCAGCGGCATCCGCGGGGTGGGCCAGAGCAACGGCAATCAGGGAGGCAAGTGATGAGGATGGGACGGCGTCGCCCCGAGCCTGAGCAGGAACACGGTTCGGGTATCAGCATCGGCGGCAACAACAACGCTCCGAATCAGAACGTCGTGGGCCAGAACATCTCCCACGTCTACCAGTCCGCGTCAGTCCAGGGCACAGTCGACATCGAGGCCGTACGAGACCTCCTCACCTCGTTCCGTGCCGATGTGGAGCGCAATGAGGCGGGCCTGGCCAACGCGGCGGTGCTGCGTGCCATGGCGGACACCGCCGACACCTCGTTGGCCACGCCCGACACACAGGCCGGCGTACTTCGCGGGATCGCCCAGGCGCTTCCTGCTCTGGTGGCGGGGACTGTGGTTCAGCAGGGCGGCGAAACTCTGGCCCACGCGATTGCAGAATGGCTGAGGTGAAGCGCTGAACACTGCGCAAGCTGGTCGCGGTCCTGGCACAGCGAGCGCCCTCCGGCCGGCAGCGAAGAGGACGAGTACGACGCGGAGGCCAAGGCGGAGGAGGTGCGCCAGCAGATGCTGGCGTTGGCCGGCGAGCTGCGCCGATGAGGAGGACGAAGGGGCGGAGGACGGCGAGGACGGCTTTTCTGTATCGCCTGAGGACGCCCGGCTGGCCGCCGGCGCGCTGGTGTGGGCGACCGACGTCCTGGTGGACCAGCTCTTCGCAGACGTGCAGACGCTGACGGAAGAGGACACCACAGCCGCGGAGTGCGACGGGCCTCTATGGCACCTTGAGGACCTTCCCGCGCGGTATGCACTCCAATACGACAGCCTGTTTGCCCGCCGCTTCCTGGTGACGGTGGTCGCCATGACCACGTGCTTCACGGACGGCAGCTTCCACCGCTTGAGCTGTGTTGCCGAGGAACTCGCCCTGAGGCTTCTGTTGAACGAGGCCCACGCGTCCCTGGAGACCTTCGGGCTACTCGGCGACGGTGTTTCGGCTGCGTTGGAGGCGTTCAGCGACAACGTCTACGAGGACATGGACCACGAGTGGCTCTACGACGACTCCATGGACGGGATCGATGAAAGTCCCGTCGGCGAGATCCTCCGCATCGCGCCCATGGGGTTCAAGGCGTGGTTCACCCCGTTCAACGGGGGCAGGCACGTCCATCCGTATGCGGCGGACGAACCAGAAGCGGCGGTGTCGTAGATCCGGATTCGCGAACGTGCAGCTCTGAGCCGCATCGTCCGACCTACGCGTCGTGACAGATGCCGGATCCGTCTGGGAGAAGCCGACCAAGATCTTCTCCCAGATTTCTCCCAAACGATCCCCGGGAACCACTCAGGGGCCTGATCCACCTAGTGGATCAGGCCCCTGACCTGGTACTACGGCGTCGGGGTGGCGGGATTTGAACCCACGACCTCTTCGTCCCGAAGCAACTTGGGCGGGCCCTCGACCTTGGGGACGTGCGGCTCTCACCTGCTGCGATGGTCCGCAGGTGTGCGCGGTTGTCCGCCGCTGTCCGTCGGCGTTGTCACGCAGTTAGACACTCACACGGCAAGCTGGCCGGATCCTCAGTCGCCTGCGAACCACAAGTAGCTGCCTGGGGTAGCCGCGCACTGTTCCAGCATCGCTGTGAGATCGTCCAGCGCAGCCAGCTGACGCTCATCAGCGCAACTCCGCCTCAAGCCGTGGATCTCCTGGAGGGCAACCGCGGCCTCCTGCTCGTTCATCAACGTGTCCCCGTACGGATCGACGGCGGTGAGCCTTCCGGGTACTCCTAGGAGTTGGAGCGAGCCGAGTGCATCGGCCAGTGCGTCGCCATGCCCGTGGGAACTCCGCAGGAGCGTTGCGCGGGACTTGCGCCAGCTGTTGCGTGCCGGCCGTGACGAGTGCAGCTCCAGATCAATCCCCATACTTCATGATGACGCGCTGCGCTGCTGCACAGCCACAGCTGATCACCGGCGGCCGTGACCTGCGGCCGCCTAATCGGTCAACGCCCAGACCTGCTGCCGAGCTGTCGGCACCTGTCGACGTTGGTCACCATTGAGCGCCCTTCCACGGCCCGAGGACGGCCCGGGAGGGCGCTCACATGCCGGTCTACTAAACAGCGGCCTCGCTGACCAGCGAGCCAGAAGAAGCCAGACTCTGACCGGTTCGGATGCCGTGGGCTGCTGACGTTGTGGGTGGGCGTCGGCCGACCTCGGACGGCCCCAAGAGAGCGTTGGCAGATGGCTTACCTCTGACCGAGGGTTACCTTATGATCACTGCATGGTGACCGAGATCCTGACTGCGGTAGGAGTGGTCGTCGCTCTTGCTACTCCCTTCCTTGTCGAGATCTACAAGGGATCGCGTGCCAACGACGAACAGAACCACATCAGCGGCATTAACGCGTGGGCTGAAGAGTTCGTGCCTCCATCAGCCGGGTGTCCCCCTGGCTACTGTCACCTGAAGTATGTAATTCGGAATGCGTCGGGTAACGACATTCATCAGGTCGCCGTAGTGCAACCGGGACGTGACAAGCTGAATTTCATCCCCGTAGTCCATGCTGGTGGGCCCGACTACGTGGAGATCGATCCGGGGCTGAGGTTGGTGGATCCAGCGTTTGCCGGCTACCCGGTGGAGATCACATTTGTGGACAGCAAAGGTCGGACCTGGCATAAGCATCGCGTTTCCGAGCGGGTGCGCCCACTGCTGGCTCACCCTCGGTCAATCAGAGACTACGAATCGCACAAAAATCCGCGGGGGATGAAGACGGTTGCCCGGCAGGTGCTCTTGGCGGGAGTTGCGATCGTAATTACATCGGCATTGACCTACGGCATGCTGAACATAAGTGGTGCTGCGCCAGGCAAAGAGCCCCCCGCCAAGCCGACCCAGAAAGCGGGCCGATGATGGATGCTGAGGTAGTAACCGCAATTGTCGGGGCCCTGTCAGCGTTGGCCGGTGCCGTTGTCAGCGTCATCTCGTTCCGTGTGACAGCCCTCACAAACAAAAAAGTTGGAGCTCGTATTCAGGCAGGTGAAGTCTTCGCTTACCTGGCTGATCAACCTGACCGCCTGAGTGGTGAGTATCGAGTTTGCGTGATCGAGAACCGGACAGATCAACTAATCAGAGACGTCAAGGTGCAAGTATCCGGGGAGGACCTCGTCGCTCTCGCAGAGTTGCCGCCTGGACAGGCCCGATTGCAATTGGATGATTCAGGCCCAGTCGCCCAAGCGCCGCTTACTGAACTGAATTCCCAGACAACATTGGTGTTTTCGGACCATACTGGTTTTCGCTGGACTAGAAGTGCTGAGGGGTTGAGTCAACTCGAACCAACGGAGCGCGGACATCCGCAGGCCTCACTCACCTCTCTCACGCTAGTTACTAGCCTGGCAGTGGTCATTACCACAATCGTGACTGTGATCGCCTTTGTCTTGCGCTGACTTGGCCTATCGGTGAACGGTGCTTTCCGCTGTCCCCCGTACCAGTATGCTCGTTCTACCCGCAGCCTTACCTAAGCCACCACACACCCGGCTCCCATCCCGTCTGCCGTCGACCCACACACCGTGGAGCGGGCGTGGTTCAGGGCGTCAAGGTGGAGCGCGCCACTGTACGAACGACCTTGACGCCCTGAACCACGGCTGCTCGGCTCTGCCTGGGTCGACGGCGGACGGGATGGGAGCCCCCGCACCAGCCACTCGCGGCCGGCACCCGCGTACCGGCACCCCGCCATCTCGGAGCCTGAGCGCCCCCGCCGGAGGCATGTCTTGACTCGCGGGTTGCTCCCTGCTCCGCCCGCAGCACGTAGCGCGCCGCCGGGCGCGGCCAGCCGGGGCGGAGACAGGAGGCAGGCCGCGCCGCAGAGGCGGCGCGCGCCCGCGCCGTGCGCGGGCCTTGAACCAGTAGAGAAAGTTGTAACTCACTGACTGGAGCCGGTGGTTGTCCTGTCTCGGTTGACGCTCGACGTTGTGGCTTCACCTGATGCATGACACCGCCTGCCTCGGCTTGGCTGTGTATCTGCACTGGCGAGGGGGACGGGGTGGCCACTGTCGTGGCCGACGTGCATGACAGGATTCCCGAGTGACTGCCTCGCCGCGCACTGTAGAGACCGTATCCACGGTCGCGACCGATGCTGGAATGCTCGCTCTGTGGAACCCTCAGCGCTTCACCAGCATCGTCGATTACGACACCTGGGACCCGCAGCTCGGTGAGGACGAGGACATTGAACGGCATATCTGTACCGGTGCCCTCGTTCCCATCAACATCCGAAGTGACGGTGCCTTCGGGGTGCTGGTCCGCATCGGTGGCGTCGGCCGGCTTGCGCAGCTGACAGAGCGGGAAAGCAGACACTGCCTGGTCACTTCGGACGCGTACCTTCTCCAGTCTTCGGGACAGGTGTGGCTCAGTGGCATCGAGGCAGTGGGTGCCGAAGCGTGGCCCGGAACGGTCCAGTGCGATCTGCCCGTCGGCCGCTATTCGGTAGTGATCCACTTGATTGCGTGGGAGGACGAACCGGGCAGCGTCAACGCCGACGGCACCCCGTCCGAGACTGCTCTCTCCGACTTCGTCGTCCTCATCAACGCCGCCGTGTCGGAACAGGACACCTTCCGCTCCGCAGTGGAGACCTTCGACCCGATGGAAGACTGACTGCCAAGGTCAGACGTCAAGCATCACCCGACGCCAACCCGCCAACCATCAACTGAGACTCGACACGTCAGTTGGGATGCGCCACAGGGGAGCTGCGTACTGCTCCGGTCGACTGCTGATCAGGAGTTGGCGTAGCTCTTCGCGCTGGGAGCCGCTGAGGTTCAGGGCCTCGGTGATGCGGCGGAAGGTCGTGTGGGTGACTCCGCGGGCTTGGGCTTCGGCCTCGAACTGGTCGAGCCGAGACAGTACGTCGGCAGAGTCGAGCTTCGTGGGCGTCTGCTCGGTGAGCCAGGCTGCCTTGTTGCGCTCGTAGTCGATTTCCGAGAAGCCGTAGATTTCTCGGCTGTACGCCTCGGCCTCGTCCAGGGTGGCCGTCGTCATGATGGCGCGGGCCAGGCTGTTGCGGCTGACCGCGTCGTCCAGGTCGACTTCGTGGACCGTGGCTCCCTCGTCGGTGAGGGGTACGGGAAGGCCGGCGTCGCGTACCTCGCAGATGCCGCGGACTCCCCGAGCTGTTGCGGCGAGCATCGCGGTTGCTTCGGAGGGGTGCCACTCCAGCACGGTGCCGACTGCCTCCACATCCTTCGACGTGAAGGTATGGATAAGGGTGCCGAGCATGGGGCGCAGGTCGTCGGGTGAGACTTCGCCGTCCAGCCCCGGGCCTGCGATCAGCAAGCGGATCGGAGCGTTGACCTGACAGCAGGCGGCGAGTGTGAGTGCGTCGGCAAGCGGGCTCTTGAGCGTGGGTTCGTCGCCCCGGGCGAGGATGTCTCCGCCGACGTCCAGTAGATCGATCGATGTGGGGGCCAGGTGGTCCACTAGTTCTTCCAGCTGCCGCGTGATGCCCTCGGCGCCGTGGTGCGGGTCGAGCAAGGCCAACGTGTGCGGGAGCTCTGCCGCGAGTCGGGGGAGTGTGGAGCCTGCCGGTGGGATCGGCTGGGCCTCGGCCGGCACCGACCAGGCGGAGTGAGTGACGGGCTCCAGCCCGGTGAAGCTGTCGGCTCCTCGGGGGCCCGGGAGTGGGTCGACCAAGAGGCGGTCCCAGGCGTAAGTGAGGATCACCGCTTGGCGCTCGTCGCCGTACAGGGCGGCGTGGAGCATTGCGGCGGCGACTGCGTCGCCACCTCCTCCTGCTGCGACGATCAACCGCGTCATGTGCCCCACATTACGGGCTCTTATATTGGCCACTCACCCTATAGTGGCTAGAGGCCATAGCCACTTTGACAAGGAGGGGACATGCCGCAGATCGAGGAGACTCAGCCGAAGTATCTCCAGATCGCGCACTACATCCGCGATCAGATCCTTCGGGGAGACCTGCGGGCGGGGGACGAGGTCCCCTCGGAACGGCAGTTGGCGGCGGACTGGAAGGTCTCCCGGCCTACGGCCGCCCGGTCGCTGGAGGCGCTGAGCCATCAAGGGCTCGTCGAGAAGCGCCAAGGGTCGGGTACCTATGTGCGCAGCCTCGAAGTGAACAGGCGTGCACGGGAGTTGTACGGCCGCGCACGCCAGACAGGGAAGATCTACACGTCCGGCGAGTATGCGGTGATCACGTCGGCCGGGTGGATGGACGCACCCGATCACGTCGCCGAGGCCCTGGGGTTGACGAAGGACCGCCGGGCGGTACACCGCCGACGGGTGACCAACAACCAGGACGGGCCCATCACCCTGTCCACGTCTTGGTTCGCTCCGGACGTCGGTCAGCGCGCGCCCAAGCTCCTGGAACCGGAACGGATCCAGGAAGGGACGCTGATGTACGTCGAGAACATGACGGGGCGGAAGGGCAGTTACGCCGAGGATCGCATGTGTGCTCGGACCGCTACCGACGAAGAGGCGTCTGACCTGCAACTGGACGCCGACTCGGCCGTGTTGATCGTTCACCACGTGGTCTACGACCTTCAGGATCGGCCACTGGAGTTCTCCGAGGCGACCTACCCGCCGCACCGCTGGGCGTTCGAGCAGGGCTACCCCCTCGCCTGATTGCAGGGCAGTTCGCGTGAACCGCTTGCGCACCTCAAGTGGCTAATGCCACTATCCAGGAAGTGGCTAATGCCACTTAGGAAGGGGGCACGGGAGTGACGAGTCAGCGGCCGGATCAGGGCACGCACTTAGCTTGCCGGGGATGCCGGGGGCGCGGCTGGAAGCGAGTCAGTTCGCGTACGTCGGTGGCCCTTGCCACCGCCAACGACCGCACCCGTGCCGCATCGAAGCGGCGCTGCCTCGACTGCGACGGCAGCGGCAAGGAGTGAGCGCGGATGACCTACATGATCGACCGCTACCCCTGCGAGGACTCGCCGCGACTGGGGGCGATGACCTTACATCCAACCGCCGAATCCGTACCCCGGGCCCGGCGCTGGTTCCGGAAGTTCATCGCGCCCTACAACCCGGCCTGTTCGGTCGACGACTGCACGCTGATGATCTCGGAACTGGTGACCAACGCGATCCTGTACGGGCAGTCCGACGAGGAATGGCGCGTACGGGTGGAGTGGTTCCGGGACGGCACCTCGCTGCGTGTAGAGGTACACAACCCTGGATTCCCTGCGAGCGTTCGCCTGCGCCGGCCGGACGCCGATGACGCACACGGGCGCGGGCTGCTCCTGGTCGACTCCATCGCCCAGTCGTGGCACTCGGGCCCCAGCCGCTTCGGGGGAACAGTCGTCTCCTTCGTGATGGCAGATGCCTGGCCCTCCTGAGAGGGTCAGGTCCTGCTTCTACTGCCACAGTGGAATTGTCGTTAGTCTGGTTGACCAGTTGACTTGGCCAATCTCGACAGGCGGCGTTCATGGCGTATGAAGTGGAGGCACCCAAGTACGTGCGCCTCGCGCAGACGATCCAGCGTCGCATCGAGGACGGCACGTACGCGCCGGGCACGCGGGTTCCCAGCGAGAACCAGCTGGTGCAGGCGTTCGGGATGTCCCGGCCCACGGTCGTGCGCGCGCTGGAGTTGCTGAAGCGGGACGGCTGGCTAGAGTCCCGGCAGGGATACGGGACGATCGTGCGAGGGCGCCCTGCGGTCGTCGAGGAGAAGGACCGGCGAGGTCTGGAAACGCTGACGCGCGACGAGTCGCGGAGTCCCGGGCGCCTAGTCGACGTCGGCGAAGAGGCGGTCCCGGCACGCGTGGCCTCGGCTCTGGGACTACCAAAGAACGCCAAGGCCGTCAGGCGCCGTTTTCTGGTCGAAGAAGGCGGCGAAGCGGTCGAGCTGGTCTCGTCGTACTTCCCCGCCGGTCTCGTCGAGGGGACCGATCTGGCCGGCGATGACGCGTTGACCGTGGGGTTGCGTGAGCACCTGGAGGCGCGCAAGAAGGTCCGCTTTGACCATGTGACGGAGCGGGTGTCCGCGCGGCTGCCCGATGTCACTGAAGCCGAGTTGCTGGGACTGCCGGAGGGCATCCCCGTCCTCAGTGTCCTTGTCATCGCCTGTGACGCGTCCGGGCAGGCGCTGCAAGTTTCTGACGTGCTTCTTCCTGCCGACCGGCAGGAACTGGAAGACACCTACCGTCTGAACTGAGCCGCCTGACGGCGCCTCAAATCAACCACCAATCCGACTTGACAAGTCAACTTGGCATCTCTAGCTTCGGACTTGCTAAGTCAACTTGTCAGGTGCGAGTTGATCGACTCAGAAGGAGACATCTCAGTGCGTGTGATCCGCGTCGACGCCTCGACCGCCACGATCCTGCTCACCGAAGCGCCGGCACCGAAGGTCCGTGACCGGCAGACCGGCGAGATCGCCAAGGACGCCGTGAGTGGTGAGGCTCTGATGACCGTCGGCGTCGTCTACATCGATGAGGGCGAGTCGTCGCTGATCCAGGTCACCATCCCCGAGAGCGGGGTCACGGAGGGCCTGACCGTGGGTGTCCCGGTCTCGCTGCCCGGACTGGTGGCCCGGCCCTGGCAGAGCGTCTTCAACGGACAGCAGCGGCACGGCATCGCCTACCGGGCCACCGCCGTCGCCCCCGGCGCCTTCCCGATGGCTCAGGCGGGCTGATCGTCGTGACGGAGCTGGTGACGGTGGCCGAGTTGGGCGGGTCGCTCGCCGCGATAGGCGGCGCGGCCTACGTCCGGCACGCTCACCCGGCGGCCTACTGGTCCGCGGTCGGGCTGCCGGTGTCGGTGGCCCGGCTGCTGGTCTCGTACTCCTCGACCATGGATGCCTGCGGCCTGACGGTCGAGCCTCCGCGCTGGAGGGCCCTGGCCGTGCGAGCCACCACCCGGCGGGAGGTCCGGCCGGTGCCGCCTCGTCGGGGCCTCATCCGCCCGACCTCGACCGGGCTGCGTATGCGGCTCCGCCTGGCCCCCGGACAGGAGCCGGCGGACGTGGCGGCCTCGGTGGAACGGCTGCGGCACGCCTGGGGCGTCCACGCCGTGCACGTCCGGGACGTCAAGCCGGGGGTTGTCGAACTGCGCCTCGTCGGCTTCGACGTCCTCAGGAAGGTGCGCATGCCCCGCGGCCGTACGGGCCTGGGACTGCTCCGCGTTCCGGTGGCCCTGCGGGAGGACGCGACGGCATACGTCCGGGACTACCGCGCCGTACCGCATGAACTCGTCCTCGGCGCCACGCTCTCGGGTAAGTCCATGTACCTGCGGAACCTGCTGGCCGGCCTGGCCACTCAGCCGGTCGTCCTGGTCGGCATCGACTGTAAGCGCGGGGTCGAACTGGCCCCGTTCGCCGCCCGGCTGTCCGCACTGGCCACCGACCCCGACCAGGCGGCCGAGCTGCTGCCGGTGCTCGTGAAGGAAATGGAGGACCGATACGACCTGATCAAGGCCCGGCAGGGCATCGCCCCTGGCACCCCGGACGAACTGATCACCTCGGACATCTGGGGACTGCCGGACGCCGAACGCCCCGCGCCCATCGTGCTCTTCGTCGACGAGGTGGCGGAACTCTTCCTCGTGGCCACACGGAAGGAAGAGGAACGGCGCGACGAGATGGTCACCCAGCTCATCCGCCTCGCCCAACTCGGCCGCGCGGCCGGCATCTACCTGCAAGTGTGCGGACAGCGCTTCGGTGCCGAGCTGGGCAAGGGCGCGACCATGCTTCGTGCCCAGCTCACGGGCCGGGTCTGCCACCGGGTCAACGACGAAGCCTCGGCGAAGATGGCCCTGGGGGACATCGCCCCGGAAGCCGTCTGGGCCGCATGCTCCATCCCTTCCGAGCGGCCTGGTCTGGCCGTCACGGGTGACACCTCGGGTGGCTGGTCCCGCATCCGCACCCCGAATCTCTCCCTCGCCGACGCGGCGGCCACCTGCCGCGCTGCGGCGCACATCGCCCCCGACGTACCGGCCCTCGCTGACTTCCGCCCGTAGGTCCCGACGGCGCCCGTGGAGGCGCCCGCTCCGGTGGCTTCTCCTAGCACTCACCGCGTCACCGCTCCCGCCCGGCACGGCGTTCCGTGCCGAGTCCCTAACCCGCCATGCCTGGAAGAAGGGAGAGCACCCGCCATGTGCCCCGACTGCGAAGACTTCGTCCGAACAGTCTTCTTACTTGGCCAACTGGCCTTGTACGCCGACACGTATGGCGCTGACGAAACGTTCGTCAACGCCGTCACTCCCTGCCTGGCCGTGTCCCTGCCGGATCTGTCGCCCGGCGTCTTCCCGCCGGACTACAACCCCAACGACGGCCCGGACTACCCCGGCGAGTCGTCCTGATGGCTCGCCCCGCTCTCCGCGCGGACGCGGTCCTGGTCCAAGCCGTCATCGCCGGAGCCCTGTCCTTCGCCCACCTGCACGACCTCGCCGCCGCCGCGGGACAGACCGGGTGGAAGGCGTGGGCCTACCCCGTCTCCGTCGACCTGCTTCTCGTCGCCGCCTGGCACCGACTCCGCTCCGGCGGTCCGAAGCCAGCCGCCTGGTGCTGGTTCCTCGTCGCCCTGACCGCATCCCTCGGCGCGAACGTCGCAACCGCCGGCCTCCTCGACCTGGCCGACGTACCAGCCTGGCTGCGCATCCTCGTCGCCGGATGGCCCGCGGTCGCCTTCCTCGGCGGAACCTTGCTCGCCCATGGCTCACACACAGCGGAGCCGTCCCCGGAACCGGCCCCGGCAGGCAGCGACGGCCCGGGGCCCTTGGCCGATCCGGCGGCCGAACTGCCTGCCGCCAGTGTCCCCGCGCCAGCACCCGCGCCCGTTCCACCTGCTCTCGTCGCCCTGGCCCGCAAGGTCGCCGACGAACACCGGGCCCGGACGGGGGCCGCCATCGACACCACAACCCTGCGCGCACGTCTCGGCGTTCCGTTGCCGCTCGCCGAAGCCATCGCCGCCCACATCACCTGACCCGGAGGACATCGCACCATGCGTCCGTCCACGCTCCGCGCGCTCAACCGTGCCGCCGAGCTGACCCGACAGAACCGCCTCACCGAGGCAATGCTCATCGCCGAACCCGTGATCCTCACCGCCGACGAGTACGAGGGCGAGGAGATCCGGCGGTGGCTGCTCGACCACGTTGCCGACTTCACCGGCGAGAACCACCCGGACTCCCAGGAGCTGCCCTGATGCCCGCGAACCCGCGCTTCCGCCGCGTCGTCCGCATCGGTCCCGTTCAGGTCGCCACGTACTACGACGGCCGGGGCCGCGAGAAGCACACCGCGGCCTGTACCGCACCGCGCTGCGGCTTCTCCGCCGACTACGACAGCCGCACCGCCGCCGAGCTCGCCGCCCGTACCCACCGCTGCCGCATCCGCTGAAACGGAGTTGCCATGACCGTCTCGCTACCGCTCGTCCTGGTCCTGGGCCTCATCGCCTGGGGCGCGGTCAAGTTCCTCGGCGTCCGCGTCTGGCTCGTCGTCGTGATCGCGCTCTTCGGCTTCCTGCTCTCCCACACCTTCCTCGCCCCGGCCATCGACTCCGGCACCCGCTCCGGCGTCGACGTCGTCAACGGCACCCACCACTGACAAGGAGATGCGCCGTGTTCCGCCCCAAGCTGCCCGACATCCCGGCCCTGCCCACCTCGAACGCAGTCAGCACCCAGCACAGCCACGCCCCGGTTCCCTCGGCCGGCCGCTCCCTGACCCCGTGGGTGGGCGCGGTCGCCGCGGTGGCCGTCGTCGGCGTCGTGCTCACCGCGCTCCTCGCGGCGGTCGCCGTTTCGGCCGTGTCCGTGGCCATCGCCGCCGTGGTCCTGCGCTCCCTCGTCACCGGCGCGAACAAGCGCTGACCGGCCACCGGGGCGGCAACAAGCCGCCAAGCATCCCGCCGCCCCGGGGCCGTCCCTTCCCAACCGCCGAAACAGCCGAAAGGAAGTCCTATCATCACCCGGCAGACTCCTCCCCCGCTGGCGGAACTCTCCATGCTGGCCTCTCTTGGCACCCTGCCCGAGCTGGCTCGCCAACTCTCCACCCTGGGCGGCTGCACCCGCCCGGTACGTCTCAGCGGCCACCGCACAGAGCACGCGGTCGACACGGCCACCGGTGAGATCAGCCGTGTCCTGCACCACCTGGACTCGGCGGCTCTCCCCGCTGGCAACCTCCTCGTGCGCTGCAACAACCGCCGGGCCACCAGGTGCGCGGCATGCGCTGAGACGTATCGACGCGACACCTACCATCTGATCACCGCCGGACTCCGGGGCGGCAAGGGCACCCCGGAGCGGGTCGCCACGCACCCGCGCGTCTTCGCTACCTTCACCGCCCCAAGCTTCGGTCCGGTCCACAACCGCCCCTCCAGCGGACGCCCCTGCCGCTGCGGCACTCGCCACGACGACCAGGACCCTGCGCTGGGCACGCCCCTTGATCCGGACGCCTACGACTACGAAGCAGCCGTACTGTGGAACGCGCACGCCGGGGCCCTGTGGCGGCGCTTCTCGATCTACCTCCGCCGGGAGGTCGCCAAGCGAGCCGGCCTGACCCAACGGGCCTTCCGCGACCATGCCCGCGTTTCCTTCGCGAAGGTGGCCGAGTACCAGAGGCGCGGCGCGGTCCACTTCCACGCGGTCATCCGCCTCGACGGCCCGGCAGGCGGCGAGACTGCGCCCCCGGCCTGGGCCACGGCCGAGCTGCTGACCGACGCCATCCACGCCTCCGCCACTGTGGCCCGTGTCGACGGCCCGGAAATCGACGGCCGACCGCACGCCTTCGTCTTCGGCCACCAACTCGACGTCCGCCCAATCCGCTCCGCCGACTTCGACGGCGGCCAGGACCTGACCGAGCGGGCCGTGGCGTCGTACGTTGCCAAGTACGCCACTAAGGGCGCCGAGACGGCGACGGGCACCCTCGACCGGCCGTTGCGGTTCCTCGCCGAGTTGGCGCAAGCGCAGATCACTGAGCACGCCCGGCGCATGATCCGCACGGCCTGGGCCCTGGGCACACGCCCGGAGTTGGCAGACCTCCGCCTACGGGCCTGGGCCCACATGCTCGGCTTCCGCGGCCACTTCTCCACCAAGTCCCGCCGTTACTCCACCACCCTCGGCGCCCTCCGCGACGCCCGCGCCGAATGGCGCCGCGCCCAAGCCACTCCGGCCGCGCCGCAGGAAGGCGAAACAACGCTCGTCCTCGCCCACTGGGTCTTCGCCGGAACCGGCCTCAGCGCCGGTGAGGCCTGGCTCGCCGCGTCACTCGAACCCGCCCCCGGAACTGAAGGAGAACCGACCCGTGCGTGATGACGAACTGCTCACCGTCGCCGAGGTGATGGCCCGTCTCAGGCTCGGCCGTTCCAAGGTGTACGACCTGATCCGCACGCGACGCCTGCCCTCGGTCACCATCGGCCGGTGCCGGCGCATCCCCGCATCCGCCCTGGGCGACTTCATCGCCGGACAGATCGAGCGTGCGGCCTGATGACCAAGCGTCGGAGCCGTGGTGACGGCGGCCTGCACTGGGACGAGAAGCGGCAACGGTGGATCGCTACGGCGAACCTGGGTTTTGATCCGAGCGGCAAGCGGATCGTGAAGCGGGGGAGTGGCAAGACCAAGACAGAGGCGAAGAACAAGCTGAAGGAGGTGTTGCGGGACCACGAAGACGGCCTTGCGATCGCACCCACCAACTACACGGTCAAGGACGCAGTGACGGACTGGCTCGCTTACGGCCTGGTGGGGGTCGATCCCAGCACGGCCAAGACCTGCGCGATCCTGTGCCAGACGCACGTCATCCCGTCGCTGGGCGCTCGCAAGCTCCGCGACCTGAGCGCCGAGGACGTGGATCGCTGGCTTGCTGCCAAGGCGAAGACACTCAGCACGCGCACCCTCCAGTCCGTCCATTCGTGCCTGAACCGCTCAGTCAAGCGGGCCATGGCCCGGGACAAGGTGAAGCGGAACGTCGTCGAGCTGTGCTCGGTGCCCCAGGGGCAAGCGGGGCGTCCCTCCAAGGCGCTCACCTTCGCCCAGGCCGAGGCCGTGCTCAAGGGCGCCGAGGGAACCTCGATGTACGCGTACATCGTCGTTGCTCTCCTGACCGGTGCACGCACCGAGGAACTGCGGGCGCTCACCTGGGATCACGTCTTCCTGAAGGGCAAGCCGGACGCCGACCCGCCACAGCCTCCGCACATCGCGGTGTGGCGCTCGGTCCGTCGGGGCGGGGACACCAAGACCCGGAAGTCCCGGCGCACGCTCGCCCTGCCGGCGCGATGCGTGGACGCTCTCTGGCAGCAGTTCGAGGATCAGGGGTGGGATCGGCTCGCCGCTGGTGACGCGTGGGAGGAACACGGCCTCGTCTTCTCCTCGGCCGTGGGCAAGCCTCTCGATGCCGCCAACGTCCGCCGTGCCTTCCGCCAGGCACTCAAGGGCATCGACGGGATCAACCCGGACGAGTGGACGCCGAGGGAACTGCGGCACAGCTTCGTGTCCCTGCTGTCCGACCGAGGTGTTCCGCTGGAGGAGATCTCCCGGCTCGTCGGCCACTCCGGGACCGCCGTGACCGAGGAGGTATACCGGAAGCAGATCCGGCCCGTGATCCAGACCGGCGCCGTGGTCATGGACGGCATCTTCGGCACGCAGGAACGGCGGTCATAGGCACGCGGGAAGCGATAGTCACGCAGATAGACACGCATGCAGAAACAGATCAGGCAGGTACTGAATTCAGTACCTGCCTGACCTGCTGTTGCGGCTGTCGGGGTGGCGGGATTTGAACCCACGACCTCTTCGTCCCGAACGAAGCGCGCTGCCAAGCTGCGCTACACCCCGGTGTCGCTGCTTGTCGCGGCGACGACGTTTACTTTAGCCCACCGGTGGCTGTAGACGAAATCCGGTTTAGGCGGGGTGGCGGACCGGGGTCGGGCGGGTGTGGTCGAGGGCCACCAGGAGGACGGCCAGGGCGTAGATCGCGAGGCCGATGAGGAGGGCGTTGGCCAGGGTGCTGCGGTAGCCGTGGGTCGCCACGTCCAGGAAGGGATAGAGGTAGCGGGACGGGCTGGCCGGTGGCAGGAACGCGGGTCTGGTGAGGGAGAAGACCAGGTAGGCCAGGGGGTAGAGGAGCCAGGCGGCGGTCTGGCGGAGGTGCAGGCGGGCCGCGGGGGTCAGGAGGAGCCAGTCCAGCAGGGCCGCCACCGGGACCAGGAGGTGGAGGACCTGGAGAGCTGCCCACTGGGCGTGCCAGCGCTCTGGTGGTGCCGTCGCTCCGGTCATGGAGAACGGAGGCGTCGTGTGGGCCAGGAGCAGGTGGTAGACCAGCGCCGAGGTCAGGACGTAGAGGAGCGTGGCGCCTGTCAGGGCCGAGGGGAGCGGGCGGCGGGCCCGCCAGGCTCTTGACGCGGACAGGAGCATGACCACGGTCAGCAGGATGCTGGCCTGGACGCTGAAGTAGCTCAGGATGTCGGGCGGGGGGCCCAGCAGGAGTTCCAGCGCGACGCCGGCGGCTGCCGCCACGGCGGTCACGAGGCGGAACACCGCGGCCCGGGGGCGGCGGACCGGGGCCACCACCGCCGTGGCCGGGACCGGGGCGGGCAGCAGCAGGGGCGGGCCCGGGACCGCGGGCAGGTCCGGGATCTCCCTGGGTATCGGGGCGGTCATGCCCTCACGCTAGGAGTGGGGGAGGGGGGCGGCCATGTGGACTCGTCCGTATGGGGGACGGCCCGTGCGGGGGCAGGTCCGGACGGGGAGCGGGGCGGCCCGTGCGGGAGCAGGTCCGGATGGGGAGGGGGACAGTCCCTGTGTGTGTTGGGGGGGACAGGTCTGTGGCGGGGCATAGGGGCCCCTGTCACCCGGTGCCCCTTTCCCTCCCTGCCCTCCCGCCTCCCCCTGCTCCCCTTACCCCCTCCCCACCAACGTCAGCAGCGTCGCCTCCGGTGGGCAGGCGAAGCGGACCGGGGTGTAGCGGCTGGTGCCGCAGCCCGCCGAGACGTGGAGGTAGGAGGTGTGGCCCTCCGCGGTGTGCGTGGAGAGGCCCTTCACGCGGTCCGTGTCCAGGTCGCAGTTGGTGACCAGGGCGCCGTAGAAGGGGATGCACAGCTGGCCGCCGTGGGTGTGGCCGGCCAGGATCAGGGGATAGGCGTCCGCCGTGAACGCGTCCAGGACCCGCAGGTAGGGCGCGTGGACGACGCCGAGCGAGAAGTCGTACGACCCGGACGGGCCGCCGGCCACCTGGGCGTAGCGGTCCCGTTTGATGTGCGGGTCGTCCAGGCCCGTCAGCTCGATCGAGACGCCCTCGATCTTCAGGACGCCCCGCGTGTTCGTCAGGTTCAGCCAGCCCGCCTCGTCGAAGCCGGCCCGCAGGTCCTGCCACGGGTTGTGGATCGCGCCGACCACCGGGGGGTTGCCGTTCAGGCCGTGCCGGCCGCTCGTCTTCTCCAGCAGGTAGCGGGCGGGGTTGCGGGGCCTGGGGCCGTAGTAGTCGTTGGAGCCGAAGACGTACGCGCCCGGGAACTCCATCAGCGGGCCCAGGGCGTCCAGGACCTCGGGGACGCCCTCGGGGTCCGACAGGTTGTCGCCCGTGTTGATCACGAAGTCGGGGCGCAGCCCGGCCAGCGACTGCAGCCAGCGCTGCTTCTTGCGCTGCCCGCTGACCATGTGGATGTCGGAGACCTGCAGGACACGCAGCGGGCGCATGCCCGGGGGCAGGACCGGGACGGTGACCCGTCGGAGGCGGAAGGAACGGGCCTCGAAGCCCGCCGCATAGACCAGGCCGGCGGCGCCGGCCGCCACGATTCCCAGGGGGATTCCGTATCGCGCGCGCATGTGCCCATCGTGTCAGACGCGTTGGCCGTGGTGAGACCGGCCGCCGGGTAAATCGGCGGGCATACCGGGCGGTACACCTGCGACAATCGGGGCCATGACCACCACGCTCAAGTCGAAGCTGCACGACGACCTCAACGCCGCGATCAAGGAGCGCGACGAGCTCCGCTCCTCGACCCTCCGGCTGACGCTCGCCGCGATCACCAAGGAGGAGGTCGCGGGGAAGCAGAAGCGTGAGCTCTCCGACGACGAGGTGCTGAAGGTGATCACCCGCGAGGCCAAGAAGCGCCGTGAGGCCGCCGAGGCCTTCGCGCAGGGTGGCCGTGCCGAGCAGGCCGAGCGGGAGAAGGCGGAGGGCGAGGTGCTCGCCGGGTACCTGCCCAAGCAGCTGTCCGACGAGGAGCTGAACGCGATCGTCGCCCAGGCCGTGGAGGAGGCGAAGGCGGCCGGTGCCGAGGGGCCCCGGGCCATGGGCGCCGTCATGAAGATCGTGAATCCGAAGGTGGCCGGCCAGGCCGAGGGCGGCCGGGTCGCCGCCGCGGTGAAGAAGCTGCTGCAGGGCTGAGAAACAGATCCGGAAAGCACGTCAGCGGGGCCGCACCCGTCATCCGGGTGCGGCCCCGCTGTCGTACGTCGGACCGGCGACGGCGGCTACCTTCGACCGCCCCCGTTTCCGTTCCCGTTGTTCCCGCCGTTCACCTGGCCCTCGATGAAGTTCCCGGGGATGGAGATGGTCGGGGTCGGGAACGTGCCGCCGAGGGTGCCGCCGGTCGCGTCACCCGTGCTGCCGTCGGTCGCTCCCCCGTCCGTCGGTCCGCCGATCAGTCCGCCGATCAGCCGTCCCGTCGTGTCCCCGTTGTTGCCGTCCTCCGCCCCCCCGTCGCCTTTTCCCTGATCATCACCCTCGTGGGTGTCGTCGGGGATGTCGACCAGATGGAAGTCCTCCACGGGCTTGTCCTCCAGCGCGCCGCTCATCATGTCGCGCCAGATCGGGCCCGGGACCTCACCGCCGTAGACCTTGTCGTGCGGAACGCCGCCGATGGTGATGTTGGTCATCTTCCGCTTGTGCTGTGGGTCGCCGACCCAGACCGCGCCCGCCATGTTCGGGGTGTAGCCGACGAACCAGGCCGCGAAGCGCTCGTCCGTCGTACCCGTCTTGCCCGCGCTCGGGCGGCTGCCGAGACCGGCCTCCTGACCCGTGCCGTCCTCGACCACGCCCTTGAGGAGCGTGCTGACCGTGTCGGCGGTCTTCTCCGACATCGCCCGCGAGCAGGTCGACTTCGGCACCGGCAGGGACTTCCGCTCGCTGCCGACCTTCTTGGTGACCGACTCGATGGCGACCGGGGTGCAGTACATCCCGCGCGAGGCGAAGGTGGCGTACGCGTTCGCCATCGTCAGCGGGGACATCTCCTGGGTGCCGAGCGCGATGGAGGGGGCCTGCTGGATCTTGCGGCCGTCCGCGCGCTGCACGCCCATCTTCTTGGCCATGTCGATGACCGGGCAGATGCCGATGTCGCTGATCAGCTGCACGTAGTAGGTGTTGACCGACTTGGCGGTCGCCTCCTTCATGGCGTACGGGCCGCGCTCGGACTCGTTCTCGTTGGTCAGCTTGGTGGGCTTGTTCGGGTCGTCGTGCCAGGTCTTGCCGTCGCACGCGGAGACCGGGCTCGGGTACGTCATCTCGTACGGCGACGAGTACTCCTGCGTCGGGGGCTTGCCCCCCTCGACGGCCGCCGCGGCGACGATCGGCTTGAAGGTGGAGCCGGGCTGGTAGCCGGCGCCGCCGCCCATGTCCCCGTTGACGGACAGGTTGATCGTCGTCTCGTCGTTCTTGACGTTGACGCCGTACGGGCGGGACTGGCCCATGGCGAGGACCTTGCCGGTGCCGGGCTCGACGATGGTCGCGGCGGTCGCGACGGGGTCGCTCTTGTAGACGTGGTCCTTGATGGACGCCTGCACGGACCGCTGGGCCTGCGGGTCGAGCGTCGTACGGATCGTCAGGCCGCCCCGGTTCCAGAGCTTGGCCCGGTCCTCCCTGGTCTTGCCGAAGACCGGGTCGGTGAGGACGACCTGGCGGACGTAGTCACAGAAGAAGCCGGCGCCCTTCACCGCGGTGATGCAGCCGTTCTTGGGGCGGCTGGTGTGCAGGCCGAGCGGCTTCTGCTTGGCCTGGTCGGCCTCCTTCTGGGAGATGTCGCCGACCTCCGCCATGCGCTGCAGGACGATGTTGCGCCGTTTGGTGGCCTCCGCCTCGTCGTTCACCGGGTCGTAGCGGCTCGGGGACTGGACGATGCCGGCCAGCAGGGCCGACTCCTGGAGGTTCAGGTCCTTGGCGTGCTTGGAGAAGTAGCGCTGGGAGGCGGCCTCGACGCCGTAGGCCTGCTCGCCGAAGAAGGTGATGTTGAGGTAGTTCTCAAGGATCTTCTTCTTGCCGAGCTTGTCCTCGATCTGGATCGCGTACTTCAGCTCGCGGATCTTGCGGCCCAGGGTCTGCTGGGTGGCCTCGGCGACCTTCGTCGGGTCGTCGCCGGCCTCCTCGATGAAGTAGTTCTTCACCAGCTGCTGGGTGAGCGTGGAGGCGCCCTGCGCGACCCCGCCCTCCTGCGCGTTCTTGTTCAGGGCGCGCAGCACGCCCTTGAGGTCGACGGCGCCGTGCTTGTAGAAGCGCGAGTCCTCGATCGCGACGATCGCCTTCTGCACGTACGGCGAGATGTCCTTGAGGTCGACCACCGTACGGTCGCGGGAGTAGACGGTCGCGATCTGTTTGCCCTTGTTGTCCAGGATCGTGGTGCGCTGGCTCAGCTGGGGGCTCTTCAGGTTGGCCGGGATCTCGTCGAAGCCCTGGACCGAGCCCTTGGCCGCGAGGCCCAGCGCGCCGACAGCGGGCAGCGCGATGCCCGCCATCACGGCTCCGGCGAGCACACTGACACCGAGGAACTTGGCGGCCTGCTGCATGGGCGACAGACCGCCGCCCGGGCGCTTCTTTGGCATGGGGGCAGCCTAATCCGTACTGTTGAGCGTTCCTAAGGAGCGACCGCATCACGGCACGGCAAAGCGGGGGGTCTACGTTCCCATTCGCCGGACACGCGCGCAGGCCTTGGCCTAAGCTGCTCTCAACTGTCACAGCTGAGCGGTCACGTAGCTATACGTCCGGCGAACCCGAATCGTTCCGGACGTAGCCCGAAACCCCCAGGGACGGGCCCGTTCCCTGAGAAGGCCGAGCCCGATTCCGCCTCGTGTGTCACCTGGCGCCCGATGTGACGAGCCACCACTGTCCCGGTTTGCCGGGATGATCACGCATGTCGCCAGCTCACTCCCGCGGGTGATCTGCCGCTTACCCATAGTCCGTTCGGGCCATTCAAGATTGGGCCCGCAGGGGGTGTTGCGCTGTCCCCACCTTCCGTAACGTCCTCAACTGGCGGCGGTGAATATGCCGCTGCCGCCGTGGGGGAGCCTCGATTCGGGAGAGGACGGCGCCGGTATGGGCTGGGTAACCGACTGGAGTGCGCAGGCTGCCTGCCGCACTACCGATCCGGATGAACTGTTCGTTCAGGGAGCAGCGCAGAACAGGGCCAAGGCGGTGTGCACCGGATGCCCGGTACGCACGGAGTGCCTCGCGGACGCGCTGGACAACCGCGTCGAGTTCGGCGTGTGGGGAGGCATGACGGAGCGTGAGCGCCGCGCACTGCTGCGCCGGCGGCCCACCGTGACCTCCTGGCGGAGACTGCTGGAAACCGCCCGCTCGGAGTACGAGCGGGGCGCGGGAATCGTGCCCCTCGACAACGACGAGGTGTACGAGAACTACGCGGCGGTGAGCTGAGGGCATCCCCTTGGGGCATCCCCCTCGGGCGCGCTCCTGGGGCACATCGCGGGGACATAGTCCGGCAACGGGTACATGTGCCGCGTAAGGCGTTTAGATGCCGCGTAAGGCGTTCACATGCCACGTGAGGTGTTGACATGTGCGCCGCGTGTCGCGTGCTGCGCAGGGTGTGCTGTGCAGAGCGCCGACGGCCGACCGCCGTGCCCATGGTCTGCCGCGTCCTGTGGTCCCGCCCACGGGCCTACGAGTGTTCCGGCCGCCCCGCCGCCAGGCGGTCACCGATGTCGCGCAGGCCCGCGAGGTCGTGGACGTCGCCGGGCAGCGCGGGTACCTCGACCACCGCCACCTCGGGGTGGCGGGCGGTGAAACGGTCACGCGTACGCTGCTCGCGCGAGAGCAGCTGCATGCGGTCGGCGTGCAGCCTCAGCAGTCCCGCGGTGAGCCGGTCGACGGAGCGCTCCGTGTCGGCGGGGGAGCCTTCCTCGGAAGCGGTGGCTGCGGACTCGGCCGCGGTCTCAGCTGCGGGCTGTGCTGGGGTCTCGGTCGCGGGACGTGCCGTCGCCTCGGCTGCGGGAGTTCGTGAACTGCCGTACGTGTCGGGAGAGTTACGAAGTCCAGCTTTCCCGTCCCCCTGATCGACAATGCGGCGGTCCTCAAGATTTTCCGCGGCGGTGAGCGCCCGCTCGGCCGACAGCCGTCCGGCGCCGGTGCCGTGGACCCGGTTGAGCACCAGGCCCATCAGCGGCATGGCCTCCGCGGCCAGCCGCTCCACGAAGTACGCGGCCTCACGCAGGGCGTCCCGCTCCGGCGCCGCGACCACCAGGAACGCCGTGCCGGGCGCCTGGAGCAGCTTGTAGGTGGCGTCCGCGCGCGTGCGGAAGCCACCGAAGGTGGTGTCCATCGCGGCCACGAACGTCTGCACGTCCTTCAGCAGCTGACCGCCCAGCAGCTTGCCCAGCGTGCCGGTCATCATCGACATGCCGACGTTGAGGAAGGCCATCCCCGCGCGGCCGCCCAGCTTGGCGGGCGCGGTCAGCAGCCGGATGAGCCGGCCGTCCAGGAAGGAGCCGAGCCGCTTGGGGGCGTCCAGGAAGTCCAGCGCCGAGCGGGAGGGCGGGGTGTCGACCACGATCAGGTCCCACTCGTCCTTCGCCCGCAGCTGGCCCAGCTTCTCCATCGCCATGTACTCCTGCGTGCCCGCGAAGCCCGCCGAGAGCGACTGGTAGAAGGGGTTCGCCAGGATCGCGGCGGCCCGCTCCTGGTCCGCGTGCGCCTCCACGACCTCGTCGAAGGTGCGCTTCATGTCGAGCATCATGGCGTGCAGCTCGCCGTCGCCCTCCGTGCCCTTCACCCTGCGGGGCACGTTGTCGAGGGAGTCGATGCCCATCGACTGGGCCAGCCGCTTGGCCGGGTCGATGGTCAGCACGACCACCTTGCGGCCCCGCTCGGCCGCCCGAAGGCCCAGGGCCGCCGCGGTCGTCGTCTTGCCGACCCCGCCCGCGCCGCAGCACACCACGATCCGGGTCTTCGGATCGTCCAGCAGGGGATCGATGTCCAGCACGCGCGCGGGGGAGAGCCGCGAGCGTGCCGTGTCCTGGTGGGGGGCGGCGTTCTGCGCCTCGGCCGGGTCCGGACTCATGACAACCCCTGCTTCCGCAGCTCGGTGGCGAGTTCGTACAGGCCCGCGAGGTCCATGCCCTCGGCGAGCAGCGGCAGTTCGTGCAGCGGCAGGCCCAGCTCGCCGAGGACCGCGCGCTGCTCCTGCTCCAGCGCGTACCGCTCGGCGTACTCCTCGGCCTGCTCCAGCAGCGGGTCCACCAGCTTCTCGGCGTTCCCGCCGCGCCGGGCCCCGCCCAGACCGGCCGCCGAGAGCGCCTGTGCGACCGATGAACGCTCCACGGTCCGTACGAGTTCCAGATCGGCCGCGTCCAACACCTCCGGCCGGACCATGTTCACGATGACCCGGCCCACCGGCAGCCGCGCCGCGCGGAGTTCGGCGATGCCGTCGGCGGTCTCCTGGACCGGCATCTCCTCCAGCAGGGTCACCAGGTGCACGGCCGTCTCCGGCGACTTCAGCACCCGCATCACGGCCTGCGCCTGATTGTGTATCGGGCCGATCTTGGCGAGGCCCGCCACCTCGTCGTTGACGTTCAGGAAGCGGGTGATGCGGCCGGTCGGCGGGGCGTCCATGACGACGTAGTCGTACGCGAACCTCCCCGACCTGTCCTTGCGGCGCACCGCCTCGCACGCCTTGCCGGTCAGCAGGACGTCTCTGAGGCCGGGCGCGACGGTGGTGGCGAAGTCGATCGCGCCGAGCTTCTTCAGCGCCCGGCCCGCGCCGCCGAGCTTGTAGAACATCTGGAGATAGTCCAGAAGGGCCAGTTCCGGATCGATGGCGAGGGCGTACACCTCGCCGCCGCCCGGGGCGACCGCGATCTTGCGCTCCTCGTACGGAAGTGCCTCCGTCTCGAAGAGCTGCGCGATGCCCTGCCGGCCCTCGACCTCCACGAGAAGCGTCCGCTTCCCCTCGGTCGCGAGGGCCAGCGCGAGTGCGGCGGCGACCGTCGTCTTTCCGGTCCCGCCCTTGCCGCTGACGACCTGGAGCCTGCTCACATCTTCGAGACTAACCAGTCCGGGCGACACTCACGCGGGAGGCTGTGGATAACGGGGGCCGTGGTGGGCCGCCGGACCCCCCGGTCACAGCGGCTACAGTCGCCCCCATGACCAAGAAGTGGGAATACCAGACCGTGCCGCTGCTGATCCATGCGACGAAGCAGATCCTGGACAGCTGGGGCGACCAGGGCTACGAACTCGTCCAGGTCGTGCCCGGGCCCAACCCGGAGTCGCTCGTGGCCTACCTGAAGCGGGAGAAGCCGGAGAAGGACGCGTGAGCGCGGTCGAGGCCAAGCTGGCCGAACTGGGTCTGACCCTGCCGGACGTCGTACCGCCGCTGGCCGCGTACCAGCCGGCCGTGCGGTCGGGGGTGTACGTCTACACCGCCGGCCAGCTGCCGATGGTGGAGGGCAAGCTGCCGGTCACCGGCAAGGTGGGCGCCGAGGTCACGGCGGAGGAGGCCAAGGAGCTGGCCCGCACCTGCGCGCTGAACGCGCTCGCCGCCGTGAAGTCCGTCGTCGGCGACCTGGACCGCATCGCGCGCGTGGTGAAGGTCGTCGGCTTCGTCGCCTCGGCGGCCGACTTCACCGGGCAGCCCGGTGTCGTCAACGGCGCCAGCGAACTGCTCGGTGAGGTGCTCGGCGACAAGGGCGTGCACGCCCGCAGCGCGGTCGGCGTCGCGGTGCTGCCGCTGGACGCGCCGGTCGAGGTCGAGATCCAGGTGGAACTCGCTCAGTAACCCCGCTGACCTCGGGTACCTCTCGAACATTCGCCCTACACGGGATAGCCTCCGGCCATGGCGAACGGTCAGTGGTACCCCCCGGAGTGGCCCGACCGCATCCGCGCGCTCGCGGACGGCACTCTCGCCCCGGTGACCCCGAGGCGCGCGGCCACCGTGCTGCTCCTGAAGGACACCCCGGACGGGCCGGTCGTCCACATGCTGCGCAGACGCGCCTCCATGGCCTTCGCCGGAGGCGCGTACGCGTATCCCGGGGGCGGCGTCGACCCACGCGACGACGACCGCCAGATCCGCTGGGCGGGCCCCACGCGCGCGTGGTGGGCCGAACGGCTCGGCGTCGACGCGGCGGGCGCCCAGGCGATCGTCTGCGCGGCCGTACGGGAGACGTACGAGGAGGCCGGTGTGCTGCTGGCCGGGCCCGACCCGGACTCGGTCGTCGGCGACACCACCGGCGACGACTGGGAGGCCGACCGCGCCGCCCTGGTCGCGCGCGAGCTGTCCTTCGCGGAGTTCCTCGACCGGCGCGGCCTGGTGCTGCGCTCGGACCTGCTGGGCGCCTGGACCCGGTGGATCACCCCGGAGTTCGAGGCCCGCCGCTACGACACCTGGTTCTTCGTCGCCGCCCTCCCCGAGGGGCAGCGCACCCGGAACGCCTCCACGGAGGCCGACCGCACGGTGTGGATCCGCCCCGAGGAGGCCGCCGCCGGGTACGACAAGGGCGAGCTGCTGATGATGCCGCCCACCGTCGCCACCCTGCGCCAGTTGCTCCCGTACCGCACCGCCGCCGAGGCGCTGGCCGGCGCGCCCGCGCGCGACATGACCCCGGTGCTCGCCCGGGCCCGCCTCCAGGACGGCGAGATCGTCCTCTCCTGGCCCGGGCACGACGAGTTCACCAAGCACGTCCCGACCGCTCCGACGCCCGCTGACACGACCGGTGGAGGCCCCGCATGACCGACGCAGCAGCCCTGCCGGGCCAGCCCCGGGGCGGAGTGCTCTCGGGCCCGGCCACCGAACGGGCCGTCAACGTGCTGGCGCCCAACGCCTCCGCGATGACCCTGGACGGCACCAACACCTGGATCGTCTCCGAGCCCGACTCCGACCTGGCCGTGGTGATCGACCCCGGGCCGCTGGACGACGGTCACCTGCGTAACGTCGTGGACACGGCCGAGAAGGCCGGCAAGCGCATAGCCCTGACCCTGCTCACCCACGGCCATCCCGACCACGCCGAGGGCGCCGCCCGCTTCGCCGAATTGACCGCCACGCGCGTGCGTGCCCTCGATCCGGCCCTGCGGCTCGGCGACGAGGGCCTGGCCGCCGGAGACGTCATCACCGTCGGCGGCCTGGAGCTGAGGGTCGTACCGACCCCCGGGCACACCGCGGACTCGCTGTCCTTCCATCTGCCGGCCGACCGGGCGGTGCTGACCGGCGACACCGTCCTCGGGCGCGGCACGACGGTCGTGGCGCACCCCGACGGCCGGCTCGGTGACTATCTGGACTCCCTGCGGCGGCTGAGGTCCCTGACGGTGGACGACGGCGTGCACACCGTCCTGCCGGGCCACGGGCCGGTCCTCGACGACGCCCAGGGCGCCGTCGAGTTCTACCTGGCCCACCGCGCCCACCGGCTCGCCCAGGTCGAGACCGCGGTGGAGAACGGCTACCAGACCCCGGCCCAGGTCGTCGCCCATGTGTACGCCGACGTCGACCGCTCGCTGTGGCCGGCGGCGGAACTGTCGGTCCGGGCCCAGCTGGACTACCTGAGCGAGCACGGGCTGATCTAGTCCGGGCGGGGTGCCTTCACGCCGTGCACGCGCGCGTACTCCGCCGCGAGCCAGGGGCCCAGGTCGTCGACGTACGAGCGCAGGACGTCCGGGTCGCCGACCGGTTCGTAGCCGTGCTCGGCCGCCGCGCGCAGCTGTGCGGCCCGCTGCGGGTAGTACACGCCGGACACCTCGGCCATCTCCCGCAGATCGCTGGTCCAGCCCTGCCAGCGGGGCATGACGAGTGTGAACGCGGTGCGGACGAGATGCCGGGACATGAAGCGCACGAGCGGCCGGCGGGCCTCCTCGGTGTCCTCCGTCCCCGCGATCCGCTCCCGCCAGCGCGGCAGCCACCGGGCGAGGTCGCCGTTGGTCTCGCGGGCCAGCAGGGAGTCGGGGCGGTAGCGGGGCAGGTGCTCGGCGAGGTCGTCGCCGAGCAGCGGGGTGCACAGGCAGGCGACGAACCAGCCCATGTCGTACCGCTCCAGGTCGCTCAGCAGCCGCTCCCGGCCGTAGAGCAGCGTGCCGACGCCGTCGATCTGCGGGAACTCCCGGTCGACCGCCTCCCCGAGAACGCGTACGGCGTCCCGGTCGGCGTCGGCCGGTTCCTCGCGCAGGGCGACCAGGAGGTCCAGGTCGCTGCGCCCCACGCGCGCGGTGCCACGCGGGATCGACCCGCAGAGGTAGGCGCTGTGCAGGCGCGCGCCGAAGACGGCCGGCAGCCGGTCGCGGACGGCGGCCACGACGGGGCGGAAGGCGGGCTGCACGCGCGCGAGGGAGCCTTCGCGGACGAAGCAGCCCTGGGTGTCGACGCCACTGCGGGCGGGGAGCGCGGTCATGGACCTACTGTGCCGTCCGCTCACGCCCTGGGCAGCGGGTTTTTACGGCCGGGCCCCGCGTCAGCGCGACCGCTTCGCCAGCCTCTCCACGTCCAGCAGGATCACGGCCCGCGCCTCCAGCCGGAGCCAGCCGCGCTGAGCGAAGTCCGCCAGCGCCTTGTTCACGGTCTCGCGGGAGGCGCCGACCAGCTGGGCCAGCTCCTCCTGGGTGAGGTCGTGGACGACGTGGATGCCCTCCTCGGACTGCACACCGAAGCGGCGGGAGAGGTCCAGCAGGGCGCGCGCCACACGGCCGGGGACGTCCGAGAAGACCAGGTCGGACATGGCGTCGTTGGTCTTGCGCAGGCGGCGGGCGACGGCGCGCAGCAGGGCGCCGGCGACCTCGGGCCGGGCGTTCAGCCAGGGCTGGAGGTCGCCGTGACCGAGACCGAGCAGCTTGACCTCGGTCAGCGCGGTCGCGGTGGCCGTGCGGGGGCCGGGGTCGAACAGCGACAGCTCGCCGATCAGCTCGCCGGGGCCGACGACGGCGAGCATGTTCTCGCGGCCGTCGGGGGAGGTGCGGTGCAGCTTGACCTTGCCCTCGGTGACGACGTACAGCCGGTCTCCGGGGTCGCCCTCGTGGAACAGGGAGTCGCCGCGTGCGAGGGTCACCTCACTCATGGAGGCGCGAAGCTCCGCGGCCTGCTCGTCGTCGAGAGCCGCGAAGAGCGGGTTGCGCCGCAGAACGTCGTCCACGAGTTCTCTCCTTGTCGACCTGCTCAGGGGATCTTGCTCCCCCGTGTGCCAGGGGTCCGTGTTCCCCATTTTGCCGGACGGTCCAAACAGTGTGATCTGTCACAAGGATGCCGCACAGGTGTCCCGGGGTAAGCGTCAGGGGTCCGATCGGGGGCCGCTCAGCGGGCTCCGGGGCGGATGTCGGTGCCGGGCTTTAGGCTGGCCGGGTGTCCAAATCGCCGGTGAGAGCACAGGGCAAGGGGGCTGGGCGGGTGGCTGCACGTCATGATTCCGCTGTGGGCGAACAGGATTCCGGTGGAAGTAATAAAACAGGCAAATCGGCTGAAAAGGCTGCCGCTGCCGTGAAGAAGGCCTCGGCTGCGAAGAAGCCGTCGGCCGCCAGGAAGACCCCCGCCGCGAAGAAGACCCCGGCCGCGAAGAAGACCCCCGCCGTCAAGAAGACCCCGGCCATGAAGAAGGCCGCCGTCGTGAAGAAGGCCGCGTCCGTGGAGAAGCCCGCCAGGAAGGCCGCCCCCGTCAAGAAGATCGCCGTCACGCCACCGTCCGGCGAGTCCCCCACCGCCCTGGTCCGCCGCGCCCGCCGGATCAACCGCGAGCTGGCCGAGGTGTACCCGTACGCGCACCCGGAACTGGACTTCGAGAACCCCTTCCAGCTGCTGGTCGCCACCGTGCTGTCGGCCCAGACCACCGACCTGCGCGTCAACCAGACCACCCCGGCGCTCTTCGCCAAGTACCCCGCCCCCGAGGACCTCGCCGCCGCCAACCCGGAGGAGGTCGAGGAGATCCTGCGCCCCTGCGGCTTCTTCCGCGCCAAGACCAAGTCGGTCATAGGGCTCTCCAAGGCGCTCGTCGAGAACTTCGGCGGCGAGGTGCCCGGCAAGCTGGAGGACCTGGTCACGCTGCCCGGCGTGGGCCGCAAGACCGCCTTCGTCGTCCTCGGCAACGCCTTCGGCCGTCCCGGGATCACCGTGGACACCCACTTCCAGCGGCTGGTGCGGCGCTGGCGGTGGACCGACGAGACCGACCCCGACAAGATCGAGGCCGCCGTCGGCGCGCTCTTCCCGAAGAGCGACTGGACCGACCTGTCCCACCACGTGATCTGGCACGGCCGCCGCATCTGCCACGCCCGCAAGCCCGCCTGCGGCGCCTGCCCCATCGCCCCGCTCTGCCCGGCCTACGGGGAGGGCGAGACCGACCCGGAGAAGGCGAAGAAGCTGTTGAAGTACGAGAAGGGCGGCTTCCCGGGGCAGCGGCTCAAGCCCCCGCAGGCCTACCTCGACGCGGGCGGCAGACCGGCGCCGCCGCTGGGGGCCGCGTGACGGAACGATCTCGGGGCCTTCGGGCGTTGGAGAGGACAGAGCGACGGGGGTGGCGATGACGAGGGCAAGTGACACACAGGGTGGTCCGGTGACGCTCAGCAAAGAAGGGCTGCCGGACTGGCTGGAGCCCGTCGTGCGCGCCGCCGAGACGATCCAGCCGCTCCAGCTGAGCCGTTTCCTCCCGCCGGAGAACGGCTCGGGGCGGCAGTCGGCCGTGCTGATCCTGTTCGGCGAGGGGGAGCGCGGCCCGGAACTGCTGCTCATGGAGCGCGCGGGCTCGCTGCGCTCCCATGCCGGGCAGCCGTCGTTCCCGGGCGGCGCGCTGGATCCGCAGGACGGCGATCCGCAGGGCGAGGGCCCCCTGCGGGCCGCGCTGCGCGAGGCCGAGGAGGAGACCGGGCTCGACCCGTCCGGCGTGCAGCTCTTCGGCGTGCTGCCGAGGCTGTACATCCCGGTCAGCGGCTTCGTCGTCACGCCCGTGCTGGGCTGGTGGCGCAAGCCCAGCCCGGTCGGCGTCGTCGACCCGAACGAGACCGCGCGGGTCTTCACCGTCCCCGTGGCGGATCTCACGGACCCCGCCCACCGCGCCACCGCCGTCCACCCCCGTGGCCACAGCGGCCCGGCATTCCTGGTCGAATCGGCCCTGGTGTGGGGTTTCACCGCCGGAGTGATCGACCGCCTGCTGCACTTCGCGGGCTGGGAGCGCCCCTGGGACCGCGGTAAGCAGGTCCCGCTCGACTGGCACGCATGACAGGGTGATCCCGTGAACGTGCTGGACATCCTGCTGCTGGTCGCGGCCGTGTGGTTCGCGGTGGTGGGCTACCGCCAGGGCTTCGTCGTCGGCATCCTGTCGGTGACCGGGTTCCTGGGCGGCGGCCTGGTCGCCGTGTACACGCTGCCCGTCATCTGGGACGCCGTGACCGGCAAGACGGAGGTCGGCACCACCGCCGCCGTCGTGGCCGTGGTCGTCGTGATCGTCTGCGCCTCCGTGGGCCAGGCCCTGACCACCCACCTCGGCAACAAGCTGCGCCGGCACATCACCTGGTCCCCGGCGCGCGCCCTGGACGCCACCGGCGGCGCCCTGGTCAACGTCGTCGCGATGCTCCTGGTCGCCTGGCTGATCGGCTCCGCCCTGGCCGGTACGACCCTGCCGACGCTCGGCAGAGAGGTGCGCGGCTCCAAGGTGCTCCTCGGGGTCTCCCGGGCGCTGCCCGCGCAGGCCGACACCTGGTTCGCGGACTTCTCCTCCGTACTCGCGCAGAACGGCTTCCCGCAGGTCTTCAGCCCGTTCGCCAACGAGCCGATCAAGGACGTGCAGCCGCCCGACCCGGCTCTGGAGAACAGCCCGGTCGCCTTCCGCGCCCAGCGCTCCATCGTGAAGGTCACCGGCACCGCCCAGAGCTGCGGCAAGGTCCTGGAGGGCACCGGCTTCGTCTTCGCCGACCGCCGGGTGATGACCAACGCCCACGTCGTCGGCGGGGTCGACGCGCCGCGTGTGCAGATAGGCGGAGAGGGCCGCAGGTACGACGCGAAGGTCGTCCTGTACGACTGGAAGCGCGACATCGCCGTACTGGACGTACCCGACCTGAGGGCGACCGCTCTGCGGTTCACCTCGCAGGACGCGACCTGGGGCGACGGCGCGATCGTCGCGGGCTTCCCGGAGAACGGCTCGTACGACGTGCGCGCCGCGCGCGTGCGCGGGCGCATCACCGCGAACGGCCCCGACATCTACCACCGCGGCACGGTCCGCCGCGACGTCTACTCCCTGTACGCCACCGTCCGCCAGGGCAACTCCGGCGGCCCGCTGCTCACCCCGGACGGCAAGGTGTACGGCGTGGTGTTCGCCAAGTCCCTCGACGACGCGGACACCGGTTACGCCCTGACGGCGGACGAGATCCAGGCCGACATCGAGCGGGGGCGTACGGCGAACGAGCAGGTGGGTACGGACAACTGCGCCCTGTAGGACGACGCGGCGCGTTCAGCCCCGCGGGTGACGCAGGCGCACCGAGACCCAGCGGGCCCGGCGGCGCAGGATGTGCGGAATCCCCACCCGGAGGCCCGCTTCCGCGAGTTGCGGGGTGCCTCGCTGAGGCGTGCTCAGGCCCGTGGCCGAGCGGCGGTTGCGGGGTGCGTCACTGTAGTCGTGCGTCCAGCCCATACCCCGACGTGTGCCCCCGCCCCAAGGTCGATAACCGCGTGTGCGCCCCCCAATTGGCCTATGCGGCAGGCATGTGGCCGTTCGGGGGACAACTGTTCAGGAAATCGGATACTCCACGCATCGAACCTTCACCGCACGGTCACCGGACGAGCGTCTGACGCCTCATCGGTCGGGCTCGGGATCCTTCAGCCAGTTGATCAGCTCGGTGGAGAACGCCACCGGGTCCTCCTCGTGCGGGAAGTGGCCGAGCCCGTCGAACAGCCGCCAGCGGTACGGCGCTTCGACGTACTCTCCCGAACCGGCCGCGCTGCGCGTCCGGGTCACCGGGTCCAGCGAGCCGTGCAGATGCAGCGTCGGCACCCGCACGGGCCGCTTCATCCGGCGGTAGAACTGCACACCGTCCGGCCGGGCCAGCGAACGCACCAGCCAGCGGTACGGCTCGATCGCGCAGTGCGCGGTCGACGGGATGCACATGGCCCGCTGGTACGTCTCCACGGCCGCGTCCTCCGGCAGCCGCGGCCCGGACCAGTCCCGGATCAGCCGGCCCGCCAGCGCGCCCCCGTCGGCGGTCAGTTGCCGCTCGGGGATCCAGGGCCGCTGGAATCCCCAGATGTAGGAGTTGGCGGCCGTCTGCCGGGCGTCCCGCAGCATCGCCGCGCGCCAGCGCCGCGGATGCGGCATGGACGCCACGGCCAGGCGCCGCACGAGCTTGGGCCGCATGGCCGCCGCCGTCCACGCCAGATAACCGCCGAGGTCGTGACCGACCAGCGCCGCGTCCGGCTCGCCGAGCGACCGGATCACCCCGGTGACGTCCAGCGCGAGGTTGGCGGGGTCGTACCCGCGGGGCGTGCGGTCACTGCCGCCGACGCCCCGCAGGTCCATCGCCACCGCCCGGTAGCCCGCGTCCGCGAGCGCGGTCAGCTGGTGCCGCCACGTCCACCAGAACTGCGGGAAGCCGTGCAGGAGCAGGACCAGCGGGCCGTCGCCGAGTTCGGCGATGTGGAAGCGCGCGCCGTTCGCGGCGACGTCCCTGTGACTCCAGGGACCTTCGATCCGTACGGCCGAGGGAGCGGCGGGGTCCGTCATGACGACGAGCGTGCCACAGCCTCGATGGCCGCGGGAGCCCGGTCCTCGGGCAGCTCCGGACGCGGGTGCGGCTTGGCGTTCTGCAGGACGCCCGCCGACTGCTTCATCGAGGCCGCCACCTTCTGCGGGCCCTTCCCCTTCTTGGCCTTCTTCGCGAACACCGTGCCGATGAGCGCGAGGAGGCCGGCGACCAGCACGTTGGCCGCGAAGGACAGCACGAAGCAGATCGCCAGGTTCCAGTGGCTCCAGGTGCGGATGCCGTAGGCGAGGGCGAAGTTGAGCATCGGCAGGGAGAACACCAGTACCGCGCCCGCCATCGAGAAGGCGCCGCCGCTGACCGCGCCGCGCTTCACGTCCTGCTTGAGCTGGGCCTTGGCCAGCGCGATCTCGTCGTGCACCAGCGCCGACAATTCGGTCGTCGCCGAGGCGAACAGCTGGCCGATGCTGCGTTCGGCGCCGACCGGGCTGCCGTCGGGTGCGCTCATCGCGTTCTCCCTCAGAGGTCTCTCGTGGGTCCTACGTACCGTCTTGCGTACCGTCTTGATTTGTACCGTCTCGTCAGATCATGCCGGACGGCCGTCCTCCTCGCCTGCCCCGCCCGGCACTTCCTGAAGCCCGTGGCGCGCTTCGGCGGCCAGCCGGCGGTGTTCGGCGGCCTTGCGCTCGTGGATCTCGGCCATCCGAAGGTGGTACGCCGGGTCGTCCTGCTCGTAGACGTCCGGGATGCCGTCGAGGTCCTCGTCGCGCTCCTCCTCCTCGCACATCCTGCGGTACTCGGCGTTGCGCAGCTTCAGCAACACCGTCGCGCACGCCGCGGCGATCAGCGACCCGGTGAGGACGGCCGCCTTCACCTCGTCCGTCAGGACGGCGTCGCCCTCGAAGGCCAGCTCGCCGATGAGCAGCGAGACGGTGAAGCCGATCCCGGCGAGCGACGCCACCGCGAAGACGTCGGCCCACGCCAGGTCCTCGCTGAGCTGCGCGCGGGTGAAGCGGACGGTCAGCCAGGTGCCGCCGAAGATGCCGGCCGTCTTGCCCACGACCAGGCCGAGCACCACGCCGAGCGTCTCGGGTCTCGCGAACACGTCCCCGAGCGCCCCGCCGGATATCGACACGCCGGCGCTGAACAGCGCGAACAGCGGTACGGCGAGCCCGGCCGACAGGGGCCGCAACAGATGCTCGATCCGCTCGCCCGGCGAACGCTCCTCACCCTCCCGGGTGGTGCAGCGCAGCATCAGGCCCATCGCCACGCCGGCGATGGTGGCGTGCACGCCGCTGTTGTGCATCAGCGCCCAGACGACGACGCCGAGCGGCACGTACACGTACCAGCCGCGTACGCCCCTGCGCAGCAGCAGCCAGAAGAGCGCGAGGCCGGCGGCGGCCCCGCCGAGGGCGGCGAAGTTCAGCCGGTCGGTGAAGAAGACCGCGATGATCAGGATCGCGAAGAGGTCGTCGACGACCGCCAGGGTGAGCAGGAAGGCGCGCAGGGCGCTGGGCAGCGAGGTGCCGATGACCGCGAGGACGGCGAGCGCGAAGGCGATGTCGGTGGCGGTGGGCACCGCCCAGCCCTGCGTGGAGCCGTGCCCGGCGACACTGGTGAGGGTGTACACGAGGGCCGGTACGGCCATCCCGCACAGCGCCGCCACGACGGGCAGCACGGCCGCCCTGGGGTCGCGCAGGTCGCCGGCGACCAGCTCGCGCTTGAGCTCGATGCCGGCGACGAAGAAGAACACGGCGAGCAGGCCGTCGGCGGCCCAGTGCGCGACGGAGAGGTGCAGGCCGAGGGCGCTGGGGCCGGCGTGGAAGTGGCTGACCGTCTCGTAGCTGTGGTGGATGCCCGGGACGTTCGCCCAGACCAGCGCGGCGACGGCGGCGAGGAGCAGCAGCACACCGCCGACGGTCTCCGTACGCAGCGCGTCCGCGACGAAGGAGCGCTCGGGCAGCGACAGGCGGCCGAGGACCTTGCGGGGGGTGGTGCGGGGGCGGGTGCGGGGCGCGGTCACGGGAGACCTCCGGGGGCAGGCGGAACTCACATGCCGACCAGACTTCCCGGCGCACCTGGCGTGCCGCTGCGTACGGCACTTTGTTTAGTTTACCTAAAGTGCCGCGTGCCGGGTCCGGCGATCTTCACCGTAGACGCCCGAGGGGCACCCGGCACGTTCGCCGGCCGGGTGCCCCTCGGGGTGCCGCTCAGTCCTCCGGATCCGTTCAGTCCTCGCTGGGTGCCGCGGGCAGCTTGGCCTGGATGAGGTCCATGACCGTGGAGTCCGTCAGCGTGGTCACGTCACCGAGCTGGCGGTTCTCGGCGACGTCCCGCAGCAGGCGGCGCATGATCTTGCCGGAGCGGGTCTTCGGCAGCTCCGCCACCGGCAGGATCCGCTTGGGCTTGGCGATCGGGCCGAGCGTGGCGCCGACGTGGTCGCGCAGCTCGCCGATGAGCGCTTCGTTCTCCGAGACGGTGCCGCGCAGGATGACGAACGCGACGATGGCCTGGCCGGTGGTCTCGTCGGCGGCGCCGACGACAGCGGCCTCGGCGACCGACGGATGCGAGACGAGCGCCGACTCCACCTCGGTGGTGGAGATGTTGTGCCCGGAGACGAGCATCACGTCGTCCACCCGGCCCAGCAGCCAGATGTCCCCGTCGTCGTCCTTCTTCGCGCCGTCACCGGCGAAGTACTTGCCCTCGAAGCGGGACCAGTAGGTGTCGATGAACCGCTGGTCGTCGCCCCAGATGGTGCGCAGCATCGACGGCCACGGCTCGGTCAGCACCAGGTAGCCGCCGCCGCCGTCGGGCACCTCGTTCGCCTCGTCGTCGACGACGGTCGCGCTGATGCCGGGCAGCGGACGCTGCGCCGAACCGGGCTTGGCCTCGGTGACGCCGGGCAGCGGCGAGATCATCATGGCGCCGGTCTCGGTCTGCCACCAGGTGTCCACGACCGGCGTCCTGTCGGCGCCGATGTGCTTGCGGTACCAGATCCACGCCTCGGGGTTGATGGGCTCGCCCACCGAGCCGAGGACACGCAGGGAGGACAGGTCGAACTTGGCGGGGATGTCGTCGCCCCACTTCATGAACGTCCGGATCGCGGTCGGCGCCGTGTAGAGGATCGTGACCTTGTACTTCTGCACGATCTCCCAGAACCGGCCCTGGTGCGGGGTGTCCGGCGTGCCCTCGTACATCACCTGCGTCGCGCCGTTGGCCAGCGGGCCGTACACGATGTACGAGTGCCCGGTCACCCAGCCGACGTCGGCCGTGCACCAGTACACGTCCGTCTCCGGCTTGAGGTCGAAGACCGCCCAGTGGGTGTAGGCCGCCTGGGTGAGGTAGCCGCCGGAGGTGTGCAGGATGCCCTTCGGCTTCCCCGTGGTGCCGGAGGTGTAGAGGATGAACAGCGGGTGCTCGGCCTCGAACGCCTCCGGGGTGTGCTCGGCCGGCTGGCGGGCGACGATGTCGTCCCACCACACGTCCCGGCCCTCGGTCCAGGCCACCTCCTGGCCGGTGCGGCGGACGACGAGCACGTGCTCGACGTTGTCCACCTTGCCGATCGCCGCGTCCACCGCCGGCTTGAGCGCGGACGGCTTGCCGCGCCGGTAGCCGCCGTCGGCGGTGATGATCACCTTGGCGTCCGCGTCCTGGATCCGGGTCGCGAGCGCGTCCGCCGAGAAGCCGCCGAAGACGACCGAGTGCGCGGCGCCGATCCGGGCCGAGGCCAGCATCGCGACGGCGGTCTCCGGGATCATCGGCATGTAGATGGCGACGCGGTCGCCCTTCCGCACGCCCAGCTCCAGCAGGGCGTTGGCGGCCTTGGAGACCTCGTCCTTCAGCTCCGCGTAGGTGATCGACCGGCTGTCGCCGGGCTCACCCTCGAAGTGGATGGCGACGCGGTCCCCGTGCCCGGCCTCCACATGCCGGTCCACGCAGTTGTAGGCGACGTTGAGCTCGCCGTCCTTGAACCACTTCGCGAACGGCGGGTTCGACCAGTCCAGCGTCTCGGTCGGTTCCTTGGCCCAGGTCAGCCGGCGGGCCTGCTCGGCCCAGAAGCCGAGCCTGTCAGCCTTGGCCTGTTCATACGCCTCCGCGGTGACGTTGGCGTGCGCTGCCAGGTCGGCCGGGGGCGCGAACCTGCGTTCTTCCTTGAGCAGGTTGGCCAGGCTCTCGTTGCTCACGACATCTCCCTTTCGAAGGGTGTCCGTTGTGTCCCAGGCCACAGCTCATCAGACGCGGGGGTCCGATGACAAGGGTCGACGGCAAAATTGGTTTAGACCTGTCTGTGGCTCGTGACCCGCACCGCTTCGCGTGCCTCCTCACCTCCGTCGATGCCTCCCGCGACGTCCTCGAACACCGCTTGCTCCTCCGTCCCCGCGAGCAGATACGCCTGGGCCTCGCCCACATGGAAATACATGCCGTGCAGTTCCAGTGCCCCCTCGGCCAGCGCCCGGGCCACCGATTCGTGCGCCCTCAGATGCGCCAACTGCTGGACCACGTTGGTCAGACACAGCAGCTCCACCGCGTCCGCGGGCTCCCGGCCGGCCAGCCGGGGCCGCTCGGGGTGATCGCCGGCCGTCCGCGCCAGGCTCGGCAGCCCGTGCCGCAGCCACCGCTGGAGCGGGGTGCTGTCCCCCTGGCCGGCCCCCGTGGTCAGCAGTGCCTGCATCGCCCCGCACCCGGAGTGCCCGCACACCGTGATGGAGCGCACCCCGAGCACGTCCACCGCGTACTCGATGGCGGCGGCCACCGAGTCGTCGCCGTGGTCCTCGCCCGGCGGCGGCACCAGGTTGCCGACGTTGCGGACGACGAACAGGTCGCCGGGACCACTGGCGGTGATCATGGACGTGACGAGCCGGGAGTCGGCACAGGTCAGGAAGAGCTGGGAGGGCCGCTGACCCTCCCGGGCGAGCCGCGCCAGCTCCTCACGCACCAGCGGCGCGGTGTTCCGCTGGAACGAGCTGATGCCACGGGCCAGTTCCCGGCCGGCCCCCTGCCCTTCCGGAGCGGCGGGGGCTCCGGCGAAGCAGGCCTGGTGGTTGCGCCAGGGGGTCCAGGGGCGGCACCGGCACTCGGTGGCCGGGGCCTGCTCGGCGGTCCGGATTCCGTCGCGCCGGCCCGCCAGCTCGGCCGTGCCTCCCCGAGCGGTGTGGGAGCTGCGCCAGTCCTGCAGCGACTCGTACGCCGCGTGGTCCATGAACGAACCGTCCAACTCCACGACGGCGTGGGCGCCTTGGGGTACGAGATGCAGGGTTCTGCTGAGCCGGGGCACCGCGAGGAAGGTCAGCTGACCTCGGACGCGTACGTGATGGACTCCTTCCTTCTCGTGGTGGGTGATGCGGGTGCGGGCGAGGCGGTGCAGGGCGACGGCGACCGCCACGGCGACCCCGAGGAACACGCCCTGCAGGACGCCGAGGAGCACCACGCCGAGTGTGGTCGCGGCGTAGACCGGCACTTCGCGGTGGCGCGTCACCGTGCGGATGTGGTGCAGGGACACCATCTGGATGCCGACGGCCATCACCAGGGCGGCGAGGGAGGCGAGCGGGATCTCCTCCAGGATCGGGACCATCAGCAGCGCGGCGACTACTACGAGAACGCCGTGCAGCATCGTGGAGTTCCGGCTGACGGCACCTGAGTTCACATTCGCGGTGCTGCGCACCGCCACGCCCGCGATCGGCAGCCCGCCGAGGGCACCGGAGACGATGTTGGCGGCGCCCTGGCCGAGCAGCTCCCGGTCCAGGTCCGAGCGGCCGATGCGGGACTGGGGGCCGGTGCGGGCGGCGACCAGCTTGTCCACGGCCACCGCGCCGAGCAGCGACTGCACGCTGCACACCAGGGTGGTGGTGAGCACCGCGGCCACCAGGCCGAGCGCCGGACCCTCGGGCAGTCCGGCCAGGGCGTGGCTGTGCCAGGACGGCAGTTCGACCCGGGGCAGGCTCAGGCCCGTGAGGGCGGCGGTCGCGGCGGCTCCGGTGACGGCGACGAGGGCGGCCGGCACCCTGCGCAGCAGCCGGCCGGCGCGGCCGGGCAGGCGGGGCCAGGCCAGCAGCAGGGCCAGGGTCAGCGCGCTCATCGACACGGCGGCCGGGTGCAGGCCCGCCAACTGGGCGGGCAGGGCCCGCAGGTTGGCGAGGACGGAACTGTCCGGGCTGCCGCCGAGGACGATGTGCAGCTGGGCGACGGCGATGGTGATGCCGATGCCGGCCAGCATGCCGTGCACCACGGCCGGGCTGACCGCGAGTGCGCCGCGCGCCACCCGCAGGCAGCCGAGGCCGAGTTGGGCGAGGCCGGCCAGGACGGTGATGCCGCAGGTGGCCCGCCAGCCGTAACGGTGGATCAGGTCGGCGGTGACCACGGTGAGTCCGGCGGCGGGACCGCTGACCTGGAGGGGGCAGCCGCCCAGCCGCCCGACGACGATTCCGCCGACGGCGGCGGCGACGAGTCCGGCCTGGAGCGGGGCGCCGGTGGCAAGGGCGATGCCGAGGGAGAGCGGCAGGGCGATCAGGAAGACCGCGACGGCCGCGGACAGGTCGGCGCCCGCGACGGTGAAGCGGCGGCGGGCCGGTGCGGGGTTGTGCGGCGGGTGGGGGTGCTGGGTGTGAGGGGGTGCGCAGGCGGACATGTTCCCGTCTCCTCCGGGGCGGCGCGGTCGCGGACTGGGTGGGACCCGCGGCGATGGGCGGGCTCGGTCGCGGCCGTGGGTCACGGCGTACAGCGGCGGGATGGATCAATGATCGGTAAAAGAACCGTAATGCCACGTAAAGCCAGAGCATAGTTTTCTCGGGCAAAAGGGGTGGAAGATCGCCCGCTGGAGTGAAGTGAGCATTTGATCGGCTTGTCGTACTAATTCCTTCTCGGCCCCGTGCGACCTTGGCGACGCTGCCGGAGCGAACCCGGCACATCACCCGAAAACGGCCCTCGTCAGCGTGTGCCTGAGAGAAGGAAGAAGGTGGGCGGAACATGGCCGCCACCCAGAGGATCGCCGTCGGCGCCATGGTCGCCGCGGCCTGTGCGGCGTCGTTCGCCGGTTGCGCGACCGACTCCAGCGGCGCGAAGGAAGGGGCGCCCGGCCCGGGGCAGGGGGCGCCGGCGCCGGGCAGCGTGCTCCGGCTGATCGGCGACGGTTCCACCGCCTACACCGGATCCCAGCCGCATCTGCCCCGGCCCGAGCGGCTGGGCCCCGGTCAGAAACCCCCGCAGTTCGTCGTGTTCTCGTGGGACGGCGCGGGTGAGGACAGCCAGAAGCTGTTCTCGCACTTCCGCAAGGTCGCCAAGGAGAACAACGCGACCATGACGTACTTCCTCAGCGGCGTGTACCTGCTGCCGGAGGAGAAACGCGACCTGTACAAGCCCCCGCAGCACTCGCCGGGCAGCTCCGACATCGGCTTCAACGACGAGCAGGGCATCACCGACACCCTCAAGCAGGTACGGCTGGCCTGGTTGGAGGGCAACGAGATCGGCACCCACTTCAACGGCCACTTCTGCGGGCCCGACGGCGGGGTCGGCACCTGGTCGGTGGACGAGTGGAAGAGCGAGATCGCCCAGGCCAAGAAGTTCGTGAAGTCCTGGCGGACCAACACCGGGATGAAGCGGACGGCTCCGCTGCCCTTCGACTACGACAAGGAGCTGATCGGCGCCCGCACCCCCTGCCTGGAAGGCCGGAAGAACTTCATCAAGGCCGCCCGCCAGCTGGGCTTCCGCTACGACTCCAGCGGAGTCGACAACCAGGTCTGGCCCAAGAAGAAGGAGGGCCTGTGGGACCTGTCGATGCAGCTGGTGCCCTTCCCGGGCCACACCTATGAGCAGCTGACCATGGACTACAACTTCATGGTCGGCCAGTCCGGCACCAAGACCCAGGGCGACCCCGACAAGTTCGACTACTGGGGCGCCCAGATGCGCGACGGACTGATCAAGGGCTTCTACCGCGCCTACGACGGCAACCGCGCGCCCCTGATCATCGGCAACCACTTCGAGTCCTGGAACGGCGGCACCTACATGCGCGCCGTCGAAGACGTGGTCAAGGAGGTGTGCACCAAGCCCGAGGTGCGCTGTGTCTCCTTCCACCAGCTGGCCGACTGGCTGGACGCCCAGGACCCGGGGACCCTCGCGAAGCTGCGCACCCTGAAGGTGGGCGAGGCCCCCCGGCAGGGCTGGGCGTCCTTCCTGTCCGGCCGCCCGGCTCCGGCGCCCAAGGGCGTGCCCGGGGCGCCGGCGGACGAACCGTAGAGATCAGGCCGGCGTCGCCACACTCTCGCCGAGCACGAAGTGGGGGTCGACCTGCGCCGCCAGGTCGGCCCCGGTGCGCTCGTTGCCCCAGGACTCGGCGTTCTTCAGGTGGAAGTGCACCATCTGGCGGGTGTAGCGCTCCCAGTCGCGCTGCTCGTAGGTGGCGTCGACGGTGGTCTTGAGCAGGTCCAGAGCGCGGGCGTTGGCCTCCTCCAGGAGTGCGAACCGTGGCGGACGGCCCTTCTCCATGGCGCGCACCCAGTCCGAGCGCCCGACCGTCACGAGCAGGTCGTCCCCGACCTCGTCGCGCAGGAAGTCGAGGTCGTCGGGGTCCTGGATCTTGTTGCCGACGACCTTGAGGGCGATGCCGAAGTCGCGGGCGTACTCCTTGTACTGGCGGTAGACGGAGACCCCCTTCCGGGTCGGCTCGGCGACGAGGAACGTCATGTCGAAGCGGGTGAACATGCCGGAGGCGAAGGAGTCCGAACCGGCCGTCATGTCGACCACGACGTACTCGTCGGGGCCGTCGACGAGGTGGTTCAGGAACAGCTCCACCGCTCCCGTCTTGGAGTGGTAGCAGGCGACCCCCAGGTCGGCGTCCGTGAAGGGGCCCGTGACCATCAAACGGGCGGCGCCGCCGTCGAGTTCCACCGGGCGCGCGCAGGCGTCGTAGACCGGGTTGGGCTCGCGCACCCCGACCAGCCGCGAACCCTCGCCGGGCGGAGTCGTCTTGATCATCGTCGCGGCCGAGGCGATGCGCGGGTTGGTGCCGCGCAGGTAGTCCTTGATCAGCGACAGCTGTTCGCCCATGGCGGGCAGCGCCGACGCCTCCTCCTCGCCGAGGCCGAGCGCGGGGCCGAGGTGCTGGTTGATGTCCGCGTCGATGGCGACCACCGGGGCGCCCGAGGCGACGAGACGGCGGATGAAGAGGGAGGAGAGCGTGGTCTTGCCGCTGCCGCCCTTCCCGACGAAAGCAATTTTCATGTTCACCAACAGTAGTCGTGCGATGGCTGTGCGTGGCACCAGGCAGTGAAGAAGACCACTCCTTCGTGGGGTGGGCCGATGGGGTGCGTAGTGTCGTACTCATGAGTACGACAGGCGCGACCGCCGATCCGCTCGCGGCCCTGGGCTCGCTGCCCGGTGTGGCCGAGTCCGTTGAGTCCGTGCGCCAGGCCGTGGACCGGGTCTACGGGCACCGGGTCATGCGACGTCGCAGCAACGAGATCACCTCCGAGGCGGCCCTGCGCGGCGCCCGCGGCTCTGCGGCGCTGTCCGGCGCGGACTGGGCCCTGGAGGAGGTGCGCCGCCGCACCGACTTCGGCGTCGACGCCGAGGCCCGTGTCATGGGTGCGGCCCTGCGGCTCACCGCGGAGGCGGGACAGCTGCTGTCCATCTGGCGCCAGTCGCCCCTGCGGGTCCTGGCCCGGCTGCACCTGGTGGCCGCGGCGAGCGACGAGGACCAGGTCGGCAGGCCACGTCTGGCGGGCGAGCCGGTCGACGAGCCGCTGGTCGAGCTGCCGCTGCCGGACGCCGAGGAGGTCTCGGGCCGACTGGAGGGGCTGGCGGACCTGATCATCGCCGGCACCTCCGCGCCCGCGCTGGTCACGGCCGCCGTGGTGCACGGCGAACTGCTCGCACTGCGCCCCTTCACGCACCACAACGGCCTCGTCGCGCGCGCGGCCGAGCGGATCGTGCTGATCGGCAGCGGACTGGACCCGAAGGCGGTCTGCCCGGCCGAGGTGGGCCACGCCGAACTGGGCCGCGCCTCCTACCTGGCCGCTCTGGACGGGTACGTCTCCGGCACCCCCGAGGGCATGGCCGCCTGGATCGCCCACTGCGGCCGGGCGGTCGAACTGGGCGTACGCGAGTCGACGGCGGTCTGCGAAGCGCTGCAGCGGGGCGCGGCCTGAGAAAAAGGCCGGACGACGGAAGCCCCGGACGGCGGGGCTTCCCGGCAAAGGGTTGCGGCGGTACGAGTGCTCGTACCGCCGCTGGCATGATCACCGGGTTACCAGGCGTCCTCGATATGTCGCCCATCAGGTCGGGATGCTTTGCCCGTCACCTGGTGCGGCTGGCCCGTAATCGACGGGTCGACGTCGCGTGGGTGCCCGGTGTTCATGCTGGGTCCGTGGGGCCAATGCGTAGTGGTAGGGGATCCTCTCGGATGTCCTTTGGTCTCGCGGGCCTAGGTTCTTTGTACCGCGAGCCGGGAGGAAGCGGAACCCCTGCCTGCACTTCTTTACTTTCAGGTTCAAACAGGGTGAAACGGGCGCGGTTCAGGCGGTGCCACGGCGCCGACTCGTGTACCAGACGAGGCCGGCGGTCGCCGCTGCCGCGCCTATGGCCGCCGCGGCGACCAGCGCCGGGCGGGGCGGGACGGAGAACGCGGAGAGCCGTTTCTTGAGGCGGACCGGGTGGCGGAACTCCAGAATCGGCCACCCGCGGGCGAGTGCCTCGCGGCGCAGCGCGCGGTCCGGGTTCACGGTGTGCGGATGCCCGACGGCCTGGAGCATCGGCAGGTCGGTCGCCGAGTCGCTGTAGGCGTAGCAGCGGTCCAGGTCGTAGCCCTCGGACGCGGCCAGCTCTCTGACGGCCTCGGCCTTCGTCGGGCCGTAGGCGTAGTACTCCACCTCTCCGGTGAAGCAGCCGTCCTCGCCGACGACCATGCGGGTGGCGACCACTCGGTCCGCGCCCAGCAGTTCGCCGATCGGCTCGACCACCTCGGCGCCCGAGGTGGACACGATCACCACGTCCCGGCCGGCCGCGTGATGCTCCTCGATGAGGGAGGCGGCCTCGTCGTAGATGATCGGGTCGATCAGCTGGTGCAGGGTCTCGGCGACGATCTCCCGCACCTGCTGGACGTTCCAGCCGCGGCACAGCGCGGAGAGGTACTCGCGCATGCGCTCCATCTGGTCGTGGTCCAGACCGCCGGCCAGGAAGACGAACTGGGCATATGCGGTACGCAGCGCCGCCCTGCGCTTGATCAGCCCGCCTTGGTAGAAGGACTTGCTGAAGGTGAGGGTGCTGGACTTCGCAATGACCGTCTTGTCCAGGTCAAAGAAGGCCGCTGCGCGGGGCAAGGAGTGGTTTTCCACGCCCCCGAGCATAGGCGCCCACCATTCGGCGTAAGGTGGGGCGCGTGGGTTTGCCTGAGAGGGCTCTCGGGTACACCATGGAAGTCACGGATCGTTCGCGACCGTGCTAACCCGGTCCGACTCCTCCCCCCCCGAGTCGGCCGTGGGGACGACCCCCGCTCTCCCCCCCGGCGGGGGTCGTCGCATGTCCGGATGGGTTTTCTCCCTCCCCCCTCCTTCTTCACGCGGCTGTACGGCCGGCATCGCGCCGCCGTGGCCGCGTCCTCGACATGCCCATGATCGGTGACGGTCCGTAATCGTCAGGCTGCTCTGTGGATATCGCACACGGATCAGCACGAGGGTCACCGGTATGGGTGACGAAGATATTCACAGGGTCCGGGTTGTCCACAGTTATCGACCAAGATCCACATTATTTCGCGGATCGCTGCACCGTGATTCCAGCGCACTCCCGCCGCGGCGAGTTCATGGCCGGGTCCGATTGCCGGAGCGCGTATGGCCGGTTCCTATCGGCCGTTCATATGGAGGCCGCTTGCCGGTTCTTCACAGCTTTGGGAATCGCGTGGCCGCAGGGGCTGCGCGGCCCGCGCAGCGAAGGGGGAACACCCGTGACCGGAACCGTCACCCACGACCCGCCGCCCGGCTCCGCAGACCGGCCCGGGCGGCCGCTCATCGTCACCGAGGACGCCGTCCTCCTGGACGATCTGCTGCGCCTGTGCGCGGCGGCGGGCGCCACACCCGAGGTCCACCACGGCGTACCGGAATCCGGCGACGGCTGGGCGGCCGCCCCCCTCGTACTCGTCGGAGACGACGCCGCCCACCGGATGCGCGGCACCGCCCGCCGGCCGGGGGTGGTGCTGGTGGGCCGCGACCAGGACGACCCGGGGGTGTGGAAACGAGCCGTCCAGATCGGCGCCGACCACGTCCTGATGCTCCCCGACGGCGAACCATGGCTGGTCGACCGCATCGCCGACGTCGCCGAGGGCATCGGCCGCCCGGCCCTCACCGTCGGGGTGATCGGCGGCCGGGGCGGGGCCGGCGCGTCCACGCTCGCCTGCGCGCTCGCCGTCACCTCCGCGCGCGAGGGACTGCGCACCCTCCTGGTGGACGCAGATCCGCTGGGCGGCGGACTCGACGTACTCCTCGGCGGCGAGAGCGCCGAAGGCCTGCGCTGGCCCGCCTTCGCCGCCTCCCGGGGCCGGGTCGGCGGCGGCGCCCTGGAGGAGTCGCTGCCCGAGCTGCACTCCCTGCGCGTGCTCAGCTGGGACCGCGGCGACTGCGTCGCCATTCCGCCTCCCGCGGTCCGCGCGGTGCTGGCAGCCGCCCGGCGGCGCGGCGGCACGGTCGTCGTCGACCTGCCCCGACGCCTCGACGACGGGGTCGCCGAGGCCCTCGCCCAGCTCGACATGGGGCTGCTCGTCGTCCCGGCCGAGCTGCGGGCCGTCGCAGCCGCAGGCCGCGTCGCCTCCGCCGTCGGAATGGTCGTGCGGGACCTGCGGGTGGCGGTCCGCGGGCCGTACGCACCCGGCCTGGACGACCACGAGGTGGCCCGGCTGCTCGGCCTGCCGCTGGCCGGCGAGGTGCCCGTCGAACCGGCGCTGCTGCGTCCGCGCGGCGGCGCCAAACCGCCGGGCGCGACCGGACGCGGACCGCTCGCCCGCTTCTGCGCGCACTTCTGGGAGCGCGCGCTGGTCGAGACGGGAGGCATCCGATGACGCTGCCCGGACTCGACCGGGCCGACGGCGCGGCCCTGCTCGACGGCGTCCGCCGCCGGCTCGCCGAGAGCGGCGCCGAACCCACCCCCGCGCGGGTGGCCCAGGCCCTGCGCGAACAGGGCCGGGTGCTCGGCGACGCGGAAGTACTCGGCGCGGCCGCGCACCTGCGGTCCGAACTCGTCGGCACCGGCCCTCTGGAGCCGCTGCTCGCCGACCCGGACGTCACCGACGTCCTGGTCTCCGCCCCGGACCGGGTCTGGGTGGACCGCGGCGGCGGCCTGGAGCTGACCCCGGTGACCTTCCCCGACGCGGCGGCCGTACGGCGTCTCGCGCAGCGGCTGGCCGCCGTGGCCGGACGCCGGCTGGACGACGCCCGGCCCTGGGCGGACGCCCGGCTGCCCGACGGCACCCGGCTGCACGCGGTGCTGCCCCCGGTCGCCGTCGGCTGCGCCTGCCTCGCCCTGCGGGTGGTACGGCCCCGGGCCTTCACCCTGGAGGAGCTCGTCGCGGCCGGCACGGTGCCGCCCGGCGGCGACCGGATCCTGAGGGCACTGCTCGATGCCCGGCTGTCCTTCCTCGTCAGCGGCGGCACCGGATGCGGCAAGACGACGCTGCTCAGCGCGCTGCTCGGGCTCGTCGGACCGGGCGAGCGGATCGTGCTCGCCGAGGACTCGGCCGAGCTGAGGCCGGACCACCCGCACGTCGTCCGGCTGGAGACCCGGCCCGCCAACCAGGAGGGCGCCGGTCTGGTCACCCTGGAGGACCTGGTGCGGCAGGCACTGCGGATGCGGCCGGACCGGCTGGTCGTCGGCGAGGTGCGCGGCCCCGAGGTCGTGCATCTGCTCGCGGCGCTCAACACCGGCCACGAAGGAGGCTGTTGCACGGTCCATGCCAACGCGGCGGCGGATGTACCGGCCCGGCTGGAGGCGCTGGCCACGGCAGCCGGGCTGGACCGCGCCGCACTCCACAGCCAGTTGGCGGCGGCCCTTTCCGTGGTGGTGCACCTCGTACGGGACCGGTCCGGGCGGCGCCGGATCGCCGAGGTGCACGTGCTGGAACGGGACACCACCGGGCTGGTGCGGACGGTGCCGGCCCTGCGCTGGGGCGAGCGGGCGTTCGTTCGGGAGCGGGGGTGGGAGCGGTTGCGGCAACTGGTGGGGGACGCGGGGGAGTTCGGGGAGTGAGGGGTGGGGACCGGCGGGCGGGTGGTGTGAGGGGCCCGTTCTGGTCCGGCGAGTGGGTTCTGGGGTCAACTGCGTTCCGGAGCGGTGTGTTCGGGGGGCGTTCGGCAGATCAGATCGTTCGGCGGTCAGTGGCGGGTCAGTGAGCTTCGGCGGAGCAGTCGGAGCCGGCGTTGATGAGAGGGGTGACGGAAGTGATCGGTGAGACGTCCATGGGGGCCGCGCTGGTCTGTCTCGGTGCGTTGGTGTGGCTGCTGGGCGGGCGGCACTACGGGATGCGGCGGGCGCGGCTGCTGCTGGCCGACGGCGGGGTGGTGGCGACCGGGCCGCCCGGCTGGGAGCGGGCCCTCGCGGAACTGCGGCGGCAGCGCGGCCGATGGGGAGCCGAGTGGTGGGCGCTCGTCGCCGGGCTGGGCATCGCGCTGCTGGGTGCCTCGGTGATTCCGGTGGTCGCGGGGGTCGCCGGGGTGCCGGTGCTGCGCAGGATGCGGCTGGCCCGGCAGGCCCGGCGTGCCCGGGAGCGGCGGGCCGACGCGGTGATCGCCCTGTGCGGTGGGCTCGTCGGGGAGGTGCGGGCGGGACGGCAGCCGGGGGAGGCGCTGCTGCGGGCCGCGCGGGACTCCGGCGGACTCGGCGACGCACAGGCCGCCGTGGTGGCCGCTGCGCGGTTCGGCGGAGACGTGCCCGGCGCGCTCGCCGTGGCGGCTCGGCAGCCGGGGGCGGAAGGCCTGCTCGCACTCGCCGCGTGCTGGCGGGTGGCCGTGGACCAGGGCGCCGGACTCGCCACCGGCCTGAACCGGCTGGACGGGGCACTGCGCGCCGAACGGGACCAACGAGCCGACGTGCGCGCCCAGTTGTCGGGCGCCCGGGCCAGCGCGGTGCTGCTCGCCGCACTGCCCGCCCTTGGGCTGCTCCTCGGTACGGCCATGGGGGCGGACCCGCTGCACGTGCTGCTGCACAGCGGCGCGGGCCTCGGCTGCCTGGCGGCCGGCGCGGTCTTCGAGACGGCCGGGATGTGGTGGGCGATGCGGATCGTGCGAGGGGCGGAGGCCGCATGAGGGGCGGAGGCCGCGCGAGGAGAGCGGTGCGCGATGGGGCGAACAGCCCGAATGGCCGAATGGCCGAATGACGGGGAAGGGGCGAGCGGTATGAGCGGGGAAGTCATCCACAGGCTGGGGACGGCGGTGGCCGTGGTGCTGGTCCTCGGCTGGGGTGTCCGGCGGCTGGAGCTGGCGCGACGGCGGCGTCGGGCGCGGCGCCGGATGGCCGAGCTGCTGGGCATCGCAGTGCCTGAGCGCACGGATCGGTTGACGCTTTCGGACATCGTTCGGCGGCGATGGGTGTCGACGGCCGGTGCGGTGTGCGGTGTCTGGGTGCTGGTCGGCGGGGTCGTCGGTGTGGTGCTGGGGCTTGGGGTGGGCGCGGTGCTGTGGCGGTGGCGGGGCCGTCAGGCGGCAGCCGGGCAGCAGGAGGCGGTCGATACGGCCGGGGCCGCGCGTCAACTTCCGCTGGCCGCCGATCTGCTGGCCGCCTGTATCGCGGCCGGCGCCGGACCGGTGATCGCCGCCCAGGCGGTGGGGGAGGCCCTTGGCGGGCCCGTCGGACAGGCGCTGGCGCGGGGCGCGGCGGAGGTCCGGCTCGGCGGTGAACCGGCGGACGCCTGGCGGAGCTTGGCGGCGCTGCCCGGTGCCGGTGCGCTGGCGCGGCTGCTGGAGCGGGCTGACCAGTCCGGGTTGCCCGCGGCCGGCCCGGTCGCCCGGCTCGCGTCGGACGCGCGTGCGGAGTGGGCTCGTACGGCGACGGCCCGGGCGCGTCGGGCGGGCGTACTGATCTCGGCGCCGGTCGGCCTGTGCTTCCTGCCCGCGTTCATCGCGGTCGGTGTGCTGCCGGTCGTGATCGGACTGGCGGGCGAGGTGATGGGAGGGAGGTGAGGGCGAGGAGAGCGGGCCGGCACGCAGACGTCAGGTAAGCACGAAGAACGACGACAAACGTCAACGAACGGCGACAAACGACAGCAAGCGACGACAGACCAGAAGCGTCACGGGGGTTGGAATGTTCGAGAAGATCAGGAAAGCGGCGGTCCGGGTGCGCGGAGCGTGCCGCCAGGACGGCGGAATGGTGACGTCCGAGTACGCCATGGGGATCATCGCGGCCGTCGGGTTCGCGTTGCTGCTCTACAAGGTCGTCACCAGCGGCCAGGTCCAGGCGGAGCTGCAGGCCATCGTGAAGAAGGCCCTCAGTGCGCGCATGTGAGCCAAGTAGGGACCGTGGGTTCGTGACCGCGGAGGCGGCCGTGGTGCTGTCCGTGCTGGTGGCGTTCACGATGGCGCTGGTCTGGGCGCTGCTTGTGGTGGCGGCGCAGATCGAGTGCGTGGACGCGGCCCGCGCGGGCGCCCGGGCCGCCGCCCGGCAGGACCCGGCCCAGGCGGTGGTGACGGTGACCCGGGAAGCGGCGCCGAGGGGAGCACGGGTGACCGTCGCGCGCGAGGGCGACCGGGTCCGGGTGACGGTGGCGGCCGAGCCGCCGGTGCTGAGCGGGTTGCCGTTCGAGATCCGGGAGGAGGCCGTGGCCCTCGCCGAGGACACGGTGGGACCGAGGGAGACGGGGCCATGAGATGCCGGGGCGGGCCGGCCGACGAACGGGTGCGTGCCGACGGTCGGTGGGGGGCCGGGCGGGAAGGGTGTGAGGAGGCGCGGTGCCGTGGGCACGCGCAGCCGGACCGGCCGCCGGACTCCGACCGAGGATCCGCCACCGTCTGGAGCCTGGGGGCGATCGCCGTGCTGTGCGTGGTCTTCGGCGCCGTGCTCGCTCTCGGGCAGGCCGTCGTCGTACGGCACCGGGCGGCCGGCGGCGCCGACCTGGCCGCGCTCGCGGCGGCGGACCACTGGGCCGAGGGCGGCACGGCGGCCTGCGCCCGGGCCGAACGGCTGGCGGCGGCCCAGGGAGTACGGCTGGTGCGGTGCGCCATCGTCGGCGACACGTCCGATGTGACGGCGGCCGCAGGAAGGGGGCCGTTCACGGCGGAGGTCAGGGCGAGAGCGGGACCGGCAGGTCCGGTACCGCCCGGCGTGTCGGACGGATCCCCGGGTTCTTCGCCCGGCGCCATGGGCGGCTCTCCGGTTGGGCCGCCCGGTGTCCCGGACGGCTCCCGGGCTGTGCCGCCAGGTGTCCGGGGCGACTCCGATGCCGTGCCGCGTCACCGACCTGCCGGGTCAGCACACCTAGCCCCTGCCGCCTGGCGTCCCGGCGACACCCATGCCGTGCCGTCCGCGGCGCCGAATGGGTCCGAGGGCCCGCTGCCTGATGTCCCCGCGATACCCAGGCCCTGCCGTCCGCCGCGCCGAGGCGGGTCCGAGGCCCTGCCGCCTGACGTCCTGGCGGCTCCCAGGCCCCACCGCCTGGAGTCCGTCGCGCCTCCATGCCGTGTCGCTTGCCCCCTCGCCTACGCTTCCCCCGATTCCTCCGTACCCGCTCCCTCCGGCGCCCCCCGCAGCAGCACGGTGAGCAGTCGTACCGCGCCCCTCTTGTGCAGTGGGTCGTTGCCGTTGCCGCACTTGGGGGACTGGATGCAGGACGGGCAGCCGGCCTCGCACTCGCAGGAGGCGATGGCCTCGCGGGTGGCGGTGAGCCAGGCGCGGGCGGTGTGGAAGGCGCGCTCGGCGAATCCGGCGCCGCCGGGGTGGCCGTCGTAGACGAAGACCGTGGGCAGGAGGGTGTCGGGGTGCAGGGGTACGGACACGCCACCGATGTCCCAGCGGTCGCAGGTCGCGAAGAGGGGCAGCATGCCGATGGAGGCGTGCTCGGCGGCGTGCAGGGAGCCGCCGAGGATCTCCGGAGTGATCCGGGCCTCGTCCAGCTGGTCCTCGGTGACCGTCCACCACACCGCGCGTGTGCGCAGCGTACGAGGAGGGAGGTCGAGTTTCGTCTCGCCCAGCACTTCGCCGGTGATGAGGCGTCGGCGGAGGTAGGAGACCACCTGGTTGGTGACCTCCACGGAGCCGTAGCACAGGCGGCCGGCGCCCCATGGGATCTCGGTGTCCGTCTCCAGGATGGAGATGGACGTGGTGTCGCGGGCGACCGTCGAGTACGGCGGGTCCGCCTGCTCGACCAGGGCGACCGAGTCCTCCAGATCCAGGGAGCGCACCAGGTAGGTGCGGCCCTGGTGCAGATGGACGGCGCCTTCGTGGACCGTGGAGTGCGCGGCACCCGCGTCGACCGTGCCGAGCAGGCGGCCCGTGCCCGCCTCGACGACCTGCACCGGACGGCCGCCGGCGCCACGGATGTCGGTGAGGTCGGCGGCCCGCTCCCGGCGGGTCCAGTGCCAGGCCTTGGTGCGCCGACGGAGCAGCTTGGCGGCCTCCAGCTGCGGCAGCACGTCCGCGCAGGCGGGGCCGAAGAGGTCCAGGTCCTCCTCGGTCAGCGGCAGCTCCGCGGCGGCGGCGCACAGGTGCGGGGCGAGGACGTAGGGGTTGTCGGGGTCGAGGACCGTGGATTCCACCGGTTGGTCGAACAGGGCCTCGGGATGATGGACGAGGAAGGTGTCCAGGGGGTCGTCGCGGGCGACGAGGACCGCGAGGGCGCCCTGGCCGGAGCGGCCCGCGCGGCCCGCCTGCTGCCACAGGGACGCGCGTGTGCCCGGGTAGCCGGAGATCACCACCGCGTCCAGTCCCGAGACGTCCACGCCCAGCTCCAGGGCTGTCGTGGCGGCGAGGCCGAGGAGTTCCCCGGAGTGCAGGGCGCGTTCCAGGGCGCGGCGCTCCTCGGGGAGGTAGCCGCCGCGGTAGGCCGCGACACGCCGGGCCAGGGAGCGGTCGACCTCGGCGAGTCTCTCCTGGGCGATCACCGAGATCAGCTCGGCGCCGCGCCGGGAGCGTACGAAGGCGACCGAGCGCACACCCTGCACGGTGAGGTCGGTCAGCAGATCGGCGGTCTCGGCGGTGGCGGTACGCCGTACGGGTGCGCCCTTCTCGCCCTGCAGTTCGGTGAGCGGGGGCTCCCAGAGGGCGAAGACCAGCTCTCCGCGCGGGGAGGCGTCGTCGGCGACCTCGACGACCGGCAGGCCGGTCAGCCGGCGGGCGGCGACCGCGGGCTCGGCGGCGGTCGCCGAGGCCAGCAGGAACACGGGGAAGGAGCCGTAGCGGGCGCACAGGCGGCGCAGCCGGCGCAGCACCTGGGCGACGTGCGAGCCGAAGACGCCCCGGTAGGTGTGGCACTCGTCGATGACGACGTACTTGAGCGATCTCAGGAAGGAGGACCAGCGCGGGTGGGAGGGGAGTATGCCGCGGTGCAGCATGTCCGGGTTGGTGAGGACGTAGTTGGCGTACTGGCGGATCCACTCGCGTTCCTCGAACGGGGTGTCGCCGTCGTACACGGCCGGCCGTACCGATGTGCCGAGGGGTTGTGAAAGTTCCTTCACCGACCGGCACTGGTCCGCCGCGAGCGCCTTCGTGGGGGACAGGTAGAGAGCGGTGGCACCACGGCCGTTCGGCGCCTCGGCACCGTCCAGGAGGGTGGACAGGACGGGCACGAGGTAGGCGAGGGACTTGCCGGAGGCGGTGCCGGTGGCGACCACCACGGAGTCGCCGTCCAGCGCGTGCCCGGCGGCCAGCGCCTGGTGCGCCCAGGGGTGCTCGATGCCGCACGCCTGGACGGCCGCGATCACCTCGGGCCGAATCCGGTCAGGCCAGACGGCATGGCGGCCCGCGCGCGGGGGCAAGTGCTCCGTATGAGTGATGCGCGCAGCCCGGCTCGGCCCGGAGGCGAGCCGGTCCAGGACCGTGCCCGGAGAGGGGCGCGAGGCCGGGTGTGCCTGGGGTCGATCGGATCGGTGATTCTTGGCCATCGGCACCGAGTGTGTCACTGGCGTGACGGACAATGGAGCCAAGGCGTCGTGCACGCCTGCCGGTAAGTGATTGAATGCCATCGCGGCTGGCGAAACGTCCCGGGGGCCGCAAGCGAGGTGCCCGAGGGGCGACCGCTCGATAGCAAGGTGCTGGAGGATCCGTGGACCTGTCCCTGTCGACCCGTACCGTCGGCGATCGTACGGTCGTCGAGGTCGGTGGCGAAATCGACGTATATACCGCGCCCAAGCTGCGCGAGCAGCTGGTCGAGCTGGTGAACGACGGGAATTTCCACCTCGTCGTCGACATGGAAGGCGTGGACTTCCTCGACTCCACCGGGCTCGGCGTGCTGGTCGGCGGCCTGAAGAGAGTTCGTGCCCACGAGGGCTCGCTGCGTCTGGTCTGCAACCAGGAGCGCATTCTCAAGATCTTCCGCATCACCGGCCTCACCAAGGTGTTCCCGATCCACACCACGGTCGAGGAAGCGGTGGCGGCCACCGACTGATCGACCACCGACCGATCCTGGACCGGTCGCCGGCGTCGGGCTCCTGCCGGGGCCCGGTCGCCGGCCGGTCCTGTCCTGGGCCGATGCCGATGCGGCGGCCCAGGACGCAGATGTACACCGGGGGGTGTGGGCGCTCGGCGGCCCCGCCCCCGACCGCACGCCCGTAGTCGCGAGGGGGATGCATGGCCACCGTCGAACTCCGCTTCAGCGCGCTGCCCGAGCACGTCAGGACCGCCCGGTTGGTGGCGGCAGCGGTGGCGCGCAGGGCCGGAGTGGACGAGGCCGTCCTGGACGAGGTGCGGCTCGCCGTGGGTGAGGCCTGCTCCCGCGCTGTCGGACTCCACCAGAACAGTGGCGTCACGGCACCGGTGAAGGTGGCGCTGATCGAAGAGGAGAAACAGTTCTCCATCGAGGTCGGCGACGAGGCTCCGCACGCCGCTCCGGGCGGCGACACGCCGGGCGCGGGGCAGGAAGCCGAGGCGGAGGCCGAGGAGGACGAGATGGGCCTCGCGGTCATCAGCGGCCTCGTCGACGACGTGGAGGTCACCACCGGGCAGAACGGCGGCCTGATCCGCATGACCTGGCCGACCACACCGCCGGCCGCCGCACTCGCCTGATCTCACCCCGCCCGGTCCGACGGACGACCGGCCTCACCCGACTGGCCGTAGCCGCCACAACCACCCGACAAGCGCACAGGGGCCCTGCCGAGCAGGGCCCCTGTCGTGTTTTTCCGGTCGGCGCTGAATTCGTGAACGAATTCACGACCGGAAACCGTGGTAATTTGATCAAGCGTCCAGGTGGCCGACAATGGCTTTGAGGCATTACATCGTTCGGGTTCGCTGTATGTACATGCAGACCAATTCCGTTTACCGTCCCCTGTTTAGATCAGTCGGCGGTACCTACAATCCGTCCACATCTTGAGCTCAGCCCAAGCGTCAAGGAGGACGAATGGCGGGGCTTTCTACTCCTCAGTTGGGTCACCCCACATCCCTCGCAGCCGCGGTCCTGACCGACGACAACAGGATCATCGTGGCCGTCATCGCGGCGGTCGCCCTGGCCGCGCTGGTGGTCGCGGGGATCCTGGTGCGCCAGGTGCTGGCGGCCGGCGAGGGCACCGACAGCATGAAGGGGATCGCCGAGGCGGTCCAGGAAGGTGCCAAGGCGTATCTCGCCCGGCAGCTGCGCACGCTCGGCGTATTCGCCGTCGTCGTCTTCTTCCTGCTCATGCTGCTGCCCGCGGACGACTGGAATCAGCGGGCCGGCCGCTCGGTGTTCTTCCTGATCGGAGCGGCGTTCTCGGCGGCCACCGGCTATATCGGCATGTGGCTCGCCGTACGCAGCAATGTGCGGGTCGCCGCGGCGGCCCGGGAAGCCACCCCGGCGGAAGGCGAGCCGGAAAAGGATCTCACCACCGTCTCGCACACGGCGATGAAGATCGCATTTCGCACGGGCGGCGTCGTCGGCATGTTCACGGTGGGGCTCGGCCTGCTGGGCGCCTCCTGTGTGGTGCTGGTGTACGCGGCCGACGCGCCGAAGGTGCTGGAGGGCTTCGGCCTCGGCGCCGCCCTGATCGCGATGTTCATGCGGGTGGGCGGCGGCATCTTCACCAAGGCCGCCGACGTCGGCGCCGACCTGGTCGGCAAGGTCGAACAGGGCATTCCGGAGGACGACCCGCGCAATGCCGCCACCATCGCCGACAACGTGGGCGACAACGTCGGCGACTGTGCGGGCATGGCGGCCGACCTGTTCGAGTCGTACGCCGTGACGCTGGTGGCCGCGCTGATCCTCGGCAAGGCCGCCTTCGGCGACTCCGGGCTGGCGTTCCCGCTGCTGGTGCCCGCCATCGGTGTGATCACGGCGATGATCGGCATCTTCGCGGTCGCCCCGCGCCGGGCCGACCGCAGCGGCATGTCCGCGATCAACCGCGGCTTCTTCATCTCCGCGGTGATCTCGCTGGCGCTGGTCGCGATCGCGGTCTTCGTCTATCTGCCGTCGAAGTACTCCGCCCTCGACGGCGTCACCGACGCGGCGATCAGGGGCAAGGACGGCGATCCGCGCATCCTCGCGCTGGTCGCGGTGGCCATCGGCATCCTGCTCGCCGCGGTCATCCAGCAGCTGACCGGCTACTTCACCGAGACCAACCGCCGTCCGGTGCGGGACATCGGCAAGACCTCCCTCACCGGACCCGCCACCGTCGTCCTCTCCGGTATCTCGGTGGGTCTGGAGTCCGCCGTCTACACCGCGCTGCTCATCGGGCTCGGGGTGTACGGCGCCTTCCTGCTCGGCGGTACGTCGATCATGCTGGCGCTGTTCGCGGTCGCGCTGGCCGGCACGGGCCTGCTCACCACGGTCGGCGTGATCGTCGCCATGGACACCTTCGGGCCGGTCTCCGACAACGCGCAGGGCATCGCCGAGATGTCCGGCGACGTCGAGGGCGCGGGCGCGCAGGTGCTCACCAACCTGGACGCGGTCGGCAACACCACCAAGGCCATCACCAAGGGCATCGCCATCGCCACCGCCGTCCTCGCCGCGTCGGCGCTGTTCGGGTCGTACCGCGACGCGATCACCACCAACGTGCAGGACGTCGGCGCGAAGCTCACCGGGCCGGGCTCGCCGCTCAGCCTGTCCATGGACATCTCGCAGCCCAACAACCTCGTCGGCCTCATCGCGGGCGCCGCGGTCGTCTTCCTCTTCTCCGGACTGGCCATCAACGCGGTGTCGCGGTCGGCGGGTTCGGTGGTGTTCGAGGTGCGGCGGCAGTTCCGTGAGAAGCCCGGGATCATGGACTTCAGCGAGAAGCCCGAGTACGGCAAGGTCGTCGACATCTGCACCAAGGACGCCCTGCGGGAGCTGGCCACGCCCGGTCTGCTCGCCGTCATGGCGCCGATCTTCATCGGGTTCACGCTCGGTGTCGGTGCGCTCGGCTCCTACCTCGCCGGCGCGATCGGCGCGGGCACGCTGATGGCGGTGTTCCTCGCCAACTCGGGCGGTGCCTGGGACAACGCCAAGAAGCTGGTGGAGGACGGCAACCACGGCGGCAAGGGCAGCGAGGCCCACGCGGCCACGGTGATCGGGGACACGGTCGGCGATCCGTTCAAGGACACCGCCGGCCCCGCGATCAACCCGCTGCTGAAGGTCATGAACCTGGTCTCGCTGCTCATCGCACCGGCAGTGATCAAGTTTTCCTACGGCGACGACAAGAACCTCGGGGTGCGGATCGGGATCGCGATCCTCGCGCTGCTGGTGATCGTCGTGGCCGTGTACATCTCCAAGCGGCGGGGGATCGCCGTCGGCGACGACGACAGCGCCGGACGGGTCGCCAACCCGCCGGACGCCGCGGTGGTTTCGTAGGCCGGGACGAGCTCGGGACGAGGCCGGGACAGGAAGGCCCTGCTCAACGGGTGGGCGGGCGGCGTGTGCTGACGCCGCCCGCCCGCTCGTCGTCTGTGGGCTCGCCCACGTCGTGAGCCTTCTCTCCCATGGAGCGAAAGATCACAAAAACTGACTTATGCCTCACCCGGCAAGGGGAAGGAGTGCGTCCGCCGTGTAGATTCCGGGGGCCGAGAGCCATGGAAGGGACCAATCCGGTGAACAAGAAGCTCGCGGCCGCACTGTCCGGCGGTGCGGTACTGGTGGTGGCGGTGTCCGGGTGCAGCGGCGGCGGTGACAAGGGGCCCGACCCCAAGCTGGTGTCCTGGGCCAAGACGGTGTGCGACGCGGTGCCCGCGCAGGACGCGAAGATCAGGTCGGCCAACGCGTCGATCGCGGCCATCGCCACGGACACGAACCTCCCGCCCAAGGACGCCCAGAAGACGTACGCCGAGGCCTTCCAGGACATGGCCGAGGGCTACAAGGCGCTCGCCGACGCCCTCGACAGCGCCGGAGCGCCGCCCGGGATCGACGGCGGCGCCAAGCTCCAGCGGGACGCGGCCAAGAACCTGGCCGGCCTCTCCACGTCGTACGCCGGCCTGAAGAAGAAGGTCGACGGGCTCAACACCAAGGACCAGGGCAAGTTCGCCAAGGGCCTGAAGGAGGTCGCCCTGCAGACCAAGGAGGTCGGCAAGCAGAGCGACAGCGGCACGGAGGCGCTGAAGCGGCTGGAGGAGGGCGACGTCAAGGAGGCGATGGCCCAGCAGCCCAGCTGCAAGGTCACCGCGTCCGGCTCCGCACAGCCGACGGCATCGGCGACGGCCGGCTGACGTCGGGAACGGCCCGCGCGAAGTCGGCCCGGGCAGTCGGCACGAGTCGGTCCGGGCAGTCGGCGCGAGTCGGCCCCGGGCGGCCGTCGCGGGCCACAATGGGGGCGTGACTGACTCCGGACTCGCTCCCCTGCCCGCTTCCGACCGGCTCGACATCGCCGCGCGCCTGAGGGACGCGCTGCTGGCCGCATCCTTCACCGCTGACGGGCTGCTCGACCTGCTCGGCGCGCCCGCGTACGCGGCGCTGGCCCGCAGCGAGACCGTGCCCGCTCTCCGGGCGACCCGTGGCGACACGCCGCTGGAGACGCTCGTACGGCTGTTCCTGCTCCAGCAGCCGGTGCCCCACGCGCGCGTGGCGGCCGTTCTGCCGGTCGAGGAGGCGCTGGAGGCCGGCTGGCTCAGGCGCGTGGGCGGCGACGAGGTGGCCGCGACCGTGGACGTGCGGCCGTACGGCGGCCCCGGCGGCGAGGACTGGTTCATCGTCTCCGACCTCGGCTGCGCGGTCGGCGGGGCCGGCGGCATCGGACAGCGTGACGAGGGTGTCGTCCTGGGCGTCGGCGGCGCCTCGACGACCCTCGCCGGCATCACCGTCCGCACCCCGGTCGCCTCCGCCCTGGACCTCGGCACCGGGTCCGGCATCCAGGCGCTGCACGCCGCGCAGCACGCCACGCGCGTGACGGCGACCGACCTCAACCCGCGCGCGCTGCACATCACGGCGCTCACGCTGGCGCTGTCCGGGGCGCCCGCCGCCGACCTGCGCGAGGGCTCGCTGTTCGAGCCGGTCCGGGACGACGAGACGTTCGACCTGATCGTCTCCAACCCGCCGTTCGTGATCTCCCCGCGTGCCCGGCTGACGTACCGGGACGGTGGCATGGGCGGGGACGATCTGTGCCGCTCGCTCGTTCAAGAGGCGGGGGAACGGCTGAACGAGGGCGGGTTCGCGCAGTTCCTCGCGAACTGGCAGCACGTGGCAGGGGAGGACTGGCAGGACAGACTCAGGTCGTGGGTGCCGCGCGGGTGCGATGCCTGGATCGTGCAGCGCGAGGTGCAGGACGTCACGCAGTACGCCGAGCTGTGGCTGAGGGACGCCGGTGACCACCGCGCGGACCCGGCGGAGTACCAGGCGCGGTACGACGCCTGGCTCGACGAGTTCGAGGCGCGCAAGGTCAGGGCGGTCGGCTTCGGCTGGATCACCCTGCGCAGGACGGGGTCCGCCGAGCCCGTCGTCACCGTGGAGGAGTGGCCGCACCCGGTCGAACAACCGCTCGGGGAGACGATCCGGGCGCACTTCGAGCGGCTCGACTATCTCCGCGAGCACGACGACGCGGCGCTGCTGGACAGCCGCTTCAAGCTCGTCGCCGAGGTCGTCCAGGAGCAGGTCGGGCTGCCTGGCGCCGAGGACCCGGAGCATGTGGTGCTGCGCCAGCACCGCGGGATGCGCCGGGCGACGAAGGTGGACACGGTGGGTGCCGGGTTCGCGGGGGTGTGCGACGGCACGTTGACCGCGGGCCGCATCCTGGATGCCATCGCGCAGCTCGTCGGTGAGGACCCGGTGGTGCTCCGCGACCGCACGCCCGCGCAGATCCGGCTGCTGGTGGAGCAGGGCTTCCTGGAGCCGGCGGGCTGAGCGGGCCCGCCCGGGGCGGGAGCGCCGCGGGGGGCGGAGCCGCGGCGCCGGGTGCGAGGCCCGGCGGGGAGCGGTGCCGGGCAGGTGCCGTACGCCGGGTGCCCGTGCCGTCGTAGGAGCGTTCGGATCATCTTCCGATCGCGGTGCGCGCATCGTCGTATGCCGGGGGCACGGGCCCGGCGAGGTTGCCGATCGAGGGCGGCACCGAACCGTTTCCCGAAAAACGGCCGGAAAAATATCGGCGCCGGGTTCGGACCGCCTCAATTCGAGTGCCTGTTCGAATGCGTGGAGGCCTTCCGTTCACCCCGGTGTCGCCCGCCCGCCTCCCGCGCGTGCCACCCTCCCGGCACTGGGCAGAGCCGACGGCAGGGAAGGGGCGCTCGGGCGATGGAGAGCGGGCCGGCGATCTTCGCGGGAGTGGTGTTCGCCCTGTTCGGGGCCGGTCTGCTGGCGTGGACCGGGGACCGTCTCCGGCGCCGGGAACCGGTGGCCGTCGGTGTGAGTCGGGTCGCATCCGCCGCCGTCGCGAGCGTGGCCGGGACGGTCGCCCTGACCCTCGGCGCGTACTGCCTGGCCCGGGTCTGAGAGGGGCACCCGCCGTGTCCGGCGGGTAAGGGGAGCGTCACGCTCCGGACAGGGTCGTGGAGGTGACCGGGCGGTCCGGGCGGCAGGAAGGGCGGTAGTCGGGTTACCGTTCGAGTGGCCGTTGTGGGCTTTTCCCGTTTGACACGGGGGCGGGATGTAGCGTCACACTCCGCAGCGTCACACGTGCCAGCAGTACGCCGCGACCCCGGGACCAAGGCCTGGGGAGGCCCCAGCGTCGACCGGAGAGAAGAGCGAAGTTGTCCCCGACCAGCGAGACCGCACAGGGCGGCCGCCGACTCGTCATCGTCGAGTCGCCTGCCAAGGCGAAGACGATCAAGGGCTACCTCGGCCCCGGATACGTCGTCGAAGCGAGCGTCGGGCACATCCGCGACCTTCCCAACGGCGCCGCGGAGGTGCCCGAGAAGTACACCGGCGAGGTCCGTCGCCTCGGTGTGGACGTCGACCATGACTTCCAGCCGATCTATGTGATCAACGCGGACAAGAAGGCCCAGGTCAAGAAGCTCAAGGACCTCCTGAAGGACTCCGACGAGCTGTTCCTCGCCACTGACGAGGACCGGGAGGGCGAGGCGATCGCCTGGCACCTCCAGGAGGTTCTGAAGCCGAAGATCCCGGTCAAGCGCATGGTGTTCCACGAGATCACCAAGGACGCGATCCGCGAGGCCGTCGCCAACCCGCGCCAGCTCAACCAGAAGCTGGTCGACGCCCAGGAGACCCGCCGCATCCTCGACCGTCTCTACGGCTACGAGGTCTCGCCGGTGCTGTGGAAGAAGGTCATGCCCCGGCTGTCCGCCGGCCGCGTGCAGTCCGTCGCCACACGACTCGTCGTGGAGCGGGAACGCGAGCGCATCGCTTTTCGTTCTGCTGAGTACTGGGACCTGACGGGCACCTTCGCCACCGGCCGCGCGGGGGATCTGTCGGACCCGTCGTCGCTGGTCGCCCGCCTGCAGACCGTCGACGGCCGGCGGGTCGCGCAGGGCCGCGACTTCGACTCCCTGGGACGACTCAAGAGCGAGAACACCCTTCACCTCGACGAGGCGACCGCCCGCGCCCTCGCCGCCGCTCTGGAGAACACCCGGTTCTCCGTGCGGTCCGTCGAGTCCAAGCCGTACCGCCGCTCGCCGTACGCCCCGTTCCGTACGACGACGCTGCAGCAGGAGGCCAGCCGCAAGCTCGGCTTCGGCGCGAAGGCGACCATGCAGATCGCGCAGAAGCTGTACGAGAACGGCTACATCACGTACATGCGTACGGACTCCACGACGCTGAGCGACACGGCGATCGCCGCCGCCCGCGCCCAGGTCACGCAGCTGTACGGCGCCGACTACCTGCCGCCGCAGCCGCGCACCTACGCCGCCAAGGTCAAGAACGCCCAGGAGGCGCACGAGGCGATCCGCCCGTCGGGTGATCGTTTCCGCACGCCCGCGGAGACCGGTCTGACCGGCGACCAGTTCAAGCTGTACGAGCTGATCTGGAAGCGGACCGTCGCCTCCCAGATGAAGGACGCGACCGGCAACAGCGTGACCGTGAAGATCGGCGGCACCGCTGCCGACGGCCGGGACGTCGAGTTCAGCGCCTCCGGCAAGACGATCACCTTCCACGGCTTCCTGAAGGCCTACGTCGAGGGTGCCGACGACCCGAACGCCGAGCTGGACGACCGCGAGCGCCGGCTGCCGCAGGTCGCCGAGGGTGACGCGCTGTCCGCCGAGGAGATCACGGCCGACGGCCACGCCACCAAGGCCCCGGCCCGCTACACCGAGGCCTCCCTGGTCAAGGAGCTGGAGGAGCGCGAGATCGGCCGCCCGTCGACGTACGCGTCGATCATCGGCACGATCCTCGACCGCGGCTACGTCTTCAAGAAGGGCACGGCCCTCGTGCCGTCGTTCCTGTCGTTCGCCGTGGTGAACCTCCTGGAGAAGCACTTCGGGCGGCTCGTCGACTACGACTTCACGGCCAAGATGGAGGACGACCTCGACCGCATCGCGGCGGGTGAGGCCAAGGCCGTGCCGTGGCTGAAGCGCTTCTACTTCGGCGAGGGGACGGCCACGGGCGGCGCGGCCGACGCCGGCAACGGCGACGGTGACCATCTCGGCGGCCTCAAGGAGCTGGTGACCGACCTGGGCGCGATCGACGCGCGCGAGGTGTCCTCGTTCCCGGTGGGCAACGACATCGTGCTCCGCGTCGGCCGCTACGGCCCGTACATCGAGCGCGGCGAGAAGGACACCGAGCAGCACCAGCGCGCCGACATCCCGGACGACCTGGCACCGGACGAGCTGACCGTCGAGCTGGCCGAGGAGTTGCTGGCCAAGCCCAGCGGCGACTTCGAGCTGGGCACCGACCCGGCCACCGGCCACACGATCGTCGCCAAGGCCGGCCGCTACGGCCCGTACGTCACGGAGGTCCTCCCCGAGGGCACCCCGAAGACGGGCAAGAACGCGGTCAAGCCGCGCACGGCCTCGCTCTTCAAGTCCATGTCGCTCGACACGGTGACGCTTGAGGACGCGCTGAAGCTGATGTCGCTGCCTCGTGTCGTCGGCACCGACACCGACGGTCAGGAGATCACCGCGCAGAACGGCCGCTACGGCCCGTACCTGAAGAAGGGCACGGACTCGCGCTCGCTGCAGTCCGAGGACCAGCTCTTCACGATCACGCTGGAGGAGGCCCAGGCGATCTACGCCCAGCCGAAGCAGCGTGGCCGGGCGGCCGCCAAGCCGCCGCTGAAGGAGCTGGGCGAGGACCCGGTCTCCGGCAAGCCGGTCGTGGTCAAGGACGGCCGCTTCGGTCCGTACGTCACCGACGGCGAGACCAACGCGACCCTGCGCTCCGGCGACAGCGTCGAAACGATCACTCCTGAGCGTGGCTTCGAGCTGCTCGCCGAGAAGCGCGCGAAGGCCCCCGCCAAGAAGACCGCGAAGAAGGCGGCGGCCAAGAAGACCGCCCCGGCGAAGAAGACCGCCGCCAAGAAGACGGCCGCGAAGAAGACGACGGCCGCCGCGAAGAAGACGACCGCCAAGAAGACCACCGCGAAGAAGGCGACGGCTTCCAAGGCGACGGCTTCCGGCACGGAGGACTGACACTCCGTCGGTTCGGCGGCCCCCTCTCCCGGCTCGCGAAACGACCGCCCCGGCACCCTTTGGGTGCCGGGGCGCGCGCATGCCCGGACACGCGGAGGTGTGGTGTCAGCGGCTGCGGATAGGCTGAACGCATGACGCGAGCCGAGCAGCCAACGGCCCACACCACAGCACCGGACGACGCCCTGGTCGCGGACTCCCGCGAGCGCGCCGTCCGTTCCCTGCTGCGCCGACCGCAGCTGAGGCGCCTGTGGAGCGCGCAGCTGGTGAGCGGTGTCGGCGACACCCTGTCCCTCCTCGTCCTGGTCCTCCTGGTCCTCCAGTCGGCGATCGCCGAGGGGGCCTTCGGCGGTGGCTACCGAGGCGTGGCGTTCGCAGTGGCGACGGTCTTCGCCGCGCGCGTCCTCGCCGCGCTGCTCTTCGGCGCCGTGCTCCTCGGCCCGCTGACCTCGCTCACCGCCCAGGAGGGCCCGCTCGACCGCCGCTGGACCATGGTCGGCGCCGACGGCCTGCGCGCAGCGCTGCTGATCGTCGCGCCCCTGTGGATCGACTGGACGCCGGACAACGCGCTCGCCGTCCTGCTGGTCACCGCCTTCGTCACCGGCGTCGCCGAGCGGCTGTGGACCGTCTGCCGGGAGAGCGCCGCCCCCGCTCTGCTGCCGGCCCCGCCGCCGGAGGGCGCGACGGTACGACCGCTGCCGGACCACCTGGACGCCCTGCGCCGCCTGTCGCTGCGGACGACCTTCCTGGCGGTGCCGCTGGCCGCCGCCGCCCTGGTCGTCGCCGCCCTGCTGAACAACCTGCTGGGCACCGGCGTGCCCTGGTTCGACCAGCACCAGGCGGCCCTCGGGTCGTATGTGGCGGCGGGCCTGTTCGCCGCCTCGCTGTCCGTGCTGGTCTACCTGGAGCTGCCCGACACGCGCACCCCGCGCGCGCGGTCCCCGCTGGAGGGCCTGCGCCGCCCGCGCACCGGCACCGGCGTCGACAAGGGCCGTACGGGCGCCATCCCGCTGCTCGTCCCGGCCTGCGCCGGAGTCGCCGGCGCCATCGCGGCGGCCGTCGCGGTGTGCGTGCTGCACGCCAAGGACCTGGGCGGCGGCCCGGTGCTGTACGGCCTGCTGGTGCTGGGCCTGACCGGCGGTGTCGCCGTCGGCATCCGCACCGCCCCCGCGCTGCTGCCCTCGCTGTCCCGCCGTCGCCTGCTGGCCCTGGCCATCGCCGTCACCGGCATCGCGCTGCTGGCCGCCGGGCTGGTCCCGGACGTCACCACGGTCCTGCTGATCGTCACGCTGGCCGGCGTCGGCGCGGGCGTGGCGGCCAACACCGGACACACCCTGCTCGACCAGGAGACCGAGGACTCCCGCCGGGCGCGCACCACCGAACACCTGCACGCCATGATCCGCGTCTTCATAGCACTCGGCGCTCTGATCGCGCCCCTGGTCGCGGCTCTGATCGGCCCGCACCGGCTGGAGAACGGCAAGTTCGTCTTCGCGCACGGCGGCGCCGCCTTCACGCTGATGCTGGTCGGCGCGCTGCTGCTGCCGGTGGCCGCGCTGGTGCTCGCCAAGGTCGACGACCGCTCCGGCGTGCCGCTGCGGCAAGACCTCAAGGACGCCCTGCTGGGCGGCGACGATCCGGTCACCGCCCCGGCGGCCAACGGCTTCTTCATCGCCCTGGAGGGCGGCGACGGCGCCGGCAAGTCCACCCAGGCCGAGGCGCTCGCCGAGTGGATCCGCGCCAAGGGCCACGAGGTCGTGCTCACCCGCGAGCCCGGCGCCACGCCGGTGGGCAAGCGGCTGCGCTCGATCCTGCTGGACGTCTCGTCGGCGGGCCTGTCGCACCGTGCGGAGGCGCTGCTGTACGCCGCCGACCGTGCCGAGCACGTCGACACCGTCGTACGACCCGCTCTGGAGCGCGGCGCGGTGGTGATCACCGACCGCTACATCGACTCCTCCGTCGCCTACCAGGGCGCCGGCCGCGACCTGTCCCCGACCGAGATCGCCCGCATCAACCGCTGGGCCACCAACGGTCTCGTCCCGCACCTGACCGTTCTGCTGGACGTCTCCCCGGAGACCGCCCGCGAACGGTTCACCGAGGCACCGGACCGGCTGGAGTCGGAGCCCGCCGAGTTCCACGCGCGCGTGCGGGCCGGTTTCCTCACGCTGGCCGCCTCCGACCCCGGGCGCTACCTGGTCGTGGACGCCGGACAGGAGCCGGAGGCCGTCACCACGGTGATCCGGCACCGCCTGGACACCGTGTTGCCGCTGTCCGAGGCGGAGATCAAGGCCCGGGAGGAGGCTCGCAGGAAGGCCGAGGAGGAGGCCCGCCGCAAGGCCGAGGAAGAGGCCGCCCGCAAGGCCGAGGAGGAGCGCCTGGAGCGCGAGCGCCAGGAGCAGCTGGCCAAGTTGCGGGCCGAGGAGGAGGAGCGCAAGCGGCGCGAGCTGGAGGAGGCGCAGCGGCGCGAGGCCGAGCGGCAGGCGGAGGAGGCCCGGCGGCGGGCCGAGGAGGCCCGTCGGCGCGCGGAGGAGGAGCGGCAGCGGCTGCTCGCCGAGGAGAAGGCGCGCGCGGAGGAGGAGGCCCGCCGCAGGGCCGAGGAGGAGCGGCGCCGCAAGCAGGCCGAGGAGGAGGCCCGCCGACGCGCCGAGGAGGAGGCCCGGCAGGCCCGGCTGCGGGCCGAGGAGGAAGCCCGGCGCCTGGAGGCCCAGCGCAAGGCCGAGGAGGCGCTGCTGCGGGCGGAGGAGGCCCGCCGGCAGGCCGCCGAGGCCGCGGCGGCGGCCGACGCCGCGGCCCGCAGGCCCAGCACGCCCCTGCCCACGGCACCGCGAGTGGTCCCGGACGCGGCCACGGTCCCGACGCCGGTGGTGTCGCCGGAAGCGGCCGCGCGCGGGACGGACACGCGGGGCACGGACGACGAGACGACGGTGCTGCGGCCGGTGCGCGAGGAGCGCGCCGCCGGCGACGCCCGGGGTGTCCACCCCGACTCCGAGGTGACCGCCGAACTGCCGCAGCCGCCGACGGCCACCGGGCCGGCCGACGAGACCGCGGTGCTGCCGCAGGTGCCGCCGGGCGCGGCGGACGAGACGGCCGTGCTGCCGCCGGTGTCCGCCGACGAGACGGCTGAGCTGCCGTCGGTGGCTCCGGGTGCGGCGGACGAGACCGCGGTGCTGCCGCCCGTACGGGGCGGCGACCCGGTCGACCGGGTGCCGCCCGGCTTCTTCCGGGACGAGCGGCCCGCCGCGGGCCCCGACGGCTCCGAGCCGCGCACGCGCGAGATGCCCCAGCTCGACGCCGACGGCACGCCGCGCCGGCGCCCGCGCCCCGACTGGGCCGAGGAAACCCCGCTGGACGACCTGCCGACGCTGGCCGACGAACTGCTGGGTTCGTACGACGAGGGGGAGTACGGCGACCAGGGCGACGGCGAGGAACAGGGGCGCAAGGGGCGCGGCGGCCGGGGCCGGCGCGGCTGACGACACGGGGGGTGACCCGCGCCGTGCCGTCGGCCTGTCCCGGCCGTACCTCCGCCCGCCCCCGTTGTCAGTGCCCACCCGCACAATGGATCCCGGAACGCGGAGTGTGACGGAAGGGCGGCGTGACCCATGACCGTGTGGGACGACCTCGTCGGGCAGGAGAAGGTGAGCGCGGTGCTCGACGCCGCCGCGCGGGACGCCGACGCCCTGGTCACGGCCGCCGCGGCGGACCAGCCGCTGCCCGAGACGTCGAAGATGACCCACGCCTGGCTCTTCACGGGCCCGCCCGGCGCGGGCCGGAACCAGGCGGCCAGGTCCTTCGCCGCCGCCCTGCAGTGCGTGAGCCCCGACCGCGCGCTCGGCGGCGCCCCCGGCTGCGGCTTCTGTGACGGCTGCCACACCGCGCTGCTCGGCACCCACGCGGACGTCACGACGGTCGCCGCGGTCGGCTCCGAGATCCTGGTCAAGGACATGCGGGACACGGTCCGCAAGTCGTTCACCTCCCCGGCGAACGGCCGCTGGCAGATCATCCTGGTCGAGGACGCCGAGCGGCTGAACGAGAAGTCGGCCAACGCGGTCCTCAAGGCGGTGGAGGAGCCCGCCCCGCGCACGGTCTGGCTGCTGTGCGCCCCCTCCGTCGAGGACGTCCTGCCGACCATCCGCTCCCGCTGCCGCCACCTGAACCTGCGCACGCCGTCCGTCGAGGCGGTCGCCGACATGCTCATGCGGCGCGACGGCATCGAGCCCGAGGTCGCCACGTCCGTCGCCCGCGCCACCCAGGGGCATGTCGACCGGGCCCGCCGCCTGGCCACCGACCCGGCGGCCCGCGAGCGCCGGGCCGCCGTGCTGAAGCTCCCGCTGCGGCTGGACGAGGTCGGCGCCTGCCTGAGGGCCGCCCAGGAGCTGGTCGACGCGGCTGCCGAGGACGCCAAGCAGCTCGCCGAGGAGATGGACGGCAAGGAGACCGAGGAGCTGAAGGCGGCGCTCGGCGCGGCCCAGGGCGGCCGGATGCCGCGCGGCACGGCGGGGGTGATGAAGGACCTGGAGGACATGCAGAAGCGCCGCAGAACCCGTACGCAGCGCGACAGCCTGGACATCGCCCTCGGTGACCTCACCACCTTCTACCGCGACGTCCTCGCCCTGCAGCTCGGCACACGCGTGGCGCTCGCCAACGCCGACGCGGAGGACGCCCTGGAGCGGCTGGCCCGGTCCAGCACCCCGGAGTCCACCCTCCGCCGCATCGAGGCGATCGGAGCGTGCCGCGAGGCCCTGGACCGCAACGTGGCTCCGCTGCTGGCGGTCGAGGCGATGACGATGGCGCTGCGCGCGGGGTGAGTCCGTAAGCCCGCCAAGGCACGGGCCGAGCACGGAAGGAGGCCACCGTGTCCCTCGTACGAGCCACACGTCACACGCACCGCACACATCTCGTCGCACACCGTTAGGCTCGCCGGATGTACACCAGGCCATCCCCCCGCACCCGCCGGACCCGGGGCACCCGCGTCCGGACGACGGCCCGTCTCACGGCCACCTTCCTCACGGCCGCCGCGCTGCTCCTGTCCGCCTGCTCCTCCGGGAGCTCGACCACGTCGGCGGGCGGGACGGCGGAGGCGGCGCTGGCCGCGCTGCCGCATGCCACGCCGTCGGCGCTGACGCCGTACTACGGCCAACGGCTGAGCTGGCGCGACTGCGGTGTGCCCGGGTTCCAGTGCGCGACGATGAGGGCCCCGCTGGACTACGCCCGACCCGACGCGGGCACCGTCCGGCTCGCCGTCGCCCGCAAGAAGGCCACCGGCAAGGGCAAGCCGCTCGGCTCGCTGCTGGTCAACCCGGGCGGACCGGGCGGTTCGGCGGTCGGGTACCTCCAGCAGTACGCGGGCATCGGTTACCCGGCTCAGGTCCGCGCCCGCTACGACATGGTCGCGGTGGACCCACGGGGCGTCGCCCGCAGCGAGCCCGTCGAATGCCTCGACGGACGCCAGATGGACGCGTACACGCAGACGGACCTGACCCCGGACGACCAGCGGGAACGGGACGCGCTGGTCGCGGCGGACCGGAAGTTCGCGGAGGGCTGCGGGGCCCGCTCGGCGCGGCTGCTGCGGCACGTCTCCACCGTCGAGGCGGCACGGGACATGGACATCCTGCGGGCGGTGCTCGGGGACCGGAAACTCAATTACGTCGGGGCGTCGTACGGCACGTTCCTCGGGGCGACGTACGCCGGGCTGTTCCCCCGGCGGGTCGGCCGGATGGTCCTGGACGGCGCGATGGACCCGACCCTGGACGCCCGCAGGCTGAACCTGGACCAGACGGCGGGCTTCGAGACGGCGTTCCAGGCGTTCGCGAGGGACTGCGTGCGGCACTCCGACTGCCCGCTCGGCGGGAAGGGCACGACGCCCGCACGGGTCGGCGCCAACCTGCAGGCCTTCTTCCGCAAGCTCGACGCCCACCCCATCCCGGCGGGGGACGCGGACGGCCGCAAGGTGGGGGAGTCGCTGGCCACGACCGGGGTGATCGCGTCGATGTACGACGAGGGGTCCTGGGAGCAGCTGCGCGAGGCGCTGACCTCGGCGATGCGGGAGAACGACGGCGCCGGTCTGCTGTCCCTCGCCGACAGCTACTACGAGCGGGACGCGAACGGCCACTACAGCAATCTGATGATGGCCAACGCCGCCGTGAACTGCCTGGACCTGCCGCCGGCCTTCTCCGGTCCCGAGGACGTCGAGAAGGCGCTGCCCGAGTTCGAGAAGGCGTCCCCGGTCTTCGGCCCGGGCCTGGCCTGGGCCTCGCTGAACTGCGCGTACTGGCCGGTGCGGGCGACGGGTGAGCCGCACCGCATCGAGGCGAAGGGGGCGGCGCCGATCGTGGTGGTCGGCACGGTCCGCGACCCGGCGACGCCGTACCGCTGGGCCCGGTCCCTGGCCGGCCAGCTCTCCTCGGCCCGCCTGCTGACGTACGACGGCGACGGCCACACGGCGTACGGCCGGGGCAGCGCCTGCATCGACACGGCGATCGACACCTACCTCCTCCGGGGCACCCCGCCGGCCCGGGGAAAGCGGTGCTCCTAGCCTCTGCCACCCACCCCGGAACCACCCCTCCGGGGTGGGTGCGAAGCACCCCCGGAAACTGTGTAGACTTACCGACGTTGCCGATCGCACCATGGTGCGGGCAGCACGCCGCTTTAGCTCAGATGGCCAGAGCAACGCACTCGTAATGCGTAGGTCTCGGGTTCGAATCCCGAAAGCGGCTCCACGGTAACCCCAGGTCAGGCTTCTGACCTGGGGTTTTTTCGTTTCTGCCGGTCCTCGCCCGGGGCAGTACCGGCGCTCGTCAGCCGGATTCGGCACCGCCCTCCCCTCGGCGACAGCAGTCGCTTACACGCTGCGACAGCAGGACGAAAGACGCCGCGGCTAGCTTCTTGCTGCGTCGGCCGCGGAGGAGAAGGTGCGCGGCGCGTCACGACGAGACAGCCCAGAGGTGTTCCGCACGGACACCTCGGTGCGATCGATTCGAACGGAGCAAGTCGATGACCCAGGTGAATACGGGTGTGACCACGGCCTCCGGCGCGGTCGTCGCTGGGCACCGGCTCGGCTTCGACGGGGCGGTGGAACGGTCGCTCGTCCACCGTCATGCGGCCAGTGAGGTCTTCCTCACCGATCACGTCGCGCTGGGCGGCGACCGTTTCGCAGTCGCGGCGCGACTGCCGTCTGCCCACCGGTACTTCAACGACGACCCGCTGTCCCCGGCGCTCATCGACCCGATGCTGCTGCTGGAGTGCTCCCGGCAGGCGGGAACCCTGGTGGCGCACTGTCACCTCGGTGTGCCGATGGACACGGCGTTCCTGATCACGGAGTGGGCCATCGAGCTCGACGACGAGTCGCTTGCGACGCCGCGTGACCCCGGCGAGCTGACGATGGTGATCGAGGCCCGGGATCTGAAGCGGCGGGGCGAGCGTCTGCTGGGGGCGACCCTGGTGAGCGAGCTGTACCTCGCCGGGCGCCGGGTGGGTACCAGCACGGTGATCGCCGGATATCCGACCCGCGCCGGCTACGAGAGCTTCCGGACCCTGCGCCGCAGCTCGCCGGCGCCGCTCTCCGACGGCATGCCGCGCCACAGGCTCGGCACGCCGCCCGAAAGCCGCACGGTGGGGCGCACGCTCGAGGAGAATGTGACCCTGTGCGGGGTGCGTCGCGCCGACGGGCAGATCGTCGCGGACCTCGATGTCCCGGTGGAGCATCCGGTGTTCTACGACCACCCGCTCGACCACGTTCCGGCGACGGCTCTGTTGGAAGCCGCCCGCCAGGCTGCCCTCCTGGCCCTGACCTCCGGGCCAGGGGCAGCAGGTGAGGAGGCCGGCCGGCGGCGGGTGAAAGTGCTGCGCGCCCGTTTCCACCGCTTCGTCGAACTGGACAGTCCCACGGAGGTGTCCGCGCGCCTGGACCAGGCCGGGAACTGCCACTCGGTGGCGGTGGCCTTCGAGCAGGGCGGAGCGACCGCCTGCGACTGCGAGGTCGTCGTCTCCACGCCGTCGGCCTCTCCCGTCCCGCCTGCCGTTGCCCTCGGAGGCCGCTGATGCGGCTGAGCAGGACATACGGTCTCGTGTGCGCGGCCTGGTATCCGCCGGCCCGGCAAACCGTCGAGGAGGCGCTGGCCGCTGGGGAGGTGGACAGGCGCAGTGCCGCCGATCTCGGTTACACGGCCCTGCCGGTCAGCGAGGACATCGCCCCTCCGGACATGGCCGTGGCCGCGGGACGCCAGGTGCTGGAGCGAGGCAACTGCCCGGCGGAGACACTGTCGATGGTGCTGCACGCAAGCGTGCACCATCAAGGCCACGATGCCTGGTCGGCACCGCACTACATCGCCGACCGGCTCGAGGCGCGTGAGGCGGTGCCGATCGGGCTGCTGCAGCAGTGCAACGGTGGTGCCATCGGGATCGAGCTGGCCGTCTCCCGGCTACAGGGAGACCCGCAGGCCGGGCCGGGGCTGGTGACCACCGGGGACCGGTTCCTGATGCCGAGTTGGCACCGCTGGCGCACCGACTACGGCATGGCCGCGGGGGACGCGGGGACCGCGGTCCTGGTGCACCGGGGCGAGGGACTCCACTCGGATCTCGTGCTCCACTCCATAGCCACCACCGTGGCGGCCGAGCTGGAGGTCATGCACCGCGGAGAGGACGAGCTGAACGCGGACCCGTTGGGGCACAGCCCGATGATCGACGTGCGGCGCACCAAGCGCCACTTCGTGCGGACCATCGGTATCGAGTACTTCACCAAGCTGGCCCATGACCGGATCCGGAGTGCGGTCGGCGAGGCGCTGGCATCGTGCGGCCTGGCTCCGGACGACCCGCGGCTGCGCCACGCGGTGCTGCCCAGGCTGGGCACCAAAGCGATGGCGGAGGCGTACGTGCCGCCGCTGACGGAGTGCGTCTCGGCTCCGCTGCTGGATCTCGGGCGTGCCACCGGCCATCTGGGAGCCGGTGATCTGAACGCCTCGCTGGCCGACCTGGCGAGCGGCGACTGGCTGGAACCGGGGCAGTACGCCGTCGTGCTGAACGGCGGCGGCGGCTTCACCTTCACCGCTGTCGTGGTCAGCCGCCCGGACACCCGTCACTGAATCAGCCGGACAACCGGTCCGGCCGAGTCCGAGAAACCGCCTCGGCAGCGAACTGCCCAGGCGACCCATTCACAGGAGAACCGATATGAGCAACACCCAGGAGCGCTTCTACTCCCTGCTGAGCGCGAAGCTCGGTGTGGAGACCGAGTCGCTCACCGAGGACACCACCCTCGAATCCCTCGACCTCGATTCGCTGCTCATCGTCGAACTGAGCGTTGCGGTGGAGAAGGAGTTCGGTGTGGTGCTCGATGAGACGCAGCTCGCGCCCGAGCGCACCGTCGGCGATGTTCTCGGCGCTCTCGACCACGAGCTCAAGGCGGCTTCGTGACCGAGGTGCGCAGCCGAAGGTTCGATGTGGCCGTTACCGGTCTGGGGCTTGTGACCCCGGCTGGAATCGGCGTCAAGGCGAACCTGGACGGGATCTGGGACGGCCGGTCCACCGCGAGCAGGAGCCCGGAACTGGCGGGACTGGCCGTTGACTTCTCCTGTCGCGTCGACGACTTCGACGCGGCTGCCGAACTCGGCCGGCGCACGATGCTGCGGATGGACCGGGTCAGCCAGCTCGGCGTCACCGCGGCACGGCAGGCTGTGGCGGACGCCGGTCTCGATCCGCGGTCGTGGGAGGGCGCCCGGGTCGCGGTGGTGATCGGTACCTCGTTCGGCGGCTCGGCGAGCTTCGAACGCGAGCATGAGACGTACCTGCAGAGTGGGCCCACGGTGGTCTCCCCGCAGCTCATGGTGACGGCGCCGGTCAACATGACGGCCGGACACATCGCCATGGACTGCCAGGCGCTGGGCCCGAACCAGGTGGTCTCGACCGCCTGTGCCTCAGGTACCACCGCAATCGGTCTCGGGCGCATGTTGCTGCAGGCCGGGGTCTGTGACGTCGTGCTGGCCGGCGGCTCCGAGGCGGCGCTCACCCGCACCGGCATGGCCAGCCTGCACAAGATGGGCGCGCTTTCCCGGCGTACCGGGGACCCGGCAGCCGCTTCCCGCCCCTTCGACGCCGATCGGGACGGCTTCGTCGCCGGTGAGGGCGCCGGTGTCCTGGTACTCGAGCGCATGGCTGACGCACGCGCCAGGGGGGCCAGGATCCGCGCCAGGATCAGCGGCTTCGGAGCCTCAGCCGACGGTTACCACGCCTCTGCCCCCCACCCGACGGGGGACGGTGCGGAACGGGCGATGCGGGCAGCGCTGGCCGACGCCTGCCTCGACCCGGCAGAGGTGGCTCACGTCAACGCGCACGGTACGTCCACCCCGAAGAACGACATCACTGAGGCGGGCGTCATCCGCCGGGTCATCGGCGATCACCCCCTGGTGACCTCCACCAAGGGAGTGGTCGGCCACCTGATCGGTGCGGCCGGAGCGGTCGAGGCCGCGTACACGGTGCTGGCGGTGGAGCAGGGGTCGGTACCGCCGACGGCGAACCTGGAGCGTGTCGATCCCCAGGTGGAGGTGGACGTGGTCGCGGGCCGGCCCCGCACGGCGGCCATCGGCGCGGCGATGTCGAACTCCTTCGGCTTCGGGGGACAGAACGCCGTCGTGGTGGTGACCGCAGCATGACGCGAACCGGCCGTTCCGTCCTGGTGACCGGGGGCAACCGCGGTATCGGCCTCGCCATCGCCCAGGATCTGGCCGCACAGGGCGACCGCGTGGCGGTTACTTACCGCACCGCCGCGCCGCCACCCGGTCTGTACGGGGTGGCCTGCGACCTCACCGATCCGGACGCGGTGGCACGGCTGTTCGAGAAGGTGACCGCGGAGCAGGGTCCGGTAGAGGTGCTGGTGGCCAACGCGGGCATCATCCGGGACGCGCTCCTGCTGTCCATGAGCGATCAGGACGTGGACGAGGTGCTGGACACCAACCTCCGCGCGGTGATCCGTGTCGTCAAGCACGCGTCCCGGCAGATGCTCGCCGAGCGTTGGGGGCGTCTGGTCCTGGTCTCCTCCTCCGCGGCGTTCACTGGCTCCCCGGGACAGACCAACTACGCGGCGGCCAAAGCCGGCCTGGTCGGTCTGGCCCGTTCGCTGGCCTGGGAACTGGGCCCGCGTGGGATCACCGTCAACGTGGTGTCCCCCGGCCTGATCGACACCGAGATGACGCGCGACCTGAGTAAGGCCCGGCGCGAGCAGTTCCTCAGCCGGACTCCACTGGGAAGGCCCGGCACGGTGGAGGAAGTGGCCGCCGCCGTCCGGTTCCTGGCGAGTGCTGAGGCCGGATACCTGACCGGCGCTGTGGTGCCGGTCAGCGGCGGACTCGGCATGGGCATATGACAACCCGTCAGCGACAAGGACAAAAGGCTGATAAATGGCAATCGGCGTGATATCCATCGGCGCTCACCTTCCCGAACGTGTTGTGTCCAACCGTGAGATCGCTGCCTGGGCGAACACCACGGAGCAGTGGGTCGCCGAACGGACGGGCGTCCTGGAGCGCCGTTACGCTGCGGATGACGAGGCGACGTCCGACCTGGCTCTCCCCGCCGCGCGCGCGGCGCTCGAGGCGGCCGGTCCGGAGGCCAGAGACAGGCTCGCCGCCCTGATCGTGGCCACCTGCACCCCCGACCACCCGCAGCCTTCGACGGCGGCTGTCGTACAGGCCGGACTCGGCCTTCCGGCCCTGCCCGCCTTCGACGTCAACGCGGTGTGCAGCGGCTTCCTCTACGCGCTCACCGTCGCCAAGGCCCTGCTCGACGGTCAGCCCGGCCAGAACGCACTGGTGGTCGGAGCGGACGTCTTCTCACGGATCATGGACCGCGGCGACCGCAGGACGGTCAGTCTCTTCGGCGACGGTGCGGGCGCGGTCGTGCTCGGCCCCGTGCCGGAGGGCTACGGAATCCATGGCAGCACGCTGCTGGCCAACGGCGAGCTGCACGACTACGTGAAGGTCGCGGCCGGCGGCAGCCGTACCCCGCTGGACGAGCGGGCCCGCAGGGCGGGCGAGCATCTTTTCCGGATGGACGGCAGGGCCGTTCGGGAGTACGCGATGACCACCTTGCACAAGGTGGTCGGCCAGGCCCTCGCGGAGTGCGGCGCCCACATCGGGGACGTGGACCGGTTCGTCTTCCATCAGGCCAACACCCGGCTGCTGGAGTCCTTCGCGGCCGAGGCCGGGATCGACCGGGACAAGGTCGCCCTCACCGCGCCCAGTCTGGGCAACACGGCGGGCGCCTCCGTACCGCTGACGCTGCACCACACCAACCGCACCCGGCCCCTGGAACGCGGAGAGCGTGTCCTGCTGGCCTCCATCGGCGGTGGGATGACGGCCGGGGCCACCCTCATGACCTGGTACTGAGGAAGGAATGACACACATGAGGCTTGACGGAACGTCCGCCATCATCACAGGTGGCACGCGGGGCCTCGGCCGTGCCATCGCGGCGAGCTTCCTCGCCGAGGGCGCGAACGTCATCTGCGCCGCCCGGAACCAGTACGACGTGAAAGAGCTGATCGACCGATATCCGGGGCGCGCTCGCTACCAGTACGCCGATGTCACCGACGAGGGCTCGGTGGCGGAGCTGACGGAGTCGGCACTGGCGGCCTTCGGCCGGATCGACGTGCTGGTCAACAACGCGGGGGTCAGTCGCGACGGCAGCATCAGCAGGCTCTCGGTGGCGGACTGGAACGCCACCGTCGCCACCAACCTCAACGGCGTCTTCCTGTGCACCCGCGCGGCGATCCGGCCGATGCAGGAGCAGGGCGGCGGCCGGATCATCAACCTTTCGTCCTGTGTGGCCAGCCGGGCCGTGGTCGGCGCGGCTGCCTACAGTGCCAGCAAGGCCGCCGTGGAGATGTTCACCCGGGCATCGGCTCTCGAACTGGCTCCCAAGGGCATCACTGTCAACTGCCTGTCGCCCGGCTACATCGACGAGGGTATGGGCAAGAAGGTCGCGGCCGACGACCGGATCTGGGACAGCTACCGCAAGCGTCTGCTCTCCGGGCGCCTGGGGCGGCCGGAGGAAGTGGGGGCGGCTGCCGTCTTCCTCGCCGCCTCGGACAGCTCCTACGTGAACGGACACGTGCTGGAGGTCAACGGCGGCCTGATGTGGGCCGCCTGATGACCTCCTCTCCTCCCGTGGTGGCCTTCTTCGACGTCGACGAGACACTGGTCGCGATGAAAAGCCCGTTCGCACTGCTGCGCCACCGACTGCGCGAACAGGGCGACCTGGACGGCTCGAGGTACCGCGCCGAGGTCCGGCCGATGCTCGAGTTCGCCGCACGGGGTGGCGAACCCGCGGAGGTGAGCGCGATGTTCTACCGCTCCCTCGCCGGCGTCCCGTGGAGCGAGCTGCAGAGCCAGGGCCGTGTCTGGTACACGCAGCTGCGTGGCCAGGGGGTGCCGTTCGTCGAAGCCACGCTGCGGGAACTGCGGCACCATCAGCGCCAGGGGCATGTCACCGTGGCGGTCTCGGGCGCCTGGTCCGCGAGCCTGCGGCCGATGGCCGAGGACCTGGGTGTCGACCAGGTGCTGTGCACCGAGCCCGAGGTGGACGAGGCCGGGCTGCTGACCGGACGGATCGCGCGGGCGATGTTCGGCCCGGCCAAGGGAGCCGCGGTGCGCACCGTCCTCGCGGCTCAAGGCGCTGTGGCAGAACAGTGCTTCGCGTACGCCGACGACCCGAGTGATCTCGACATGCTCCGTCTGGTGGGCCGGCCCACCATCGTCGGGAGCCACCCCGTGCTCGCCGCAGTGGCGGCCGAGCAGGGGTGGCGGGTGTTGCCCAACGCGCTGGTGCCCGGTACCGAGCGGATTCCCGTCTGACCGTTCCGCCCGGTCGCCGACATCACCCAACCTCCTTTCTTCAAGTAGGGCTCACCCTAGTATCAGGGTTCTGATATATAGTTCTGTCCTGTCAACCGGATCCACCGTCTGTCACCTATGGAGGGAATGCAGCTCTCATGAGCACAGCGACCTCGGGCCGCACCACGAAACGGCCCACGATCATCCTTGCCGCGGTGTGCGTGGCCGTCCTGATCCTCCCCGCATCGCTTACCGGCAGCTCGGTGGCTCTGCCTGACATCGCGTCCAACCTGGACGCCGGCCTCGTTCCGCTGCAGTGGGTGGTGAACGCCTACAACCTCGCCTTCGCCTCCTTCATGCTGGCCTGCGGCTCGCTGGCGGACATCGTCGGCCGCCGACGGATGTTCGCCATCGGAACGGCCGTGTTCGCCCTCGCCTCGCTGGGCAGTGGCCTGTCCGGCGACGTGCTGCTGCTCGACGTGCTGCGCGGCGTGGCCGGTCTGGGCGCCGCCGCGGTGATGACCAGCGGCTGCGCGATCCTGGCCACCACCTTCGAAGGGGCCGCCCTCGGCCGGGCCTTCGCGGTCCTCGGCTCCTCGGCGGGCGCGGGCCTGGCACTCGGCCCCTCTCTGTCCGGTCTCCTGGTCGGCACGCTGGGCTGGCGGTGGGTGTTCCTGGCCCACGCCGTCGTCGCGGCCGTGGTCCTGCTGGCTCTGCCCGCGATCCCGGAGTCCCGCAACAGTGAGGGCGCCCGTGTCGACTGGTGGGGCACCGTCACCTTCACCGCCAGCCTCTTCCTCCTGATGCTGGGTGTGGTCCAGGGACCACAGATCGGCTGGGCCAGCGCCGAGGTGATCGCCCTGTTCGTGGGCGCGGTGCTGCTGATCGCTCTGTTCACCGTCGTCGAGAGCCGCCAGGCGCATCCCATGTTCGACCTGGCGCTTTTCCGGCAATCCCGTTTCCTGGCCGTCTGCCTGCTTCCCGTGGCCATCGCCTTCGGCTTCGTCTGCCTGCTGGTGCTGCTGCCCTCGTGGTTCAGCGGGGCCAACGGGCAGTCGGCGGACGCCGCCGGCGCGACCATGATGCTGCTCACCCTCCCGGTGCTGGTGGTGCCGCTCGGCGTCAACCGGCTCGTGAAGCGGGGCATGTCGACCCGCGCCGTCCTCAGCCTCAGCCTGCTCCTGGTCGCCCTCGGCGGCGCTTGGCTCACCGTGCTGCACCCGGGCATCCCCACCTGGCAGCTGGCCGGTCCGCTGCTGCTGATCGGCATCGGGATGGGCTTCTCGGCGGGCCTGATCGACGGCGTCGCGGTCACCTCGGTCGCTCCCGAACGCGCCGGTATGGCCGCGGGCATGTTCAACACCATGCGGCTGGCCGGTGAAGCGGTCGCCATCACGGTGATGAGCACCGTGATGGTCTCGCTCCTCCAGAGCCGGGTGGCACAGGGCCTGCACGACTACGGACGTCCGTCGTCCGACGCGGCCGGCCTGGCCAACCGGGTCGCCAGCGGCGACCTGACCGGTGCCGCCCACAGCGCCGCTCCCGAACTGCGCGACCGCTTCAGCGGCTTCCTCGCCGACAGCTACACCGGAGCCATGCACTCCGTTCTGTGGCTGCTGGCCGCGATCTGCGCCGTCACGACGGTCGTCGTGTACCTGATGCTGCGGGACCCTCAGGAGGCGACCACCGACGCGCCGACTGCCGAGGACACGGTCGAGGACCCCACCGCCCAGGAGACGACGGTCGTATGACAACCCGTGACCAGCGTCCCGTCCTGGTGGTCGGTGCGGGGCCATCCGGCCTCACCGCCGCTGTCGAACTGACCCGCCGCGGTGTGCCGGTCCGCTGTGTGGACCGCGCCGAAGGCCCGAGCATGTCGACGAAGGCGCTCGGAGTATGGCCCCGCACCCTGGAACTGTTGCGCAGGATGGGAGCCGACGAGCAGATACGGCGACGGATCCTGCCACAGCGGGCCATGCGGTACTACTCCGACGGCCGGGTGATCGCCGACCTGCGCTTCCGGGACCCGAGTGTGCAACCGGTCTGCCTGCCGCAGCCGGATGTCGAGACCATGCTGCGTGACGCCTTGACCGCCGCCGGCGGACAGGTGATGTGGGGCACCGAACTGGTCGGGTTCCAGCAGGACGGGTCGGCGGTCAAGGCGCTGCTGCGCGGCCCTGACGGGGTCGAGCGGACCGAGGAGTTCTCCTGGGTGGTGGGCGCCGACGGCGCGCGCAGCCGGGTCCGAGGGCAGCTGGACATCAGCTTCGAAGGCGCCACCCACGAACTCTCCTTTGTGGTGGCCGACATCGAGCTCGACGGCCCGCTGGAGCCGGACGTCACCCACTATTTCTGTTCGCCGCGCGGCATTCTGGTCACGTGTGGGCTGCCCTCCGGACGGTTCAGGGTCTTCACCTCGGCGCCGCCCGGACTCCGGCGCGACGAGGTGGACCTGGCAGCGGTCCAGCGGCTGGTCGACGAGCGAGGCCCTGGCGGCCTTCGGCTACGGGACCCGGACTGGATCAGTGTCTTCTCCGTGCACTCCCGGCATGCGGAGCGCACCCGCGAAGGGCGGGCCTTCCTCCTGGGCGACGCCGCGCACATCCACAGTCCGGCAGGCGGTCAGGGGCTGAACACCGGCGTGGCCGACGCGCACAACCTGGCGTGGAAGCTGGCCCTGTGCTGGCACGGCCACTGCGATGCGACGCTGCTGGACAGCTTCGAGAGCGAGCGCGGGCAGGTGGCCCGGACCGCCATCAAACAGGCAGAGGTACAGACCCGGATCTGGCTGCTGAACAAACCTCATCAGGTCGCCCTGCGGGACAACGCGCTACGGGTCGCCTCCGCGCTGCGCCTCTTCCACCTCGACTACCTGCCCTGGCTGGCCGGGCAGCGGACGGTCTACACGCAGCCGGGTCCCCGGCGCCGGCGGCTCTCCCTCCCAGCGGGACGTCCGTGGCCCGGCTCCGGGGGGTTCATCCAGGGCGGCCTCGTCCCCCAGAGGCAGATCTGGGACACGACCGGCTCCCGGCGGATGCCCCTGCGCGCAGCCCTCTCGGACCTCCGGCACACGCTCCTGATCCATGGCAACGGGGCATTCGGCGCGGAAGCCGCCCGGCTGGCGGCCTGGGCCGTCGACCACTGTGGCGAGGTGGTCGAGGTTCAGATACTGGACACACGCGCCGAGAGGCTGCGGCGGTGGGCCCCCGGCCGGCATGGAGCGGCCCGGGGCCCGGACAACGCCCGCATCGCCCTGGTCCGGCCGGACGGAATCGCGGACCTGGTGTGTTCCGCGCGCGACTCCTGGCGCGTACGGCGGCGGTTGGAGCAGCTTTTCGCCCCGCTGCTCACGTCCGCCGGGACTGTGGCGCCCGCGTCACCGGCCCCTGACTCCCTGACCGAAGTCCACTGACATCCCCCGGAGAACATGATGTCGATCATTCCCGAGAGCCACCGCGACCTGCTGGAGCGCCCCCTTTTCGCGCACCTGGCCACCATCAGGCCGGACAACACGCCGCAGGTGAACCCCATGTGGTTCAGCTGGGACGGCGAGTACCTGTACTTCACCAACACCACGACCCGGTACAAGTACCGTAACGTGACCCACAATCCGGTCGTCTCCGTGTCCATCAACGACCCCGAGCAGCCGTATCGCTACCTGGAGATCCGCGGCACTGTCGAGCGCATCGACCCGGATTCCGAGGGTGCCTTCTTCCTGCGGCTCGCCGACCGGTACAAGCTCACGTTCGACGGGCCGCCTGCCGACGCGGAGCACCGGGTGGTGTACGTGGTCCGCCCCACCGGGACGAGCAAGCAGTGAGCAGGAGTCCCGGCCGCGGGCCGGCATCGCCCGCCGCGGACGCGCGTCAGGTGTCCTCGACGGTGGTGAGGTCCGTGCGGCTCTCCCCCCGGTAGCGGAGGAAGAAGACCGTGCTGATCGCAGAGAGCCCCGAGATGTACCACGGATACCAGGCGGCGTGGCCGTGGGTGGCGAGGTACTCGCTCAGGTAGGGCGCCGTACCGCCGCACAGCGCCACCGTCAGCGCGTACGGCAGCCCCACGCCGCTGGACCGGAGCGATGTCGGAAACATCTGCAGTGTCGCCGACGGCGCGGCTGTCGCGTAGCACCCGAACAGCAGCAGCGCCGCCGTCATCACCGTGAACAGCCGCACGGCCGATCCGGACACGGTCGCGAAAAGGAGCGGGGTCAGGCAGACGAACCCGCCGCCGAACGCCACCAGCAGGGGCCGCTGGCCGAATCGGTCGGCGGCCATCCCGAGCAGCGGCAGGGCGGCGATGAAGAGCACCTGCGCGCCGACGGCGGCCCAGAGCGCGGCGTTCGCCGTCACGCCGTGGTGGACCTGGGCGTACAGCGGCATGTAGGAGGCGAAGGTGTAGTAGACAACGGTCGCCCCCACGGAGAATCCGGCCACTCGGAGGACCTGGCGGGGGTGCGAGCGCAGCACCTGCCACGCCGGATTGCGCCGGCGTTCGCGGGCCGCGTCGAAGACGGGTGTCTCGGGCAGGCGGCGGCGCAGCTGCCAGCCGTACAGGGCGAGCAGGGCACCGAGGGCGAACGGAACGCGCCACCCCCAGTCACCCAACTGACCCGGCGTGAGCGTGTTGTTCAGCAACAGCGCAAGGAGCGTGGCCGCGAGCGTGCCGAGCGTGGTGCTGATGTAGATGGCACTGGAATACAACCCGCGGCGGTGGGCCGGCGCGCTCTCGTTCACGTAGGTGCTCATCGCTGTGCCCTCGCCGCCCGCGGACAGTCCTTGCAGCGCCCTGGCCACCACCAGCAGCGTCGGGGACAGCACGCCGGCCGTCCTGTGGGCCGGGGTGAGCGCGATCAGGAGGCTGCCTCCCGCCATCATCAGCAACGACAGCCGCAACGCCGAGCTGCGACCGTGACGGTCACAGTAGGCACCGATCAGCAGCCCGCCGATCGGCCGGAACAGGAAACCGACGGCGAACACCGACAAGGTCTGCAGGACGTTCGTGGTCGCGTCGCCCGCGGGGAAGAACTGCGGGCCGAGTACCGCGGCGAACGTCACGTAAGCGGTCCAGTCGAACCACTCCATGGCATTGCCGATGGAAGCGATCAGCGTCTGGCGCAGGCCGCCGCCCCGTGTCGTGGTGCGCACTGCGGCCGCCGGAGCAGCGGTGTTCACGATGCCGTCCTCTCGTGGTCCGATGGCGTGCCCAGTCGTGCCCGCAGACCGTCGTCCACGGTGACGCCGATGTCGGTGAAGGTGTTCAGCGCCCTGGTCCAGTGCACGCGCGCCCGCGCCTGGTCGCCGTCGAGTGCGGCGACCGTGCCGAGGACCTCCTCGGCTTTGGCGACGTTCAGGCGTTGCGCGCTCGGCTGTGACAGGCCGAGCGCCTGCCGTGCGCACTCCTCGGCCCGGCCCGGGTCGCTCAGGCTCAAGTAGTGCTGGGCCAGCTCCAGAAGGACCTTGCTGCGGGCCATCCTGTTCGCGCTGGAGTCGGCCAGCGAGCGCGCCGCCTCCGCCTTCCCGGTGGCATCGTGGCGGCCCAGGAGTCCGTCGGTGACGGCCAGGCGCGCCAGGGCGTACGCCTCGCCGTCGACGTAACCGATCTGCCGGGCCGCGTCGAGCGCCGTGGCCGCGTACCGAGCTGATTCCTGCGGTGAGCCCAGGCTTTCGCTGATGGCCGACAGCAGACACAGCGTCTCGACCTCGTAGGTGCGGTCACCGCATTCCTGGAAGGAACTCAGCGCCCGCTGTGCCGCGTCGTACGCGTTCTCGTACCGGCCGACGTCCAGGTCGATCAGGGCGAGCCCGTACAGCGAGATGCTCCGGTCATAGGAGGAGTCAATGGATTCGGACACCTCGAGCGCCTGCCTGAAATAGGACCGCGCCCGGGTCAGCTCCCCGGTGGCCTGATGCACCAGGCCCAGGGTCCGCAGGCTGGAAGAGCTGATGTGGTGCAGGCCGAGTCCGCCGGCAGTGGCCAGTGAAGCGGTGAGGAACTCGGTCGCGCCGTCCATGTCACCCCGCGTCCAGTGGATGAAGCCCAGCACTCCCTGGGCGGTGGCCTCCAGGCGTGGTGAAAGGATGGCGTGTGCGATGTCGAGTGCCTGCTGCGCGGCCTTCTGCGCTCGGCCTCCCCGGCCCAGGCTGAGGTGGGCGAGACTCATGTTGTTCAGCGTGGCCGCGACCTCTTCGGCCATGCCCAGCCGGTCGTGCAGCGCGAGGCTTCTTTCCTGATGCGCGATCGCCCACTCGTAGTCGCCCAGCGTGTTGTAGAGGTTGGCGAGGCTTCGGTGCATCGCTGCGATCCCGCGCTCGTCGGCGAGGGACTCGGCGGCGGCAAGGGCGGTGCGAGTGGTCTCGCGCCACTCGGTGCGGTACTTGCCCGTCCAGAAGAAGCCCCGCAGTGCGTCGGCGATGTGCCAGGAGAGGTAGTGCGGTCCGTGCGTGCCGAAGTGGCGTACGCAGGCCATCAGATTGCGTCGCTCGGCCAGCAGCCACGCCATCGAGTGGCTCTCGTCATAGTGCTGAGGCGCATCGAACGCGGGCTTGGGCGCCGCGGGTTCCGTGAGCCGCACGAACTCCGAGTAGAGGACGTCGGCCGCGGCACAGGCGCCCGCGAGGTACCACCGGCCGAGCCGTTCGAGGGCCTCGGCCCGTTCCGGCTCGGGGTGCTCTTCGACGGCGCGGTCCTGGGCGTACTCGCGCAGCAGGTCATGGAACTGGTACCGGCCGGGGGCGGGTTGCTGCAGGAGGCTCGCCATCTCCAGACGGCTCAGAGCGGCCCGGGCCTGCGCCTCGCTGATGTCGGCGAGGACCGAGACAGCGGCGGAGGTGAAGTCGGCGCCGGGGAAGAGTCCCGCGAGCCGGAAGACCACCCGGTCGTCCGGTGCCAGGGCGTAGTAGGACAGGGCGATGGCGGTCGAGACGGCAGACGTGGTGCCGCCGTCGACGGACAGGGCGGCCAGGCGGCTGCCGCGCCGCAGACTCTCCAGGTAGGCCTCGATGTGCCCGCCTGGAGCACCGATGAGGTTGGCCGCGGCGATCCGTAGCGCCAGCGGCAGGCACGAGCACAGTGCCGTCACTTCCCGTACCACGTCCGGATCGATCGTCACCGCGGCTTGCCGCATCATTCCGGTGACCAGGTCGATGGACTCGCGCCGGCTGAGCGTGCCGACCTGGATCAGCTGGGCTCCGTGCGTGACCACGAGGGAGCGCAGCTGCCGTCTGCTGGTGATCAGTACGGAACAGCCCCCGTCACCTGGGATGAGCGGGACCACCTGATCGGCACTGGAGGCGTTGTCCAGCACCACCAGGACCTTCTTCCCGGTCAGCTTCGACCGGTAGAGGTTGGCCTGTTCCACGGGGTCGACCGGTATGCGCTCCGCGGGCACCCCGAGTGCGCGGAGGAACTGCGAGAGCACCTGCTCGGTCGGCAGGGGCACGCGCGTACCGCCTTGCTCATAGCCGCTCAGATTCACATACAACTGCCCGTCCGAGAACGCCGGCCGTACTCGTCTGCCGATGCACACGGCGAGATCTGTCTTCCCCACCCCGGGCGGTCCCGACAGCACGACGACGGGAACGCAGGCGCGCCCGGACACGGGCGGAAGCACGGTCGCGACGCGGTCGATGATGTCCTCGCGGCCCACGAAACCCGTGGCCAGAGGAGGGAGTTGGGCGGGGACCGGGACGGCTTCGCCTCCGGTGGCGCCCGGACCGTCCGGAGCCGTCAGCGCCGGATCCGATTCGAGAATGCCGGTGTGCACGGCACGCAGCCTCTCGCCCGGCTCGATACCGAGCTGCTCGACCAGTTGCCGGCGCGCTTGCTGGTAGACGTCCAGAGCCTCCGCCTGCCGCCCCGAGCGGTAGAGGGCCAGCATCAGCATGCTCCAGAAGTTCTCCCGCAGCGGGTTGTCGATCGCCGCGGCGCGTAGCTCCCGCACCAGTTGCGCGTGCTTGCCGAGCTGGAGTTCCGTCTCGAAGTACGCCTCCAGCGCGGCCAGTCGCTCGTCCTCCAGGGACCGGCATTCGTCCTGGTGCAGGGAGCTCGACGGGATGTCCTCCAGTGCCGTGCCCCGCCAGGTGGCGAGCGCGTCGTCCAGCAGGCGGGACCGTTCCTCGAGCTCCTCCGACTGCCGGGCCATCAGGACCAGGCCGCGGAAGCGCTGGAGGTCCAGCTCGCCCTCAGGGACATCGACCCGATACCCACCGGCTGCCGTCTCCAGGGGGAGGGCGTCGCCGAGCAGCAGCCGCAGCCGGCGTACGTATGTGTGCAACGTTCCGCGGGGATTGGACGGCTTTCGCTCGTCCCAGAGCCATTCCGCGAGGCGGTCGTTGCTCACGACCGTTCCGCTCCGTAGCAGCAGCGCGGCCAGTAGGACCCGGAGCTTGCCGGACTCTAATGCCAATTCTTTACCTGAAATTGATATAGAGAGCGGTCCCAGGATCCCGTAGTTGTTCTCGGAAACCGATGTCGTGGTGTCATGCGGCGATATGGTTTTCGCTTCAGCCACGCAGCTTGCCTTCCCCCGTTGACCTGCTTGCGCACGACTTCGGCACGCATTCGGCGTCATTGCCGGAGATGCGTGCTATGAAATGTCCAAAGTCGTGTGCATGTCATAGTAGTCGATGCCATCTTCCGCCCCAGGATTGCCTTGAAGGGGCCCAGGTGATGTTTCTCACCGTCTCGGAATTGGCGGTTGTTCGCGGAGCCCTTCGTCGGCACGTGGTCTGGAAGGCCGTGGGCGGGTTGTCCGGTCGCCGCCGGCCGGAGGCCACGACCGCCGCAGGTGGTCGACGATCAGTGCGCTGATCATGGAAGACCAGTGCGGCGGGAAGATGTGTCCCATGCCGGCGATCCGCCGAAGCCGTGCCCGCGGAATCGCCCGGTGCAGTGCCTCGCCGTGTTCCAGAGGGAAGACCGGGTCCTGCTCACCGTGCACGACGAGCGTCGGCACGTCGAGTGCGGTGATGCGGCTGGTGAGTGGGGGCGTGCGATCCATCGCCGTCACGTGGCGCCCGGAGGTGTCGGGCTCACAGCTGCGTGCCGCCACGCGCTCGACCAGGTCCTCCCAGTAGACCCGGTCGAACAGTGCGGCCGGCCCGACCAGCGTCCGCCAGCCTTCGACCGCCGTGGCCCGGCGCTCCCTCGGCGCGGTCGGGGGTGATGACCTGTCCCGCGCGGTCCGCTCGGACACCGGCTGCCGCGGGCCCGGTCGTGCGGAGCGCGGGGACGGTCGCGTGTCGGCGTTCGCATGCGGAGAACTGGACAGCAGCACCAGGGAACGCACCAGCTCGGGCCGGCCGAGGGCGAGCAGCAGGGAGACCATTCCTCCCGCAGACTGGCCCACCACGTGGGCCGGGCCCGTGCGGAGCCCGGAGATCACCGCCGCGGCGTCCGCGGCCATCGTCGTCAGGTCGTACTCGTCGGCGGACTTGCCGGACCTCCCGGTGTCGCGGTGGTCGTAGCGCACGACGTAGTACCCGGCCGCCGCAAGCAGTCGGCACAGTTCGTCCGGCCACACGATGCCCGGCGCCGTGGCGCCCATCACCAGCAACACTGCGGGATCACAGCGGTTGCCGAACGTCTCCACCCACAGGATCAGACCGTCCTGCGTCGTGATTGACCTCTCCACTGACCTGAATTTTCCCTTGGTAGTGTGCGGCGGACGCGTTCATCCGTCCCAGGGGGAGCCCACCATGACCCGCGCGCGCACGGCACTCATCCTGATCGATCTGCAACGGTGGATCGTGGACATGCCCTGGCGTCCGGTGAGCGGAGACACCGTGGTCGACGCCTGTGCGACGCTGCGTGAGCACTTCGCGACCGAGGACTCCTCGTCCGTCGTCCTCGTCCGGTACGTCCGCGCCGACGGCGCCGACGGCGGCGTCGCCGCGGCCCCCAACCACCTGGTTCCCGGTTTCGCCCCTCGTGCGGGGGAGCACGTGGTGACGAAACACGGCCTCGACGCGTTCGAGGACACCGACCTCCACGACCACCTGCGCCAGGCGGGCGTCACGAAGATCGTCCTGGCCGGTCTGTCCACAGCCCACGGCGTCGCGTCCACCGCGGTGACCGCGCTGCGCCTCGGTTACGAGGTGGTCGTCGTCTCCGACGCCACCGCCAGCGAGAGCGACGCGCAGCATCGCGAGGCACTCGACCGGCTGACCGCGCTCGGTGCGCGCAGCGGCCTGGTCGGCGACCTCGTGACCGCGGCGGCCACCGGAAGCTGACGCCGCGACGGGCGTGGAACCGCGAGGCCGCCGCTGAACCGGTGTGCTAGGTCCTGTCGTCAAACTCCCGTCGTCCGCCCGGAGGGCGGGCCGTGCGTGCATGGCGTCACGCGGCAGACGGGAGTTTGACGACAGGGCCTAGCGCCCGCCGTGGGTCCCATGGCGGGCGTGGGGCGATGCCCGACGTCCGCCGACGGGGCCGTCCATCGAGGCGGCGCGCGGGTGCCACGTAATGCGTCCGGGGCCGCGGACGCGGTGGCGTTCGTGCCCATGTGCTCAGTACCTGCTGCCGACCGGGGCGGGCAGCGTGTCCAGATCCGCGAGATCCTCCTCGGTCAATACGACGTCCGCCGAGGCCAGATTCTCCCGCAGGTAGCGGGAGTTCTTCGTGCCGGGTATGGGCACGACCCGTTCCCCCTGGGCGAGGGTCCAGGCGATGGCCACCTGGGCGGGAGTGATCGACCGGCGGTCGGCGACTTCCCGGATCCCGTCGACGATGCGCTGGTTCGCCTCCATCGCGGCACGGTCGAAACGCGGGTTGGCCGCCCGGAAATCGCTGCTCTCGAACTGGCCGGCGCGCAGGGTCCCGGAGAGAAAGCCGCGTCCCAGGGGCGCGAAGGGGATGAAGCTCGCCCCCACGCTCTCGCACCAGCCGACCATGCCACCCGACACGTCGTCCAGCGCGTCACGGGTCCACAGCGAGAGTTCGGACTGCACCGCCGTCACGGGGTGGATCGCGTGAGCCTCACGGGCCTGTGCGACAGTTGCCTCGGACAGGCCGAGCCAGCGCACGGTGCCCCGTTCGACGAGTTCGGCCATGGCGGACCACGTCTCCCCTAACGGCACCGCGGGGTCGATCCGGTGGACGTAATACAGGTCGATGACGTCGGTGTTCAGGCGCCGCAGACTGGCCTCGACGGCCTTGCGCAGATAGGCCGGGGAGTTGTCGCGGTGGGCTGCCCGCAGCTGGAGGTCCTCCAGGACGATCCCGAACTTCGTCGCGACGACGGCCTCTTCCCGTCGCCCCGCGATGGCCCTGCCCAGGAGTGTCTCGTTGTGTCCCGCGCCGTAGAGGTCGGCCGTGTCCAGCAGGTTCCCGCCGAGGTCCAAAGCCTCGTTGATGACCCGGACGGACCGCTCATCGTCGCGGGAGGACTCCTGGTAGAGCCAGCTCATGCCCATACAGCCGAGGCCGATGCTACCGACCTTGACTCCCGTGTTGCCCAGACTCCTCAGGCGCACCTTTCTCCTTCTCCTTCCAGACAGCTGCTAGGACGAGTACGGCGTCGCACGCCGAACCCTGGGTCACGGACCGACGATGACCTTGCGACCGGCCGAGTCGCCGAGCCGGTGGCGGCACCGAGGCCGCCGGCGGTGAACGGCGTGCCGCCGGCCGTCGGCGCGACCAGGTCGCGGCGCGGCGCCGACGCCGTGAAGTCCGCTTCGACGACGCCTGAGCCGGCGGTGCCCGGTGGCGTCGGGGCCGAGGTGCCCGCGGCCGTTCGCGCGGGCTCGGACCGCTCCTGTGCGGGGGATGCCGCGTCGGCCGCCACGACAGCGTGCCGCACCCCCGTCGAGGGGCCAGGACGCGCGGCCGGCTCGTTGCGCCGGCCCTCAGCCGGCCCGACCGCGCCGGATCGGTGATCGTGGGTCTCAGGGCGGCGCCGGCACCTCCGCGTGGGGCCGTCCCGAGGTGCCGTCGCCCGGAACACCGCCACGACACCCCGTACACGATCACCGTCGGACACTGGATCTCTTTCCCTCCGCAGTCGGCCCCGGGCCTACGGAGATCGCGTGGGCGTCTCCTCGGCGTCACCCGCCGAAACGGCTCCGGCCATCTGTCCGGTACCGGCCGTCGCCCGGCGGACTCGTCGTCTCCGGGGCGGTGAGGAATCAAGCCAGAGGAAAGAGCGCCTTATCGGCACGGTGCCTGCCGTGCCGTTGTTCTCGCGGCGACATTCCGGATGGAGCCTCACGTCCGGGGTGGACGAAGAGCAAAGGTAGCCAAGCCACCTTTCGTCCTGCTGTCAGAACCTGTAAGTGGCCGCGGTCCTGCCGGGAAAGCGAGGCCGGAGTGCGTTCAGTAACGCGTGCCGACAGCCGCCGGAATACCCGACAGTGCCGCCATGGCAGCCTCGTCGAGTTCTGCCCCGGCCGCACCGACGTTCTCCTCGAGGTAACGAATCTTCTTCGTACCCGGAATCACCACCACATGCCGGCCCTGAGCGAGCACCCAGGCCAGCGATACCTGGGCCGGAGTGAGGTTCAGGCGTTCGGCCACCTGCCGCAGCCGGTCGACGATCGCCAGGTTCGCGGCCAGAGCCTGGGGCTGGAAGCGCGGCAGCCTGTGGCGGCCGTCCAGCTCCGGGAGGTCGGCGGCGGAGTTGATCTGCCCGGAAAGGAAGCCCCGCCCGAGCGGTGAGAAAGCGATGAGAGCGATGTCCTGCTCGCGGCAGTACTCCAAGACCCCTGATTCGATCGCGTCCCGGCTCCACAGGGACAGCTCGCTCTGCACGGACGCCACGGGGTGTACGGCCTGCGCCCGCCGGATGTCCTCGACCGACACCTCGGAGAGACCGATGGCACGTACCTTGCCTTCCCGGACCAACTCCGCCATGGCGCCCCAGCTCTCCTCGACGGGGACGGCTGGATCCACCCGGTGCAACTGGTAGAGGTCGACATGGTCGACGCCCAAGCGCCGAAGACTGGCCTCGCAGGCACTGCGCAGGTACTCCGGCCTCCCGTCACGGTGGCTGGCGTACGTCTTCGGGTCGTCCACCACCAGACCGCCCTTGGTCGCCAGGACGACCTCGTCCCGTCGGCCGCGCAGCGCCCGGCCGACCAGGGCCTCATTGGTGAACGGGCCGTACATGTCCGCGGTGTCGATCAGGGTGCAGCCCAAGTCGACAGCACGGCGGATGACGTCCACGGAGGCCGTGTCGTCCCGCCCCAGCTCGTCGTAAGCCCAGGACATGCCCATGCAGCCCAGACCCACGACGCCGACCTCGGGGCCTGAAGTCCCCAGCATGGTGCCGCGCATCAGCGGTCTCTCCCTCTCTTCGGCGGAGCCGTCACAGTACACAGGCTCGATATCGACCGCTACCATATGACAGAACACGTATAACTACTTCAACGATCATGGAGAGTCAGATGACGCAGCCGGCGGCGTCCCTGGGGCCGGTCCCGGTCCTCCCCAACTACGTGGACGAACAGCTGGTGACGCGGATGGGGATCGAGATCCTCACCTGTCGCCCTGATCTCGTCGTGGGCACCATGCCGGTGAAGGGCAACCGGCAACCGATCGGGATCATGCACGGCGGCGCCAACGCGGTCCTCGCGGAGACACTCGGCTCGCTCGCCGCGTGGGTGCACGCCGGACCGGACAGGATCATCGTCGGTCAGGAACTCTCCTGCACCCATCACCGCGCGGTGCGCTCCGGCCTGGTGAAGGGCGTCTGCCGTCCGCTGCACGTGGGCCGCGGTGTGGCCACTTACGAGATCGTCATCTGTGACGAGCAGGAACGGCGGGCCTGCACCGCCAGGCTCACCTGCGTACTCCCTCCGCGTCGGCCGCAGCAGCGCGGCCAAGGGGCTTCGTAGGCTAAGGGGATTCGTAGGCTACTTTATGCGAGACTACTGATATGGCGGACACCAGAGTGACAAAGCATGCCTCGGATTCTCCTTCACCCGTGACGGCAGTGGTTGCCAATAGGCTCGGCAACACCATCAAGCGGGCCGAACAGGCATTGATCTCACGCAAGACCCAGGTACTGCGCCAGTTCGACCTGACCGTTCCCCGGTATTCCGTACTCCTGTTGCTCTCCCTCTTCCCAGGGGGAATGTCGGCCGCACAGCTGGCCAGGGAGAGCATGGTGACACCGCAGACGATGTCGACGGTGCTCGCCAACCTGGAGAAGCGCGGCTGGATGGAGCGCGAACCTTCCCAGCTCCACCAGAAGGTCATTGTCAATAAGCTCACCAAGGCCGGCCGCGCCGTACTGAAGAAGGCGGACAAGGAGGCGCTGCGCGTCGAGGACGAGCTTCGCGCCGCATTCACCGCAGCGGAGCTGGAGCAGTTCGAGGACTACCTGGAGCGGGCCATCAGGACGCTGGGCGAGACGCACTGAACCGGGTGGCTCCCGCGGCGAGCCACCCGGTCCCGTGACGCTTTGGCGCCTCCGCCGCTCAGGCGGCGCTCACCAGCAGGCACGACCAGGTGAACCCGGCCCCCGCACTCACCACCAAGGCGAACTCACCCGGCGCCAGCCGGCGCTCCGCGTGCAGTTCGGCCAGGCTGGCAGCGGCGTCGCCTGCGCCCAAGTGCCCCGTGTCCCCGCCCAGCGTCAGTATCTCGGCCGTCAGCATCCTGCGAAGGGCGGGTGCATAGGCGAGGTCGATGGTTTTCGCGCCCAGCCGGGGAGGAACGACATACCGCAGCCGCGGACTGTCGGACGCCAGCCCCGCGGCGGCGAGGCAGCGCTCCACGACCACTGCCAGGCTTTCGCCGCTGGCTTTGGTGAACGCCTCCATGCCCTCTCGTTCCAGGAAGGCCTTCTTCGTGCGGCGCATGTCGACCCGATCGCTCACGGAGCGCGGCATCAGTCCGAACGGGTCGCGGCCACGATGCATCCGTTCCAGTTGCGGCGCGGCGACGGTGGTCACCGCGTGCAGCAGCAGCTCCGCGGGACGCTCTTGCGGGGAGTGCAGCAGCAGGGCGGTGGCGCCATCCCCGTAGGCGATCCCGTAGTCCCCGCGCCAGCGGTCGAAACCCGGTGCGGCGAAGCGGTCCGCTGTGGTGACCAGCGCGTACCGGAGGGCGGGGTCGGTCAGCAGCCGGGCGACGCCCACCTCGACAGCCGCCGCCCCGCCGTTGCAGACCTGCTGGACACCCAGAGGTTCGGCGTGTCGAGCGCCCAGCTGATCGGCGATGTAGTGGGGAGGTGACCAGAGATCGTGCCCCTGGTAGTACATCCAGGCGTGCAGCACCATGCCCAGCTCGGCCGGTGCGGTACCGGTGCTCTCCAGAGCCGCGCGTGCGGCCCGTACCGCCATCTCGGGAGCGGCCTCGCCGGACACCGGCAGCGCCGCATAGCCGAGTTCTGCGGCGGTCTCCGCCTCCACCAGACCTTGCTCGACGGCCTGCCGGGCGGTCTGGCGTTCTTCGGGAATCCACGTGCTCAGGCCTGACAGGCCCAGCGGGCTCGGTAGTCGCACAGCAATGCTCCGCTCATCAGCAGGGCCTTCATGATAAGCAGATCATTGAGTGGAGTCAGTAGGCTGTCAATCGAGAGGCGGACCCCATGGCCGGTACGGCGGGCATAGAAACAGAGACCAAGGGCTTGGTGCGGACGATCACCTTCGCCCGCCCCGAGCGCCGTAATGGCATGGATCTGTCCATGTTCGGCGCCTACTACGACGCCCTGGCCGAGGCCGAGGCCGACGACGAAGTCCGCGCCATCGTCGTCACGGGCGCGCGCAGCAGCTTTTGCTCGGGGGCGACCCCGGACCTGCTCGCCCGACTTGCCGGGTCGGCGACGAAAGAGAGCCACGCCGAAGACGGCTTGGACTCGGTTCTGGGGCACCCGGCGCATCTTCCGCTGACCATGGGGACGCCCTTGATCGCGGCGATCAACGGCAGCGCGGCGGGCCTCGGCCTCGTCCACGCGTTGTTCGCCGACGTCCGGTTCATGGCACATGAGGCGCAGGTCTCCGCTGTCTTCAGCCGGTTCGGCCTGATAGCCGAGTACGGGGCGGCCTGGTTGCTGCCACGGATCGTCGGCGTGGGCAACGCGATGGACATGCTGCTCTCCTCCAGGGCGGTGGGCGCGGAGGAGGCCCTGCGGATCGGCCTGGTACAGCACACCGCACCGCGCGGCGAGGTGCTGGCAGCCGCCCAGGAATACGCCCGCGAACTGGCCGAATCCTGTTCCCCGACGTCCATGGCCGTCATCAAGCGCCAGATCCTGAACGGCCTGCTCATGCCCGCGGCTGATGCTGTGGCCGAATCCGTCTCCCTGATGCGGGAATCCTTCGAACGTCCGGACTTCCCCGAGGCCATGGCCGCGTTGCGGGAGCGCCGAAAGCCGGCTTTCGGGCCTCGGTAGTCCACCGCCCCGCGCAGGCACCCGCCCACCACTGCGGTTCGGGGAGCGAACCCGTCACCGCTCGCGGAGGGAAGAACGCAGCGACAAAACCGGATCAAAGGGGCGGCAAAGTGGAGCCGTGCCAGGTGAACCCCCGCCCCTGAGGCAACATCTTGGTGAACGGCGGGCAGCGCGCGGCCGGAGCGCACTGCCGCCGTCGGCCGGATGGGGTGAGGGACGTGGGGGAACCGAGGATCGCCGTCGCCGTGGTGACCATGGGCAACCGGCCCGCCGAGGTCGACGCCCTGCTGGAGTCCGTGGCCAAGCAGGACCTCGCCCCCGCCCGCATCGTGATCGTCGGCAACGGCTGCCGGCTGCCCGAGTTCGCCCACCGGCTGTCCCTGCCCGGCGAGGTCACCACCATCGACGTCGGGGAGAACCTCGGCTGCCCGGGCGGCCGGAACGTCGCCCTCGCCCGGCTGCGGGAGTTCGGGGACGTCGACGTCGTCGTGGAACTGGACGACGACGGGCTGCTCGTCGACCCCGACGTGCTGCGCCGGGTGCGTGACCTGTACGCCGCCGATCCACGCCTCGGCATCGTCGGCTTCCGCATCGCCGACGAGCGGGGCGAGACCCAGCAGCGGCATGTGCCGAGGATCGGCACGTCCGATCCGCTGCGCGGTGGCTACGTCACCGGCTTCCTCGGCGGCGGACACGCCCTGCGCATGGCCATGCTGGCCGAGACCGGGGACTGGCCCGCCGAGTTCTTCTTCGCGCACGAGGAGACCGACCTGGCCTGGCGGGCCGCCGACGCCGGCTGGAAGATCCTGTACGCCCCGGAACTGCTCCTCCAGCACCCCAAGACCTCACCGGCCCGGCACGCCATCTACTACCGGGTCAACGCCCGCAACCGGGTCTGGCTCGTCCGGCGCCGGCTGCCGCTGCCGCTCGTCCCGGTGCACCTCGGGGTGTGGACGCTCCTCACCCTCGCCCGCACGCGTTCCCCGGCGGGGCTCAAGGCCTGGTTCGGCGGGTTCGCGGAAGGGCTGCGGGAGCCGGCCGGTGAGCGGCGGCCGATGCGCTGGCGGACGGTGTGGCGGCTGACCCGGCTGGGGCGCCCGCCGGTGATCTGAGCCCAGGAGGCCAAGGCGGCCTGGGAAACCCAGGAAACCCAGGAAGCCCAGGAAGCTCAGGAAGCTCAGGAAGCCTGGGAAGCCAGGAAGAGAAACGGGACGGGGCCCCGGTCGTTCACCTCCGCCGGCCGGGGCCCTTGTCGTCCCCGGATCCAGCCTGCGGCGACACTCCCCCGAGTTACGCGTGCTACGCGCGCGCCGTCGGGCCGAATCCGATGGAATGATCACATCAGGATTCGCCAACGGATCGCTAACATGTGGCCAACGGTTCGTCAGCGGACCGCGGAGCGGTTGGCCGGAAGTCGTCCGGCGGCAGCGGGAACGGCCCCTTCGCATGGGCGGATTCAGCTGCCGGACCGGCGGAGAGCCGGTTGGCCGGCCGCCGGTCGGCCAATGGGAGGAAGGTGGCGGGAAACCGCTGTGGACAGGGCGGAATTCCGCCAGGCAACGGCGGGTACACACCCGCCGTGGAGCGCGGTCGGGCCTGACCGCGCGGGAAGGCAGTGGAGCGGCGTGATGCGGCGGTGCGAGCTGCGCTTCGGACTGCTGGGACCGCCGGTCCTGTACGACCGACCGCCGTACGGGATCTCGTACGTCACCCCTCACGACACCTTCCCCGAAACCTCCGGCGCCTCTCCCGGAGCCCCCGGCGCCGCACCCGGGACCTCCGGTCCCCCCACCCCCCACCGTCCCGCCGAGAAGGCCGGCCACGACGCCCCCGACCACGGCGTCCGGGCCATCGGCAGCCCCAAGGTCCGCGCCCTGCTCGCCGCGCTGCTGCTGGAACCCGGCCGCGTCGTGTCGGTCGAGGCGCTGAAGGACGCGCTGTGGGGCGGCGCGCCGCCCGTCTCCGCGCAGGCCTCCCTGCACAACCACGTCACCCGGCTGCGCCGGCTCCTGGACGACCCCGAGCGGCTCAGGGCCGTACCGCCGGGCTACGTGCTGCGGGTCGACCACGGCGAACTGGACGTGCACGTCTTCGACGCACGGGTCGCCGAGGCGCGCGCCGCGCACGCCCGGCGCGACTGGCCGGGCGTCGTACGCGCCTGCGCCGCCGCGCTCGCGCTGTGGCGCGGCACGCCGCTCAGCGGGCTCCCCGCCGACATCGGCGGCTACGCCCTCGTACAGCGTCTGAGCGAGGCGCGGCTGCTTCTGCTGGAGCTGCGCTACGACGCCGAACTCGCCCTCGGTGGCGCCCGTTTGGCCGCGCTCGTCCCCGAGCTGACGGCCCTGGTCGCCGAACACCCGCTGCGCGAGGCGTACCACCGTCAGCTGATGCTCGCCCTGCACCGCACCGGCCGCCAGGCCGAGGCCCTCGCCGTCCACCGTGATCTGCGCGCCCGCCTGGTCGAGGAACTCGGCATCGAACCCGGCCCGGCGGTCCGCGAGGCGCATGTCGAGGTGCTGCGGGGGAGCGGTGAGGAGCAGCGGCGGGACCCGGAGTACGGCGACTCCCCGCGGCCGGCCGGACAGGGCGGACAGCCGCGCCGGGAGGGCGACTTGGCCGCCGACGATGACGTCGGCGACGGCAACGGCGACCGCACTGGTGCCGGCACCCCCAGCGGCACGGGTGCCGTCCCCGGCACCTTCAGCGGCACCGTCGGTGGTGCCGCGTCCCCGGTGTCCCAGGCGTCCCCTGCGTCGCCCTCCGCGGCCTCCGTGTCCCCCACGGCCTCCGCTTCCTCACGGGACGGTGAAGGGCCGGCCGTACGGCAGACCCCCCGTCCGGCCCAGCTGCCCGCCCCGCCGGCCCACTTCACCGGCCGTGCCGACGTGCGCCGCGAGCTGCGCCGCACGCTGACCGAGCCGCCCGCTCCGGGCCCCGCCGTCGCGGTGATCAGCGGTATGGCCGGCGTCGGCAAGAGCGCGCTGGCCCTGCATGTGGCCCATGAGTTGAGGGAACGTTTCACCGACGGTCAGCTCTACGTCAACCTGCACGGCGCCACCCCCGGCATGACCCCGCTGACCGTCACGCAGGCACTCGCCGCGCTGCTGCGCGACCTCGGCGCGGAGCCCCGGAACATCCCGGAACACCCGGATGCGGCCGCCGCGTTGCTCCGCTCGCTGCTCGCGCCCGCGCGCATCCTGCTGGTGCTGGACGACGCGGCGAACGCCGCCCAGGTACGGCCCCTGCTGCCGGCCGGGCCCGGCTGCGCGGTGATCGTCACCAGCCGCTCGCCGCTCACCGCGCTCGACGGCGCCCGCCGCTTCCCGCTCTCCCCGCTGACCGGCGAGGACAGCGCGGCCCTGCTGCGCGCGGTGAGCGGGCGCGCGGGGCTGGACGCCGGCCACGCGCTGGTCGAGCTGACCGGCCGGCTCCCGCTGGCGCTGCGCGTGGTCGCCGCCCGGCTCGCGGCCCGCCGGGCCCTGACCCCGGACGTCCTGGCCGGCCAACTCGCCGAGACCGGCGGGCGGTTGCGTCACCTGGAGTACGACGACCTGAGCGTCCGCCGCTCCCTGGCCGTCGCCCACGACGCGCTCGCCGCCGCCGAGCGCGAGGCCGACCGGGACGCGGCCCTCGCCCTGCGCCACATCGGCGCGCTCGACCTGCCCACCTACGGCGCCCCGCTGATCGCCCGCCTCACCGGCACGGACGAGCGCCGCGCCGAGGCCGCCCTGGACCGCCTGGTCGACGTCGCCCTCCTGGAGGAAACGGCGTACGGCCGCTACGCGCCCCACGACCTGGTCCGCGACTTCGCCCGCGAACTGGCCGACGCCGCCCCGAGGCCCGCCGCGTCCCCGGCCGCCGGCACGGCAGGGACGGACGGCCTGGGCCGGGCTCCCGCGCCGGCCGGGGACGGGTTCTCCGCGCAGACTCCCGGCACCGCGGGCAACGGCGCGTCCAGCACCGCCGATGCCGACGGCAGCGTCGGAACCGCCGACCCCGACCGCACATCCCGTGCCGACGCCGCCCCTGCGATCCCCGCTCACACACCCCGTCCCGGCCCCGCCCCCGCCGTCCCCGACCTGACCGCCCTCCGCTGGTACGCCGCCATGGCCGAGCGGGTGCTGACGGCGATCGTGGAGCCCGGGCTCGATCAGGACGACCGGCGGCGGCCGACCTCCGCGCAGCCGGCGGGGCACGCGGCGGACGTGGCGGCCCTGGCGCCCTTCGAGTCGGCCGAGGAGGCCTTCGCCTGGGGGGAACTGGAGCTGGAGAACGTCGTCACGCTGGTGGCACGCAACGCCGGCACCGACGATCCGCGCACGGCCGCCCCTCTCTCAGCGCTCGTACGGCTGCTCTTCCCCTATGTGCAGCGCAGCGGCCGGGTCGCCGAGATGGAGGTGCTGGGGCGGGCCGCGCTCGGTGCCGCGCGGCGGCTCGGGGACCCGGAGGCCGAGGCGTACGCGCTGGGCGACCTCGCGGGCCTGCACTTCCTGACCGGCCGGCAGAACGACGCCCTCGCCCTCACCGACCAGGCCCTGGAGATCTGGGGGCGGCTGGGCACGGCCTCCCGGATCCGGCGCTGCCTGAACAATCGCGGGCTGCTGCTGGAGGGGCTGGGGCGGTTCGAGGAGTCGGGGGAGGCACTGCGGCACAGCCTCGCCTACTCGCGGCTGCTGAACGACCCGTACGGCGAGGCCGTCACCCGCAGCCATCTGGGCAACCTCTACGAGCACACCGACCCGCGCGCCGCCATCGAGCAGCACCGGCGCTCGCTGGCCATCGGGGACGAGATCGGTGCCGTCATCGTGCAGCACTCGGCGCACTGCAACATCGGCTACGCCCATCTCACCCTCGGCGAACCGGCGGAAGCCGCCCGGCACTTCGAGGAGAGCCTGCGCATCCTCGGCGGTCACGGCGACTGGCACGGCGAGTCCCAGACCCGGCTCGGCCTGGTCCGCGCGCTGCGGCAGCTGGGGCAGAGCGAGCGGGCGGCGGACGAGTGCGCTGAGCTGCTGCGCCGGGCCGACGCCCGCGCCGACCGGTACATGGGCGGGCTGGCCCTGCACCAGCACGGGTTCCTGCTGCGCGAGCGGGGGCGGCGGGCGGAGGCGTACGACGCCTGGCGCGCGGCGCGCGAGGCGCTGGACGGCACGGACGAGCAGGCGGTCCTGGCGGAGCTGCGGGAGCTGCTGAGCGACGGCTCGGCCGCCTGGTGAGCCGTCGTGCACCCACGACGTGACAGGCGCTACTTGGCGTCGGCATAGCACTCCACCACCGCCGTCGTGAACGGGAACCGCACCGGTGTGTCGCCGAAGGTCAGCCGGCCGGCGAGGGCGGCGGACTCGCGGATGGCCTGGACGACGGCGTCGGCCTCCTCGGCGGGGCAGTGCACGATCACCTCGTCGTGCTGGAAGAAGACCAGCTCGGCCTTCAGCTCCGCGCACGCCCGGCGCAGCGCGGCGAGCAGCAGCAGGGCCCAGTCGGCGGCGCTGCCCTGCACGACGAAGTTCCGCGCGAAGCGGCCGCGTGCGCGGGAGTCGGTCGACGCGTGACCGGGGCTCCAGCCGGTCTGGCCCTCCGGTTCCTCCTCGCCGACGGGGATGCCCGCCTCCTCCGCCGCGTCCTCGCCCGCCCGGGCGGCCGGCGGGCAGGTGCGGCCCAGCCAGGTGCGCACCAGCCGGCCCTCCTCGCCCGCGCGGGCCGCCTCGTCGACGTAGGCGACGGCCTTGGGGAAGCGGCGGCGCAGCGCGGCGAGGTTCTTCAGGCCGTCCCCGGAGGTCTGGCCGTAGATCGCGCCGAGCACGGCGAGTTTGGCCTGGTTCCGGTCGCCGGAGAAGGCGTGGTCGGAGACCGACTGGTAGAGGTCGCTCTCGCGGCCGGCCACCTCCATCAGGCCGGGGTCGCGGGAGATCGCGGCCAGTACGCGCGGCTCCATCTGGTCGGCGTCGGCCACCACGAGCCGCCAGCCGGGGTCGGCGACGACGGCCCGGCGGATCACCTTGGGGATCTGCAGCGCGCCCCCGCCGTTGGTCACCCAGCGCCCGGTGACCGTGCCGCCGGCCAGGAACTCGGGGCGGAAGCGGCCGTCGCGAACCCAGTCCTGGAGCCAGGACCAGCCGTGTGCCACCCAGATGCGGTACAGCTTCTTGTACTCCAGCAGGGGTTCGACGGCCGGGTGGTCGACGGACCGGATCTCCCAGCGGCGGGTGGACTTCACCTTGATCCCGGCCTGCGCGAAAGCCTTGATCACGTCGGCGGGCAGATCGGGCCGCACCCGGCGGCCGAAGGCGGCGGACACCTCGTCGGCCAGCTCGGCGAGGCGGCGCGGCTCGCCGCCGCCCGCGTACCGCTCGCCGAGCAGGTCGTGCAGCAGCTCGCGGTGGACCTCGGCGCTCCAGGGCAGCCCCGCGTGGTTCATCTCGGCGGCGACCAGCATCCCGGCCGACTCGGCCGCGGTCAGCAGCCGCATGCGGTCGGGGTGGGCGGTCTTCTCGTGCCGCCGCACCTGGTCGGCGTAGACCGCGAGCAGGTCCGGCAGGGGCAGGTGCCTGCCGACGGGCTCGAACAGCGGGGACTGGGCGCTCGGGTCGGCCGCGCGCTGCGGCGGGTCGGGCGGGACGGGGCCGCCGCGGAGGCGGGCCAGGGCGGCGGCGGCCGAACGTGGCTCGCCGTACCGCCCCTCGTGGCCCAGCAGGAGGGCTTCGGCGTCCTCGATGTCGTAGCACCGCTCCACTCGCACCCCCGTGGCGAGCAGTCGCGGGTAGACCTCGGGGGTCGACCGCCACACCCAGCGCGTCACCTCCGGGCGGCTCCGCACCGCCGCGGCGAGATCGCTCTCCCGCCGCACCGGTCCGGCGGGCAGCCCGTCCGGGCCGAGGGGGGCGACGTCCACGCCTTCCTCGGCCGGTGCGAGCGCCCACCGGTCGGTCATGACTGCGAGTGTGGCAGGGGGGTCTGACAATCGCTCCTACCTGCGGATCCAGCCCGCTTCAGTCCTGGCTGGGCTCCTGGGCTCCGGTCGCCGACTCGGCTGCCGCGGCTGCTTCCCTCTTCTGCTCCAGCAGCAGTGACAGCACCTTGCCGACGTACTCCTCGGTGCCCGCCTTGGTGATGCCGAGGCCGCTGAGGACGCCCTGGCCGTTCTCGTGCTCCAGCAGGGCGAGCAGGAGGTGCTCGGTACCGATGTAGTTGTGGCCGAGCCGGAGCGCCTCGCGGAAGGTGAGTTCCAGGACCTTCTTGGCCTCGGGGCCGTAGGGGACGAGGTCGGGGACGTCGTCAGCCGCGGGCGGGAGCGCGGCGGTCGCGGCCTGGCGTACGGCGTCCAGCGGGACGCCCTGTGCGGTGATCGCCTTCGCGGCCAGGCCCTCCGGCTCGGCCAGCAGCCCGAGGAGCAGGTGCTCGGGGCGGCCCTCGGCGTTGCGGGCGGCCACCGCCTCGTTGTGCGCGGCCATGACCACGTTCCGTGCGCGGGGGGTATAGCGGCTGAAGCCCTGGCTGAGGTCGAGGTCGGCGGACTCCTTGGGCACGAACCGCTTCTGCGCCGCCTGACGGGTCACGCCCATGCTGCGCCCGATGTCGGTCCAGGAGGCGCCCGAGCGGCGGGCCTGGTCGACGAAGTGCCCGATCAGGTGGTCGGCCACGTCACCGAGGTGATCGGCGGCGATCACCGCGTCCTGGAGCTGGTCGAGGGGTTCGCTGTGAACCTTCTTGATCGCCTCGATGAGGTCGTCGAGGCGCACGGATGCCGTGATGTTGGGGTTGGTCGCCATAGTGTCAACCGTAGGTTGCGCTCCCTCGGGTGTCAACCGATGGTTGACACCTCCCCTCCTGGTCCACCGGACCGTTGTCCACAGCCTGTGGACAACGACCGCGCGCTGTCAGCGGGGCGTGGCACGATCGACAGCGTGACCAGCACTGCCAGCACCGTCGAACGGGCCTTCCGGGCCGCCCTCTACGACGACACCGACACGGGCCTCGACACGGGCGCCTCCCTGCTCGCCGCCGACCCGGGCGCCGACGCCGAACTCGCGCGGCGCGGCGAGGACTTCGTCGCGGCGGCCTGGCAGCGCGGCTGGCAGCCCGCCGACGTCGTACGGCTGGTGCGGCGCGAGCTGGACGACGCGCACGTCCGCCTGGCCGCCGCACTGATCCGGGCGCAGGCCGGGCGGGACCGCCCGCGCGGGCGCCGCTGGGCCGGCCAGCTCACGGCGCTGCCCGCCGGCCCCGAACGCACCGCCGACCGCTTCTCGCACGCCACGGCGGTCCTGGAGCTGTACCGCCTGCTGCTGCGCCTGCCCGCCCTGGAGCCCCTGGAGGACGAGCACCGGCGCGCCCCCGGCCCGGCCGCCTCCCGCATGCTCAGCCGCATCCGCGCGCTGCTCGCCAAGGCCGAGGCCACCGGCTATCCGGAGGAGGCCGAAGCGCTCAGCGCCAAGGCGCAGGAGCTGATGGCCCGGCACAGCGTCGACGAGGCGCTGCTCGCCGCCGGGGCGCCCGCGCCGGACGCGCCCGGCGCCTGCCGCATCGGCGTCGAGCCGCCGTACGAACAGGCCAAGGCGGTCCTGCTGGACGCGGTGGCCACGGCGAACCACTGCCGCGCGGTGTGGAACGAACCGCTCGCCTTCTCCACGGTCGTCGGCTTCGAGGCGGACCTGGAGGCGGTCGAACTGCTCTACACCTCGCTGCTGGTGCAGGCCACGCACGCGATGACGAGGGCGGAGGCCGCCCAGAGAGCCGGCGGGCGCAAGCGGACCAAGACCTTCCGGCAGTCGTTCCTCGCGGCCTACGCGCACCGCGTGGGCGACCGGCTCGCGGTCGCCGCCGAGACACAGGTGACCCAGGACCTGCTGCCCGTGCTGGCCACGCGTGAGACAGCCGTCACCGGCCGGCTGGAGCGCATGTTCCCGGAGACCACGACGACCCGGCTGCGGGGGGTCAGCGACGCGGCGGGCTGGACGGAGGGCGCACGCGCGGCGGACCGGGCACAGGTCCGGGCCCGCCCGCGCCTGGGGTGACGGCCAGTCACGGCCCGGCTTGGTCGCCGACCCTGCCCCTTGCCGCCCGGCCAGGTCGCCGATCTTTGCCTCGTGCCGCTCGGTTTGGTCGCCGACCCTGCCTCGTGCTGCTCGGCTTGGTCGCCGATCTTGCCTCGTGCTGCTCGGCTTGGTCGCCGATCTTGCCTCGTGCCGCCCGGCCTGGTCGCCGACCCCGCCCCTTGCCGCTCGGCCTGGCCCGCGACCTTGCCCCTCGCCGCCCCACCCGGTCGCCGACCCGCTCCCGTCTCGTCCCGCTCAGTCGCCCACCTGCTGGAAGGCGCTCACGGACGCGTCCGGGCCGCTCCCGTCGGCCTTGCCCGCGACCGGGCCGTAGTTCCAGGGGAAGGTCCGGCTGGTGTCCGAGCCGGGCAGGGTGATCTTCACGGTCTGCGCCGCGAGGGCGTTCTTGGCGCCCGCCTCGCCGCGTACGTAGCTGATCGAGAAGGACGCCGAGTCGCCCTTGGCGAGCTTCAGCTTCTGGGCCTTCGCGCCCTTGAGCACGGGCACACGGGCCGTGGAGCCGCCGCCGCTCAGTGCGACGTCCGGGAAGTCGTCCAGGGTGCAGGGGGTGCTCTGGTTGGTGATGCTGACCGGGATCTCGCCGGTGTCCCCGGCGGCCGGGGCCACGCTCGCCGCCCCGATCTGCAGCGAGACCCCGCCGATCTCGCAGGCGGAGCCGCTCTTGCCGTTCTTGTCCCCGCCGCTGTCGTTGCAGGCGGTCAGCAGCAGAGCGGCGGAGAGAGCGGTGACGGTGAGCGGAATGGCGCGCATGAGCAGGTTCCCATCGAGGTGGTGACGGTCTCCCCCGCATCATGGCCCCTGCGGCCGGGGCACGATCACGCGCCCCGGCACGATTCACCACTTCAGATGGTGTCTCGACGGCTTCGAAGGCTTTGAAGGCGTTCTCACTGCCGCACCGGAGCCGTCGGCAGTCCCGACGGCAGCTTCCCGCCCTCCGCCTTGGTGTACGTCTCCTGGCCCGTCCTGCCCGCCCAGGTCACCTTCAGCGTCGTATCGGTCACCGAGTCGACCATGCCGGTGGTGCGGCCCTTGTCGTCCCCGCCGGCACAGGTCAGACGGATCATCTGCATGCCGTCCTCGGCGCCCGCCGTCCCGCTGCACACGGTCCCGCCGGTCGCGAAGATCCCGGCCTTCTTCCCGGTGACCACCAGGGCCACGATCTTGCCGTCGGCGGTGGTGATCCAGCTGCCCTGGAGCCCGGCGGAGGCGCCGGCGGGGGAGTCCGCGCTCGGGGACGGGGCCGCGGTCGTGCTCGACGAGGGCGACGCCGAGGTGCCGTCCTCGCCCCCGGAACCGCCGCCGCCGCACGCCGTGAGCGCGAGCGCGCCGGCCAGTCCTGCGGCCAGCCCCGCGCCCCGCCGACGCGCCGTCGCCCGCACTCTCGCAGTCGCAGTAGTCACCGGAAGCTCCCTCAGCGATAGCGGCCGGCCGCCCTCGCCGGACGGCCCGCAGCGCAAGCTACCAGCAGTTACCAGGAGGACTTCCGGACGCCGGGCAGGAATCCCCGATGGGCGGACTCGCGCAGGTTGATCCGGGACAGGCCGAAGGCGCGCAGGTAGCCGCGCGGGCGGCCGTCGGCCTGGTCGCGGTTGCGGACGCGGGTGGCGCTGGCGTCCCGTGGCTGCCCGCGCAGTTCCCGCAGCGCGGCGTCCCGTTCGGCCTCGGGGGTGGAGGGCCGCCGGATGATCTCCTTCAGCTCCGCGCGGCGCTCGGCGTACCGGGCGACGATCTCCTTGCGCCGCTCGTTCTTCGCGATCTTGCTCTTCTTCGCCATCAGACCTTCACTCCCCGGGCGCGGATGCGGGCGACGGCCGCCTCGACGCCGATCGCGTCCACCGTCCTGACCGCCCGCGCGCTCAGCCGCAGCCGGACGTGGCGGCCCTCGCCGGGCAGCCAGTAGCGCTTGGTCTGGATGTTCGGGTCGAAGCGGCGGGAGGTGCGCCGGTGGGAGTGGGAGACGCGGTTGCCGAAGCCCGGCCGGGCCCCGGTGAGCATGCAGTGTGCGGACACGGTGACGTAGCTCTCCTCAGGCGTAGCTGTTAATGGAATTCATTTTCAGTAAGATAGCAGCATGGCACGCAACGAACTCCGTCCGGTGATCAGGCTCCGGTCCACCGCCGGGACCGGCTACACCTACGTGACCCGCAAGAACCGCCGCAACGACCCGGACCGTATGACGCTGCGCAAGTACGACCCCGTCGCCGGCCGGCACGCCGACTTCCGAGAGGAGCGCTGAACCCCGCCATGCGCAAGGGAATCCACCCGGAGTACGGGCCGGTCGTCTTCCGCGACCGCGCCGCGAACCACGCCTTCCTCACCCGCTCCACGCTCGCCGGCGCGCAGACCGGCAAGACGATCGAGTGGGAGGACGGTGCCGCCTACCCGGTGGTCGACGTCGAGATCTCGAACGTCAGCCACCCCTTCTACACCGGTACCGCGCGCGTGCTGGACACCGCCGGGCGCGTGGAGCGCTTCGAGCGCCGGTACGGAAAGCGGGGCGGGGCGTGAGCCTGTCGGTGGCCGTCGTGGCCGGGCTGCACACCGCCGCCCGCACGGCGGCCGTCGACCGGCTGCTCGCCGACGTCCCCGGCGGCGTCGCCCTCCACCACGACCTCGCGACGGCCGCCGCCGGCACGGTCGTACGGACGGTCCGCGACCGCCACGGCGTCCTGTCCACCGGTGAGACGCCCCTGGTCAACGACTGCGCGTGCTGCGCGTTGCGCGAGGACCTGGTGCCCGAGCTGCGCCGGCTCGCCGACGCCGGTACGACCCGGCTCGCGATCGTGGAGCTGTGGGACTCGGTCGAGCCCAAGGCGATGGCCGAGGTGATCGCGTCCGGCGGGCTGACCGTCACGTCCGTGATCACCGCCGTGGATCCGGCGCTGGTGCTGCCGTACCTGGGCAACGGCGACGACCTGGCCGAGGCCGGGCTCGCCGCGGCGGCCACCGACCGGCGCACGGTCGCCGACACCTTCGCCCGGCAGCTGGAGTACGCCCCGGTGCTCGCCGTCGCCGACTCCCCGGAGGCCGACGACGAGGACCACGAACTGCTCGCCCAGCTGCACCCGACGGCCCGCCGTGTCCCCATCGGCGGGCGCCCGCAGTCCCCGGTTCCGACCGGCCGAGACCCGCAGGCCCCGGCTGTGGCCGGCACACGCGAGCAGTCCCCGGCGCCGATCGGCACAACCGCGCAGCCCCCGGCGCCACTCGCCCGCGCCGCCCTCGCCGGATTCGACGTGGACGCCGCGGCGGCCGCCCAGCACCCGGCCTGCGCGCTGCTGCCCCAGGAGGCCGACGGTCACGGTGTCTCCACCCTGGTCTGGCGCCGGCACCGGCCCTTCCATCCGGAGCGGCTGTACGCGGCGCTGGAGGATCTGACCTGCGCCGCCGCGCGCAGCCGGGGCCGGTTCTGGCTCGCCGAGAGGCCGGACACGCTGCTGCACTGGGACGCGGCCGGCGGGGCGCTGTGCGTGGAGAGCGCGGGGCCCTGGCTGGCCGCGCTGCCGGACGCGGCCTGGGCGATGGTGCCGCCGGTGCGGCGGGCCGCGGCCGCCCTGGACTGGCATCCGGAGCACGGCGACCGCTGCAATCACCTCGTGTTCACCTCGCCCGCCCTCGACCGTGACGGACTCGCGGACCTGCTGGAGTCCTGTCTGCTCACCGATGCCGAGTACGCCGCCGGGCGGGACTCCTGGAAGAAGCTCCCGCCCGCCTTCGACACCCTGCTGGAGGCCTGATGCCGCGCAAGAACGACCGCAAGCCCACCCGCGACCGCCCCAGCCCCCTGGACCAGGCGGGCGTGACCTACATCGACTACAAGGACACCGAGCTCCTCCGGAAGTTCATCTCGGACCGGGGCAAGATCCGCAGCCGGCGGGTCACCCGGGTCACGGCCCAGCAGCAGCGACTGCTGGCACGGGCGGTCAAGAACGCGCGGGAGATGGCGCTCCTGCCGTATGCCGGGCGCTGACCAGCGGACGCGTAGGAATTTCCCTACCCTTGACCGGTAGGGAGCTTCCTACCTATGGTCGGCCGCATGAACATCACGCACGCCTCCTTCGTCACCCTCCCCGTCGCCGACCAGGACCGCGCCCTGCGCTTCTACCGCGACGTCCTCGGCTTCGAGGTCACCGCCGACCGGGAGATGCCCCAGGGCCGCTGGCTCCAGGTGGCCCCCCAGGGCGCCCAGACCGTCTTCACGCTCTCCGGGCCCGGCATGGGCGGTTTCGAGCCCGGTTCGGCGCGGGGGATCATGTTGGTCACGACCGATGTCGACGCCGACTGCGCCCGGCTGGCCGCGGCCGGCGCCCAGGTGCAGGGGCCGGACGACGTCCCCTGGGGGCGGATGGCCTCCTTCACCGACCCCGACGGCAACGGTCTGATGCTGCTGACGGAGAAGGAAGGCTTCTGACCGCTCGATGAACGGGACGGGTACCGCCGCCGAGGACCGCGTATTCGCCGCGCTCGCCAACGCCACCCGCCGCGAGGTGCTGCGGCTGCTGCGCGAGCGCGGGCCGCAGCCCGTACAGGCGCTGGCCGACCACTTCGACATGCGCCGCCCGAGCCTCTCGGAACACCTCAAGGTGCTCCGGGAGGCCGGCCTCGTCTCCGAGCAGCGCTCCGGACGGCAGCGCATCTACCGCCTCGAAGCGGCTCCGCTCGCCGTTGTGCGGGACTGGCTCCGTCCCTACGAGCGGTTCCGGTGCGAGCGGGTGGAGGGCCTCGGCGCTCTCCTCGGCCGCGTGCCCGACGATGAACAGTCATCGGTCCAGCACCCGGACCTGACGCGGACGACCTGACCACGATCCGCGTCGTCCGCCGGCGGATGCCCGGCGCCGAGGATTTCCGGCTCCCGGTCGGCCACCGGTACCGGATGACCTCCGTCCCCCGTCCCCACTCCCGCTCATCGGGCGTCGTAGAGGTGGAGGTGCCGGCCTACGACACCGAGCGGATGCTGTCCCTCCGCTGGGCGGATGCCGATCCGGCCGACCCGCCCGACGGGACGATCACCTGGACCCTGGAACATGAGGGGCGCGGTACGCGTCTCTTCCTAGTGGCATGTCCTGCCTGCTCTTGGGCAGAGGCTGGAACAGCTTCGGTAAAGCGGACGTCAAGACTGTAACCGCGGCACCACTCCGCGTGCACGTGCATTTGCTCAAGCATCTGCACGTGAACAGAGTTATGATCCGGGTCAGTTGACTACAGCATCTATGGCCTCACCAGCCAGTGCACCACTCGGGGAGCGACCTGTGGACCGCGACGTTGACGGCGTGTACGGGGGGTACGACGTGTACAACGGCATGGCTGCCACGCAGCTGGACGGAGTGGCCTGGCAGAAGAGCAGGCACAGCAACTCGCAGGGCTCCTGCGTGGAGTTCGCGCGGCTGCCGGGCGGTGAGGTCGCCGTACGCAACTCGCGCTTCCCGGACGGGCCGGCGCTCGTCTACACGCGCGCGGAGATCGAGGCGATGCTCCTGGGCGTCAAGGACGGCGAGTTCGACCATCTGATAGCGAGCTGACGTCGGCACTCCGCTCGTGCCGCGCCACTGGCAACGATGTCGGCAGGGCGGACTGCGCACAGACCGGTGGACGCGCGTAGAAACCGCGCGTCCGCCGGTGCCGTACCGGATCAGCCGGCCGTGTGCAGCCGGAACAGCGCCCAGACCACCTTGCCGTCGAGCGTGCCCGCGAGCGGGTGCCAGCCCCAGCTGTCGGCGAAGGAGTCGACCAGGAACAGCCCGCGGCCCGACTCGGCCGAGAAGTCGTCCGAGTCCTGCGGGACCGGGGTCTCGTGACTCGGGTCGCGCACCGCGCACACCAGCCGCTCGGTCCAGCGCATCAGGTGCAGCCGCACGGACGGGTGCTCGTCGTCCCGGCGCGGCGCGCCCGGCACCGCGTGGCGCAGCGCGTTGGTGACGAGTTCGGAGACGACGAGGCAGATGTCGTCGAAGCGGTCACCTACGTCCCACTGCTCCAGGGTGCGCCGGGTGAAGCGCCGGGCCTCGCGCACCGCCTCGAACCGGGCGGGCAGGGCACAGGAGGCGGCATCGGACACGGCCGCGGGATCCAGCGGCGGAAGGCCCTGCCGTAACGGCTTGAGCATGGTCGATCCATTCGTCCCCATGCGAGGCACTCCCGGGAATTCGCGGTCGTTGCGATGCAGCGGTGGCGCGGCACCATGGTTTCGGATGCGCACAGCAGATGCAAGGGCAGATGCACGTGCACGCGACCGAAATGGCACCGCCCGTACCGCTTCTTGGCCATTTTTTCTGCCATCTTCACGAGGTTCCCGCCAGAGGTCCGGACCTCTTCCCGGTCCGCACCCGGTGGAAACGGGCGGGCTCTTTCCGTTTCCGTAACCGGACGAGTACTGCTCGAAGTGTTTTAGTGGCAGACTTCGGCCCCTGAAGACGGTTGGGGAGGCTGGCGAAAGTGAGCGCGGGAGAGCCCGGATCGGTGGTGCGGCGGATGCTGCTCGGCTCGCAACTCAGGCGACTGCGGGAAGCGCGGGGCATCACGCGCGAGGCGGCGGGGTACTCGATCCGCGCCTCGGAGTCGAAGATCAGCCGGATGGAGCTGGGCCGGGTGAGCTTCAAGACGAGGGACGTCGAGGATCTGCTGACGCTGTACGGCATCACGGACGAGACGGAGCGCGAGTCGCTGCTCTCCCTCGCCCGGGAGGCCAACGTGGCGGGCTGGTGGCACAGTTACACCGACGTCCTGCCCAGCTGGTTCCCCACCTATGTGGGCCTGGAGGGCGCCGCCTCGCTGATCCGCGTCTACGAGGTGCAGTTCGTGCACGGTCTGCTGCAGACCGAGGAGTACGCCCGCGCGGTGGTCCGGCGCGGCATGAAGGGCGCGAGCGTCGCCGACGTCGAACGCCGGGTCGCGCTGCGCCTGGAGCGGCAGAAGTACCTGTTCGCCGACAACGCCCCCGAGTTCCACATCGTCCTGGACGAGGCCGCCCTGCGCCGCCCCTACGGGGACCGCGAGGTGATGCGCGGCCAGCTCCAGCACCTGATCGACATCTCCGAGCGGCCCAACGTACGGCTCCAGATCATGCCGTTCAGCTTCGGCGGGCACTCCGGGGAGAGCGGCGCCTTCACCATCCTCAGCTTCCCCGAGTCCGACCTGTCCGACGTGGTCTACCTGGAACAGCTGACCAGCGCCCTCTACCTGGACAAGCGCGAGGACGTCGCCCAGTACGAGCAGGCCCTGAAGGAACTGCAGCAGGACAGCCCCGGACCGGACGAGAGCCGTGACCTCCTCCGCGGTCTTCTGCAACTCTCCTGACGAGCCCCAACTAGGTTGACCCACAAGTAGGATGACGTCCGATCAGACCTGGCGTGGATCTGTGGCCGCTAGCGATTGAGGGATCACATGTCGTCCTACTTCACCGACCTGGCCCAGCAGTACATCGACGGCGAGTGGCGACCGGGCACCGGCTCCTGGGACGTCATCGACTTCAACCCCTACGACGACGAGAAGCTGGCTTCGATCACGGTGGCCACGGTCGACGAGGTGGACCAGGCCTACCGGGCCGCCGCCCGCGCCCAGAAGCAGTGGGCCGAGACCAACCCCTACACCCGGCGCGCGGTCTTCGAACGGGCCCTCAGGCTGATAGAGGACCACGAGCAGGAGATAGCCGACCTGATCATCGCGGAGCTGGGCGGCACGCGCGTCAAGGCCGGCTTCGAGCTGCACCTCGCCAAGGAGTTCCTGCGCGAGTCGGTCCACCTCGCGCTGCGCCCCGAGGGCCGGATCCTGCCCTCCCCGGTCGAGGGCAAGGAGAACCGCGTCTACCGCGTGCCGGTCGGCGTCGTGGGCGTCATCAGCCCCTTCAACTTCCCGTTCCTGCTGTCGCTGAAGTCGGTCGCGCCGGCCCTCGCGCTCGGCAACGGCGTGGTGCTCAAGCCGCACCAGAACACCCCGATCGCCGGCGGCACCCTGCTCGCGAAGATCTTCGAGGACGCCGGGCTGCCCGGCGGCCTGCTCAACGTCGTCGTCACCGACATCGCCGAGATCGGTGACGCGTTCCTGGAGCACCCCGTCCCGAAGGTCATCTCCTTCACCGGTTCGGACAAGGTCGGCCGGCACGTCGCCACCGTCTGCGCCAGGAACTTCAAGCGCGCGGTCCTCGAACTGGGCGGCAACAGCGCGCTGGTCGTGCTGGACGACGCCGACATCGACTACGCGGTGGACGCGGCGGTCTTCAGCCGGTTCGTGCACCAGGGCCAGGTCTGCATGGCCGCCAACCGGGTCCTCGTGGACGCGTCCGTGGCCGACGAGTTCACCGAGAAGTTCGTCGCCAAGGTCCGCACCCTCAAGGTCGGCGATCCCCGCGACCCGGAGACCGTGATCGGCCCGGTGATCAACTCCGCGCAGGCGGGCGCCGTCTCCGGCACCGTGGAGCAGGCGCTCGCCGAGGGCGCCACCGCCCTGGTGCGCGGCACCGCGACCAACAACCTGGTCGAGCCGACCGTGCTGACCGGCGTCCCGGCCGGCTCCCCGCTGCTCCAGCAGGAGGTCTTCGGCCCGGTCGTCTTCCTCCTCACGTTCGACGGCGAGGAGGAGGCGGTCCGGATCGTCAACGACACCCCGTACGGCCTCAGCGGTGCCGTCCACACGGCCGACATCGAGCGGGGCGTGGCCTTCGCCAAGCGGATCGACACCGGCATGTTCCATGTGAACGACGGCACGGTCCACGACGAGCCGATCGTGCCCTTCGGCGGCGAGAAGCACTCCGGCCTCGGCCGCCTCAACGGCGAGACCACGCTGGAGGCGTTCACCACGGTCAAGTGGATCTCGGTGCAGCACGGGCGCAGCGCGTTCCCGTTCTAGTCGCGCCCCCTGTCGTGCCGCAGCCGAACTCTTCGGTGCGTCCTTTCGGTGCGCGGGCCATTGCGGACAGCATCTGACCGCAATGGCCCGTAGCGTCTTCGGTGTCGGAGGGAACGGCCCCCGGCGAACCGGTCCGACGAAAGGCGGCACGCCATGGTCACGCACGTTCCGGCGGAGGCGAACGGCGACGAGTGCGGGGCACTGCTCGCGTTCATCGAGGAACAGCGCGGAGGGATCCGACGGGCACTGCTCGGGCTGACGGAGGAGCAGGCCCGCACCCGCCCGAGCGTCAGCGAGCTGTCCCTGGGCGGCCTGCTCAAGCACGTCGCCGAGGTGGAGCAGAGCTGGATCGCCCGGGCGAAGCAGGAGCCGCCGGCGGTGCGGCGCGACGAGTCGAACTGGCACGAGACCTTCCAGCTGGTCGGCGACGAGACGGTCGCCTCGCAGCTGGCGTACTGGGAACAGGTGGCCGCCGAGACGGAGAAGTTCATCCGCTCCGCGCCCAGCCTCGACGACACCTTCCCGCTGCCGCCCGACCCGTGGTTCCCGCCGGAGGGCCGTGTGTCGCTGCGCTGGCTGTGTCTGCACCTGATCCGCGAGACGGCCCGGCACGCCGGCCACGCCGACATCATCCGCGAGTCCCTGGACGGGAAGACCGCGTTCGAGCTGGTCGCGCTGGAACAGGGCGGCTCCTGGGGCTGATCGCGGGGTCCTAACCTGGACCCCATGTCAGCGATCCGTCTTCTCGTGCTGGGCGCGGTCCGCCAGCACGGGCGGGCCCATGGCTACCAGGTCCGCAACGATCTGGAGTACTGGGGCGCGCACGAGTGGTCCAACGCCAAGCCGGGATCGATCTACCACGCGCTGAAACAGATGGCCAAGCAGGGGCTGCTGCTCGCGCACGAGATCGCGCCGTCCACGGCCGGCGGGCCGCCGCGGGTGGAGTACGAGATCACGGACCGGGGCGAGGACGAGTTCTTCCGGCTGCTGCGCGAGTCCCTGGTCGCCTACGACCAGAAGATGGACATCCAGTCCGCGGCGATCGGCTTCCTGGTCGAGCTGCCCCGCGCCGAGGCCCTGGAGCTGCTGCGGGAACGGGTCCGCCGGATCGGGCAGTGGCGGGCCGCCGTCACCGAGCACTACGTCCCCGAGGGCGGACCGGAGCAGCTCGGCCACATCGGGGAGATCATGAACCTCTGGGTCCACACGGCCGACGCCGACGGGGCCTGGACCCAGGGGCTCATCGACCGCCTGGAGGCGGGCGCGTACACGTTCGCGGGGGAGGGCGAGCCGTTCGTGGGCGTGCTCACCGAGGGGCAGGAGAACCCGTACGCGACGGGGGAGCGGCATCCGGAGGACGACCACTGATCCTCCGGCCGATCAGCGGGGCGTCACGGTGGGACGACGAGGGCCTCCTGGGCGCCGGTCCCGCCGCGGGCAGACCCTAGGCCCTGTCGTCAAACTCCCGTCTGCCGCGCTCCGGGCGGACGACGGGAGTTTGACGACAGGACCTAGTGGTGGAAGCCCGTGGCCGCATCCTTGTCCCGGGTCAGGGGGTGTGGCTGCCGGCGCAGCTCCGGCAGCAGGCGTGCCAGGTCGTCCAGGAACAGGTCGGCCAGGTCGTGCGAGAAGCCGTTGCGGCACACGATCCGCAGCACGGACAGGTCCTCACGGTTCGCCGGGAAGGTGTAGGCGGGCACCAGCCAGCCGCCCTCGCGCAGCCGCCGGGAGACGTCGAAGACGTCGTACGACGTGACGTGGCCGGCTGTGGTCAGCGCGAACACGGGAAGCTGGTCCCCGCGCGTGAGCAGCCGGAAGTCGCCGAGCGCCTCGATCCGGGAGGCGAGCGAGGTCGCCACGTCCCGCGTCGACTGCTGCACTGCCCGGTAGCCCTCCCGGCCCAGCCGCAGGAACGTGTAGTACTGCGCCACCACCTGGGCGCCGGGCCGGGAGAAGTTCAGCGCGAAGGTCGGCATGTCCCCGCCCAGGTAGTTCACCCGGAAGACCAGCTCCTCGGGCAGCGCCTCCTTGTCCCGCCACAGCGCCCAGCCGACGCCCGGGTACACCAGCCCGTACTTGTGGCCGGAGGTGTTGATCGACGCCACCCGCGGCAGGCGGAAGTCCCACACCAGGTCCTCGTCCAGGAAGGGCGCCACCATCCCGCCGGACGCGCCGTCCACGTGCACCGGGATGTCGAGCCCGGTCCGCTCCTGGAGGGCGTCCAGGGCGGCGCACAGGTCGGCGATCGGCTCGTAGGAGCCGTCGAAGGTCGAGCCGAGGATGCCGACGACGCCGATGGTGTTCTCGTCGCACAGCTCGACGGCGGCCTGCGGGTCCAGGTGGAAGCGGTCGCCCTCCATCGGGACCAGCCGGGCCTCCACCTCCCAGAAGGTGCAGAACTTCTCCCAGCACACCTGGACGTTGACGCCCATGACGAGATTGGGCCGCGCGCCCGGATACCGGTCGGCGTTCCCCTTGGTCCAGCGCCGCTTCAGGGCCATCCCGGCGAGCATGCACGCCTCGCTCGACCCGGTCGTCGAACAGCCGACGGCCGCCGACGGGTCCGGCGCGTTCCACAGATCCGCGAGCATCGCCACGCAGCGCCGCTCCAGTTCGGCCGTGCGCGGGTACTCGTCCTTGTCGATCATGTTCTTGTCCCGGCACTCGCCCATCAGCACCCCGGCCTGCGGCTCCATCCACGTGGTGACGAAGGTGGCCAGGTTCAGCCGGGAGTTGCCGTCCAGCATCAGCTCGTCGTGCACCAGCTGGTACGCCGTGGACGGCGGCAGCGGGGCGTCCGGGAGCCGGTGCGTGGGCGGGGCCTCGGTCATGCCGCCGACGGGGTTGGCCTCCCCGAAGAACGGGTTGACCGACATCGTCCGCTCCTCATGCTTCTCGGGACCTTTGTGCAGGGCCATCGGGCTGTGCCTCCAAAGAAACGGGTGTCAGGGGTGAGTGAGGGAGGGCCGGGTGAGGAGAGTCATCGCACCGGGGTCCCGTCCTCGCGCAACTGCATCTGCGGACGGCCCGTCACCAGCAGCCAGGCCGGCAGCGAGGCGATGCACAGCAGGGCGAGGATGCCGGGTGAGGCCACCAGGACGGCGGCGGTGAACAGGCTCACCCAGCCCTGCCGGGTGATCGCCAGGAGCATGCCCAGGACGCCCGTGGCCACGCCCAGCGAGGGATGCACGGCCGGTACCAGCGCGTGGGCGCACAGGCCCAGGGCGGTGCCGACGAAGACCGCCGGGAAGATCCGGCCGCCCCGGAAGCCGCAGGCCGCCGCGACGAGCAGCGCGGCCAGCTTCACCACCGTCATCGTGGCGAACTGTCCCGCCGACCAGCCCTCCGGGTCGCGGGCCAGCTGACCGATCTCCGACAGGCCCTTGAACAGCGTCAGCTGGCCGCCCAGGGCCGCGAGGCCCCCCAGCACGACCCCGCCGGCCGGAAGCATGAGCATCGGGTGCCGCAGCCGCCGGAAGGCCGCGTGGACGTACGGGAAGGCGTGGACGGCGCACATGCCGAGCAGCGCGGCCACCGAGGCGATCACGAGGGCCGCCAGCAGGTCCTTCGCGCGCGGGTGGCCCAGGGGCGGCAGGCCCAGGTCGAAGGTCGGATGGGCCACCAGGGCCGTCGTGATCGCCCCGCACGCGCCCGCGGTCAGCGGCGCGAACAGGTTGTCCCACAGCCGGCCCCGCATCGGCCGCCCCGCCAGCGCCTCGGAGATCACCAGTGCCGCCGCCACCGGCGTGCCGAACAGCGCGCCGATCGTCGCCGCCTCCGCCAGCACCGGCCACAGGGTGCCCGGCGCCGAGGGCAGGAAGCGCGCGCCGAGCCAGGCCGCGAGGCCGACGTTCACCGCGATGACGGGGTTCTCCGGGCCGAGGCTCGGACCGCCGGCCAGCATGAGCCCGGCGGCCAGCACCAGGCCCGGCAGCACGGCCGGCGGCAGCACCGGGGCGTCCAGTCCCATAGTGGCCGGGTCGGGACCGGCGTGGCCGGGGACCTTCCACACCACCAGCCCGACGGCGATCCCGGTCGCCACGAGCATGACGAACATCCACAGCACGCTGGAGCGGCCCACGCCGAGCGCGTCCGGCAGCGGCCCCCACAGCACGTGCTGGAGCTTCTCGGCCGCCGTGCTCACCCCGACGAAGACGAGGCTCGCGGCCACGCCCACGAGGACGGCGGGCAGGATGAACGGCAGCAGAGCCCGTGCCGGGGCGGTCGGAGCGCTCGGGGGTGCCTGCTGCGTCGTCTCCTGGGCCACGGGCTCACCATAAGCGGACGAAACGTGCGCAACATCCGGAACTACGGCGTCCGGAACGTGCTTCCGGCTTGCACCTCACGTGACGTGAGGCCTCAGCGTGGAGGCGTACAGACGACAAGGAGCGGAAAGTGAGCTACTCCGTGGGACAGGTCGCGGGGTTCGCCGGCGTCACGGTGCGCACCCTGCACCACTACGACGAGATCGGCCTGCTCGTGCCCAGCGAGCGGACGTACGCCGGCCACCGGCGCTACAGCGACGCCGACCTCGACCGGCTCCAGCAGATCCTGTTCTACCGGGAGCTCGGCTTCCCGCTCGACGAGGTCGCGGCCCTGCTCGACGACCCGGACGCGGACCCGCGCACGCACCTGCGCCGCCAGCACGACCTGCTGACCGCCCGGATCGAGAAGCTGCAGAAGATGGCCGCGGCCGTGGAGCACGCCTTGGAGGCACGCACGATGGGCATCAACCTGACGCCGGAGGAGCGGTTCGAGGTCTTCGGGGACAAGGACCCCGAGCAGTACGCCGAGGAGGCCGAGCAGCGCTGGGGCGACACCGAGGCGTACGCCGAGTCACAGCGCCGCGTCGCGACCTACACCAAGGAGGACTGGAAGCGCATCCAGGCCGAGGTCGACGACTGGGGCGAGCGGTACGCCGCCCTGGTCGCCGCCGGCGAGCAGCCGGCCGGCGAGGCGGCCATGGACCTGGCCGAGGAACACCGGCAGCACATCAGCCGGTACTACTTCGAGGTCCCGTACGAGATGCACCGGTGCTTCGGGGAGATGTACGTCTCCGACGAGCGTTTCAAGGCGTTCTACGACTCCATGCGCCCCGGCCTCGCCGAACACCTGCGCGACGCGATCCTCGCCAACGCGGACCGGCACACCACGTCCTGAGGTCCTGGCCCGGGCCGGTCCCCGGGCCAGGACACCCGTCGGTACCGCGGTGGAACCCGGGGCGGTCCGTTCACGTTGATAGTTTTGTACGGCGCCCCATCGACGTTCAGCCGCCGTAGCCGCCTTCACCCCTCAGGGAGCCCGGACCCGTGATGACACTCGCCCTCGGCCCGAGCTGGCTGGATCCCAACCATCTGCTCCAGACGTACAGCATCTGGGGTCTGCTGCTCATCGTCTTCGCCGAGTCCGGCCTGCTCATCGGTTTCTTCCTGCCGGGTGACTCGCTGCTGTTCACCTGCGGTCTGCTGATCACGTCGAACCAGCTGGGCTTCCCGCTGTGGGGCGCGATCGCCCTGATCTGCCTCGCCGCGATCCTCGGCGACCAGGCGGGCTACATGTTCGGCAAGAAGGTCGGCCCGTCCCTGTTCAACCGCCCGGACTCCCGCCTGTTCAAGCAGGAGAACGTCACCAAGGCCCACGAGTTCTTCGAGAAGTACGGCCCGAAGTCCCTGGTCCTGGCCCGCTTCGTGCCGGTCGTGCGCACGTTCACGCCGATCATCGCGGGCGTCAGCGGCATGAAGTACCGCTCGTTCCTCACCTTCAACGTCATCGGCGGCGTCCTGTGGGGCGCGGGCGTCACCCTGCTCGGCTCCTGGCTCGGCAACATCGGCTTCGTCCACCAGAACATCGAGGCGATCCTGATCCTGATCGTCCTCGTCTCGGTGATCCCGATCGCGATCGAGTACCTGCGGGCGCGCGGCAAGAACAAGAAGGCCGGGCAGACCAGCCCGGAGCCCCCGCGGCAGCCCGCCTACCAGCAGCCCCAGTACCAGCACCCCCCGGTCATGGACGACGCCACGACCCGCCTGCGGCGCGTCGAGCCCGAGCAGCCGTACACCCCGCAGTACGAGCAGCCGTACCAGCAGCCGCGGCAGCAGGACTGGAACCAGGGGTACGACAGCCAGGGCTACGGCAATCAGGGGTACGACGACCAGGGCTACGACGACCAGGCCTACGGCGGCAACCAGGCCTACGGCGACAACCAGGGCTACGGCACTCAGGGGTACGGCAACAACCAGTACTACGGCCGGCAGCGGTACCCGCAGCAGCAGCCCGACCCGAACCAGTACCCGTACGACCACCGCGACCACTGACCGGGGCGCGGGGGACGGGGAGGCTCAGAACCCGCGCGTCCGCTTGGCGGCCCGGCGCTTCCCGGCGGAGCCGATCCGCAGGAACAGCCGGGAGATCTCCGACCCCAGATTGACCCCGATGGCGATGGCCATCGCCAGCGACGCGGCCTTGGCCAGCGACACCAGCCCCTTGTCCACGTCGTTCTGCGCCATGGACAGCAGCCCGAAGTACGTCGCCGAACCGGGCAGCAGCGGCCCGATCGCCGCCGTCGTGTACGGCAGCGCGGAGGCGAACCGGTACCGGGACAGCAGCTGCCCGAACAGCCCCACGAGCCCCGCCGCCACGGCCGTGGAGGCCACCGGCGAGATGTCGCCCGCGTAGTGCATCGCGCCGTACACCGACCAGGCGACACCCCCGTTGAGGGTCACCCAGAGCACGGTGGACCGTTCCTGCTGGAGCAGCACCGCGAAGGTCAGCGACAGCAGCATCGAGGCCGCGATCTGGATCAGCGGCCGTTCGGAGATGCCCAGCTGCGCGTCCGGATTGAGCTTGCCGCCGATCTTCACGCCGAAGTACAGGACGGTCAGCACCCCGGTGACGATGCCGACGAAGAAGTACATGACCTCCAGCAGCCGGGCCGAGGCGGTGATGTAGAAGCCCGTCAGCCCGTCCTGCACCCCCGCCACCAGCGCCCGCCCGGGCAGCAGCGCGAACAGCCCACCGGTGATCACCGCGGACGCCTTCACGTCCACGTGCGCCAGCGTCAGCGCCACCCCGATCGCCGCGGGTGGCATCGCGGCCACCGTGAACTGGTAGAACTCCGGCAGCCCGCGCCCCGCGCACAGCCACGCCAGCCGGTCGCCGAGCATCGCGCCGACCGCCGCCGCCAGGAACACGACCGGGTCACCGCCGACCAGCACGGAGGCCGCACCGGCCAGCAGTCCGCTCGCCAGGGTCAGCGCCCAGCCGGGGTACGGGTGCCGGTTGCGGCGGATCTCCGCCAGGCGCCGGTAGGCCTCCTCCAGGGAGACATGGGTCTCCGGGTCGGTCAGATCGTCCACCAGCCGGAAGACGGCCGCCAGACGCGTGTAGTCGGTGCCGCGCCGCCGTACCGTCCGGGACGCCGTCACCGGATCCTCCACCAGGGACGGCTGGTGCGAGATCGACAGCAGCGTGAAGGTGACGTTCGGCTCGCACCGGTCCAGGCCGTAGGACCGGCACACCGCGAACATCGCGGCCTCCACGTCCTCCGCGCCCTCACCGCCGGCCAGCAGCAGCTCCCCGATACGCAGGGTCAGGTCCAGCACGCGCGGGACGGCCGGAGCGCCCTCCTCCACGCGCTGCACCGGCTCCGGCGCCGGCCGCTCCGCCACCGGCATGCGCAGCATCGTGCGCATCCGGTCCTGCCAGGGCGCGTCCTTGACCAGGCTGACCAGCGGCACCCCGGTGGCCGGGGTGAACGCGGCCGGCGCGGCGTTCGCGCTGTAGGTGCTCGGCGTGCCGAACGCCGAGCCCTCCGGCTCGGCACCCGGCGGCTGCGGCGCCTCCAGCCCCTGCGGCACCGCGAACTCGGAGGTCGTCTCCGACTCGCCGCCCCTGGGGACGTCGAGACCCTTGGGAATGGCGAACTCGGACGTGATCTCCGGGTCGTACCGCGCCTCGTCCGACCGGGGCTTGCGCTCCTCCGCCTCCGTCACCTCGCACCGCTCCCTGAACCACACCTGCCGTAAGCATCAGTATGCGCACACGTACCCGGACGGGTCGCACGTGTGCGGACATGCGAAACGGGCCGCACGCGCACGCGTGCGGCCCGTTCGCGCGAGAGGGCGCTCAGTGGCCGCCCTGCTCCTTGAAGCGCTTGTACGACCGCTCGATCTCCGCCTCGGCGTCCGACCGGCCCACCCAGTTGGCGCCCTCGACCGACTTGCCGGGCTCCAGGTCCTTGTAGACCTCGAAGAAGTGCTGGATCTCCAGGCGGTCGAACTCCGACACGTGGTGGATGTCGCGCAGGTGCTCCACGCGCGGGTCGGTGGCCGGGACGCACAGCAGCTTGTCGTCGCCGCCCGCCTCGTCCGTCATGCGGAACATGCCGATCGCGCGGCAGCGGATGAGGCAGCCCGGGAAGGTCGGCTCGTCCAGGATGACCAACGCGTCCAGCGGGTCGCCGTCCTCGCCGAGGGTGTTCTCGACGAAGCCGTAGTCGGTCGGGTAGGCGGTCGAGGTGAAGAGACGACGGTCCAGGCGGATCCGACCGGTCTCGTGGTCCACCTCGTACTTGTTCCGCGAACCCTTCGGGATCTCGATCGTGACGTCGAACTCCACCGGTGGCTCCTCCATGATCAGCACATAGTTCTGGTGGTTAAGTGTCCCTCACGCAGGTGTGTGATCGCGAAAGGGGCTGGTGGTCGTGCCAGAGCTGAGACCTTGGCGAGCCGCGAGACCGCGCGTGGCGCGGTTCGTGACCGCCGTACGACCGAGTCTGGCGCGCGCCGTGACGGCCGCCCGGCCGCGGGTCGCGCGGCTGACGGAAGCCGTGCGCGTCAGGCCTGTGCACCTCCCCCGTCCGCGGACCGTCAGGACCTGGCAGTACACCGCGGGCGCCGCCACCGCCGGCCTGGCGCTGGCCGCCGGCGTGGTGACCGTGGCCGGTCCCTGGGACGCCAACGGTCAGCGTACGGCCGAGCGGGACCGCGCCGCCGCACTGGAGCGGTCAGGTGGCGCAGATCACGGCCGCTCCGGTACGGCCGCCGGGGCGCCCCGGCCCGCCCCGAGCGCCGCGCCCGTGCTGACGGGCCTCGGCAGCGCCACCGCCGCCGTCGGCACCAAGGAGACCTCCCCGGACGCAGAGGCGCTCTCGGACGTCCTGGGGCCCCTCCTGGACGCGCCCGCGCTCGGCGGCAGCCACGCGGCGGCCGTCGTCGACGTCACGACCGGCGAACGCCTCTACGGCGCCGACGCCGGCAAGGCCCTCACACCCGCCTCCACCACCAAGATCGCCACCGCCGTCGCCGCGCTGTCCGCCCTCGGTCCCGACCACCGCCTCACCACCCGCACCGCCCTCGAACCCGACACCCGGGAACTCGTCCTGGTCGGCGGCGGCGACCCCACCCTCACCGCGCACGCCGAGGCCGGCGACTGGGCCGGACTGCGGGCCCTGGCGGCGGGCACCGCGAAAGCACTGGACGAGCGCGGCATCCGCAAAATCACCCTCTCGTACGACACCACCCTCTTCACCGGCCCCGCCCTGCACCCCATCGGCGTCAACGACAACCTCGCCCCGATCAGCGCCCTGACCGTCGACGAGGGCCGCACCGATGCCTCCACCAGCGGCCCGGCGCCCCGCGTGGGCGACCCGGCGGCGGACGCGGCCACCCGGTTCGCGGCCTTCCTGAAGGACGCCGGCATCACCACCACGGCCCCCGGCCCCTCCAAGGCCAGCACGCGCGCGCAGACCCTCGCCACCGTCTCCTCGCCGCCGCTGTCGGAGCTGGTCGAGCGGATGCTGACCAACAGCGACAACGACATCGCGGAGGCCCTGGCCCGCCACACCGCTCTGGCGAGCGGGCAGCCCGCCAGCTTCGACGGCGGCGCGAAGGCCATCGCCACCCAGCTGCGCAAGCTCGGTCTGCCGATGGCCGGCGCCGCCTTCCACGACGGCAGCGGCCTGAACCGCGACGACCGGCTCACGGCCGACCTCCTCACCGCCCTCCTGGTCAAGGCGGGCGACCCCGGCCGCCCCGGCCTGCGCCCGGTCCTCACCGGCCTCCCCGTGGCCGGCTTCACCGGGACCCTGAGCACGCGCTACACCGACGGCGCGGCCGGCCTCGTACGCGCCAAGACGGGCACCCTGACCGGCGTGAACACCCTCGCCGGCACGGTCGTCGACAAGACCGGCCACCTCCTGGCCTTCGCCTTCCTGGCCTCGGACACGACGAATGCCCTGGAGGCCCAGTCGGCCCTGGACAACGCGGCGACAGCCCTGACGAACCAACCGTCCAACGACTGAGGGCCACCCGCCGCCGCAGGCTCCGCCACCCCGCGGTTACGGCCGCAGGGGTGGCGCCGTCGCCATGGCGCGCCGCATCGCCGTACCCGCACCCGATCCGCCCCCGCCGCGCGTACCGCACCTGCCGGGCCTGCCGCACCAGCCGGACCTGCCGCCCCCGCCGCGCCGCACGCGCCGCGCTGCCGCGCCTGCCGTGCGGGCCGCACGCGCCGCGCGGCCACGCCTGCGGTGCGGGTGGTACACCCCACCCCCGCCGCGCCGCCGGCCCTGCCGCCGCGGTGCCGCCGGTCCTGCCGCCGCGGTGCCGCCGGTCCTGCCGCCTCCGCCGTGCGAGCCCCCGCCGTGGGAGCCGCCCCCGCCGTGCCGGCGCCCCGCCGTGCGAGCCGCACCCGCCGTGCGAGCCGCGCCCGCCGCCCCCGCCCCGCCTCCCCGCCCCCGGCAGGGGCCCGCACCCGCCGTGGGCAGTCGTTCCGCAGGGCGGAACGGGTGGGCACGGCCTGCAGTGCCGGGTGACCCGAAGGGGCGGTCGGCCCTGGAACAGCTGGCAGTGCCGGGTGACCCAAAAGCGCGGTCGGCCCTGGAACAGCTGGCAGTGCCGGGTGACCGGAGAGCGCGGTCGGCCCTGTCGGTGTCCACACGGCCTGCCCGAAATGGGGCCGCTCACGTACGGTTGACAACATGACTGGCTTCGGTGGCACCGCATCTCCCGGGATGGTCGACTGGAACCTCGCGGTGGCGACCGCGACACGCCTCGTACGCCCCGGCCCCGACGTCAGCCGCGACGAGGCCAGGGCCGTCGTCGCGGAGCTGCGCCGGCACGCGAAGGCCTCGGAGGGACACGTCCGGGGCTTCACTCGTATGGGCACCGAGGAGACCCACGACACGCCCGTCCTCGTCGTCGACCGCCCCGGCTGGGTCCGCGCCAACGTCGCCGGCTTCCGCGAGATCCTCAGGCCGCTCCTGGAGAAGATGCAGGAACGGCGCGGCAGCAACCCGGGCAGCGCGGTCCTCGGCGCCGTCGGCGGCAAGGTCACCGGCGTCGAACTGGGCATGCTCCTGTCGTTCCTGTCCTCCCGCGTCCTCGGTCAGTACGAGACCTTCGCCCCCGCCACCCGCGACCTCCCGGCCGGTGAGAACGGCGGCGGCCGGCTGCTGCTCGTCGCGCCCAACATCGTCCACGTGGAGCGGGAACTCGACGTCGAGCCGCACGACTTCCGCCTGTGGGTGTGCCTGCACGAGGAGACCCACCGCACGCAGTTCACCGCCGTGCCCTGGCTGCGGGACCACCTGGAGGGCGAAATCCAGTCGTTCTTGGCGGAGACCGACGTCGACCCGATGACCTTCCTGGAGCGCGTCCGGGACGCCGCCCAGTCCCTGGTCGGCGGTCGCCCCGAGGGCGAGGAGGAGGACGGCGGGCGCTCCTTCGTGGAGCTGGTGCAGACCCCCGCCCAGCGGGAGATCCTCGGCCGGCTCACGGCCGTGATGTCCCTGCTGGAGGGGCATGCCGACTACGTCATGGACGGCGTCGGCCCGAGCGTCGTACCGACGGTCGCGGAGATCCGCGAGAAGTTCCAGCAGCGCCGCGCGAAGGGCGCCTCCCGTCTGGACATGGCCCTGCGCAAGCTGCTCGGTCTGGATGCCAAGCTGAGGCAGTACCGGGACGGCGAACGGTTCGTACGAGCCGTGGTCGAACAGGTCGGCGTCGACGGTTTCAACCGCGTCTGGACCTCGCCCAACACCCTTCCCACCAAGGCGGAGATCGCCAAACCGGCGGACTGGGTCGCGCGGGTGCACCGCAAGGCCGAGTCGTGAACCGCAGGGGGACGTCGTGCAAGGAATCCGGCCGACGGCAGGCGAACGCCCCTGCAATCACCCGTCCGAGGGACCGTGGGCCCTGCGTAGGCGTGCAATGCTCGGGGAACGGCCCGCTTCTGTCACCATCTACACACTCTGAGTGACCGTCACGGGCTCACCCCCCGAAAACTTCATGAAGGGAACCGGACATGGGTCCCCATCCTGCGGTCGCGGCGATACGCCTGGCGGTTCGCCGCGTCCTCCACGACATCCTGAACGACCACCAGGCCTTCCCCGCGCACCCGGCCCCGCGGCCTGACGGCGCGCGCCCGGACCGGACGGCCGAGCGGCCCCCCTCCCCGCTCGTCCTCGTCGCGTGCTCCGGCGGCGCCGATTCCATGGCCCTCGCCTCCGCCCTCGCCTTCGAGGCACCCAAGCTCGGCGTCCGGGCCGGCGGGGTCACCGTCGACCACGGCCTCCAGCCCGGCTCCGACCTCCGCGCCGACGAGGTCGTCCTGCGGCTGCGCGGACTCGGACTCGATCCGGTCGAGTCCGTCGCCGTGACCGTCGGCCGCGGGGGCGGCCCCGAAGCCGCCGCCCGCGACGCCCGCTACGCCGCCCTGGACGCCGCCGCCGAACGCCACGGCGCCGCCGCGGTCCTGCTCGGCCACACCCGGGACGACCAGGCCGAAACCGTCCTGCTGGGCCTCGCCCGCGGCTCCGGCATCCGCTCCCTGTCCGGGATGGCCGCGGTCTCGGGGGCCGGCGGCCGTTACCGGCGGCCCTTCCTGCAGCTCGACCGGCAGACCGCCCGCAAGGCCTGCATGGCCCAGTCGCTGCCCGTCTGGGACGACCCGCACAACGCCGACCCCGCCTACACCCGCTCCCGGCTCCGGCACGAGGGCCTGCCCGCCCTGGAGAAGGCCCTCGGCAAGGGCGTGGTGGAGGCCCTCGCCCGCACCGCCCAGCTCTCCCGCGACGACGCCGACGCCCTGGACGCCTGGGCCCGCCAGGCCGAGGCCTCCGTACGGGACGCCGCCGGCCTGCTGGAGTGCGCCAAGCTGTACGCCCTCCCGCCCGCCGTGCGCCGCCGGATCCTGCGCCGCGCCGCCATCGAGGCCGGTGCCCCGGCCGGTGCGCTGTTCGCCCGCCACATCGAGGAAGTCGACCGTCTGATCACCGGCTGGCGCGGCCAGGGAGTCATCAATCTCCCGGGCAGAGTCGTCGCCCAGCGGCAGGGTGGCAGACTGGTGATTCGGCAAGGCTGAATCCCGACCCTCCCGGAGTGACCCTCCGGCGGGCCGGGCGGCCGGAGGCCGTGCGTGCGGCCGGAGCCGGTGGCCGCGTACGCGGCCGTAAGTGCGGGACGACCGAAAGTGATGCGGGTGGACGCGAAAGACATGGGTGCCGACCTCCAGCAGGTGCTCATCACCAAGGAAGAGATCGACGCGAAGCTGGCCGAGCTGGCCGCGAAGATCGACGCGGAGTACGCGGGCAAGGACCTGCTCATCGTCGGCGTCCTCAAGGGCGCGGTGATGGTCATGGCGGACCTGGCCCGGGCGCTGTCCACCCCCGTCACGATGGACTGGATGGCCGTGTCCTCCTACGGCGCGGGCACCCAGTCCTCCGGTGTCGTGCGGATCCTCAAGGACCTCGACACCGACATCAAGGGCAGGCACGTCCTGATCGTCGAGGACATCATCGACTCCGGCCTGACCCTGTCGTGGCTGATCAACAACCTCGGCTCCCGCGAGCCCGCCTCCCTGAAGGTGTGCACGCTGCTGCGCAAGCCGGACGCCGCCAAGGTCGCCATCGACGTGGAGTGGGTCGGCTTCGACATTCCGAACGAGTTCGTCGTGGGCTACGGCCTCGACTACGCCGAGAAGTACCGCAACCTCCCGTTCGTCGGTACGCTCGCGCCTCACGTCTACGGCGGCTGAGCCAGTCGGCCCAAGCCCAGTAGGACGATCGGGAACCCCAGCGGGTTCCGCGCCGTTGAAGGATGCAGAGACGGGTTTCCCAGCCGTCGAAACGGCTCCGTGCGGCTTCGGGCAACAATGCTGGGGTACCGTCAGGAGAACTGTCTTATCAAACTCACTATGGCAGGAGGGACGGGGCGGCACCGCTCCGTATGGATGGACGTGAAGCGATACTTCCGTGGGCCGGTCATGTGGATCGTGCTGGCCGTCCTTGCCGTGGTCGTGTTGATGCAGGTCGTCGGCTCGTCCGGCGGCTACAAGACGGTGGACACCGGCCAGGTCGTGGCGGCGATCAACGACAACAGGGTCGAGTCGGCCAAGCTCACCACCGGTGACGAGCAGAGCATCAAGGTCACGCTCAAGGACGGCTTCAAGGTCGAGGGCAGCTCGAAGATCCAGGCGAGCTACATCGGCGACCAGGGCGTGACCATCGCCGGCACGCTGCAGACCAAATACCAGGACAAGCAGATTCCGGACGGCTACACGGTCTCGCCGTCCAAGCAGAACCCGTTCGTCGGCGTCCTGCTCTCCCTGCTGCCCTTCGTCCTTATCGTGGTCGTCTTCCTGTTCCTGATGAATCAGATGCAGGGCGGCGGCTCCCGGGTCATGAACTTCGGCAAGTCCAAGGCGAAGCTCATCACCAAGGACACCCCGAAGACGACCTTCTCCGACGTCGCCGGCTGCGACGAGGCCGTCGAGGAGCTCCAGGAGATCAAGGAGTTCCTGCAGGAACCGGCCAAGTTCCAGGCCGTCGGCGCCAAGATCCCCAAGGGCGTGCTGCTCTACGGCCGCCCGGGTACCGGCAAGACCCTGCTCGCGCGCGCCGTCGCCGGCGAGGCGGGCGTCCCCTTCTACTCGATCTCCGGTTCGGACTTCGTGGAGATGTTCGTCGGTGTCGGTGCCTCCCGGGTCCGCGACCTGTTCGAGCAGGCCAAGGCGAACGCCCCGGCGATCGTCTTCGTGGACGAGATCGACGCGGTCGGCCGTCACCGTGGCGCCGGTCTCGGCGGCGGTCACGACGAGCGCGAGCAGACCCTGAACCAGCTGCTGGTCGAGATGGACGGCTTCGACGTCAAGGGCGGTGTGATCCTGATCGCCGCCACGAACCGCCCGGACATCCTCGACCCGGCGCTGCTGCGCCCCGGCCGCTTCGACCGGCAGATCGCGGTCGACCCGCCGGACCTGCAGGGCCGCCTGGAGATCCTCAAGGTCCACCAGAAGGGCAAGCCGGTCGCGCCCGACGTCGACCTGTCCGCCGTGGCCCGCCGCACCCCGGGCATGACCGGTGCCGACCTCGCCAACGTGCTGAACGAGGCCGCGCTGCTCACCGCCCGCGGCGACCAGAAGCTGATCGACAACAAGGCGCTGGACGAGGCGATCGACCGTGTGGTCGCGGGCCCGCAGAAGCGGACCCGGATCATGTCGGACAAGGAGAAGAAGATCACCGCGTACCACGAGGGCGGTCACGCCCTGGTCGCGGCGGCCTCGCCGAACTCCGACCCGGTCCACAAGATCACGATCCTGTCCCGTGGCCGGGCCCTCGGTTACACGATGGTCCTGCCGGACGAGGACAAGTACTCGACCACGCGCAACGAGATGCTCGACCAGCTCGCGTACATGCTGGGCGGCCGGGCGGCCGAGGAACTGGTGTTCCACGACCCGACCACGGGCGCCGCGAACGACATCGAGAAGGCCACCAACCTGGCCCGCGCGATGGTCACGCAGTACGGCATGACCGAGCGCCTCGGCGCGATCAAGTTCGGAGGCGACAACTCCGAGCCGTTCCTGGGCCGTGAGATGGCTCACCAGCGCGACTACTCGGAAGAGGTCGCCGCGCTGGTGGACGAAGAGGTCAAGAAGCTCATCGAGACCGCGCACAACGAGGCCTGGGAGATCCTGGTCGAGAACCGCGACGTGCTCGACAACCTCGTTCTCCAGCTGCTGGAGAAGGAGACCCTGGGCAAGGAGGAGATCGCCGAGATCTTCGCCCCGATCGTCAAGCGCCCGCCGCGGCCCGCCTGGACCGGCTCCTCGCGCCGCACCCCGTCCACCCGCCCGCCGGTGCTCTCCCCGAAGGAGCTGGCACTGACCAACGGTGCGAACGGCGCGACGGCGGCGATCAGCACGGCGAAGTCCACGGCCGCGGAGTCCGCCCCGGTGACGGAGCAGACCCCGGAGGACCGCTCCGAGAGCTGACCTTGTTGCGGCCACGAGGGCCGGAATGGATGCCGCGTCCCCCAGGTTCTAGCCTGGGGGCGCGGCATCTCGCATGTCCGCAGACGGAACGCGAGGCACACCCGCGTGCAAGGCACAGGAACGAGGAACCAGATGACCGACCCGGTGACGCTGGACGGTGAGGGCCCCATCGGCGAGTTCGACGAGAAGCGCGCCGAGAACGCCGTACGGGAACTGCTGATCGCGGTCGGCGAGGACCCGGACCGTGAGGGCCTGCGGGAGACGCCGGCCCGGGTCGCGCGTGCCTACAAGGAGATCTTCGCCGGTCTGTGGCAGCAGCCGGAGGACGTCCTGACGACGACGTTCGACCTGGGGCACGACGAGATGGTCCTGGTGAAGGACATCGAGGTGTACTCGACCTGTGAGCACCATCTGGTGCCGTTCCGGGGTGTCGCCCACGTCGGCTACATCCCGTCCGAGACCGGCAAGATCACCGGTCTGTCCAAGCTGGCCCGCCTGGTCGACGTCTATGCCCGCCGGCCGCAGGTGCAGGAACGCCTCACCACGCAGATCGCGGACTCCCTGATGAACATCCTGGAGCCGCGGGGCGTCATCGTGGTCGTCGAGTGCGAGCACATGTGCATGTCCATGCGCGGCATCCGCAAGCCGGGCGCGAAGACCATAACGTCCGCCGTCCGAGGTCAGCTGCGGGACGCCGCGACGCGGAACGAGGCGATGAGCCTCATCATGGCGCGCTGAGCGAGCCGCCGAACGGGCCGGGGCGCGGGGCGGTGGTCAGGCCACCGGCTCCGCGCCCGGGTGGTTCTGGTCGTCGTCCTCGGGGAGCTTGCAGACCCGCTCCAGGAAGATGGCGGCGGCTATCACGCCGAGACCGGTCAGGACCGAGAAACCGGCGTAGATCGCCTGGTCGCGGCGGGCCGGGATGTCCAGCAGCTCCAGCAGGAAGACGCCCGTGCCGCCGTACATGCCGGCGACGAGCGCGGCCACCAGGGCGCTGGCCTGGCCGAAGACGACCGCCCGGGCGGCCATCAGCGGGTCGACGCCCTTGGCGCCGGGCCGGCGCTCGCGCTGGGCCTTGAGACGGGCGCGCAGCGACAGCGCCGTCGAGAGCAGGACCACCGCGATCAGCGCGAGGACGATGGGGGCGGCCAGGGGGACGCTGGGAAGGGTCCCGATCGAGTTCCAGAGGCGGGCGCCCGCCCAGGACAGGACGCCGGCCACGACGAACACGCCCGCCAGCACCCTGATGCGCAGCTCTCTCACGGTGTCCCTTCAGTTCCCCCGGACCATCCCGGAGGGTGGTCGTCTTGGTCTTGACCCGTCTCGACCTTAACGACTACTCGGGCAGCCGGAGTTCCAGGTCCGTGCGGGGCGCGACACCCTCACGGGTGACGGCGGACAGCAGGTCGGCCACCGTGCCGCGGCCGGGGAGCTGCGCCTGCGGGTCGACGTCGTGCCAGGGCGCGAGCACGAAGGCGCGCTCGTGGGCGCGCGGGTGGGGCAGGGTGAGCCGCGGGTCGTCCGAGGTGACGTCGGCGTAGGCCACGATGTCGACGTCCAGCGTGCGCGGGCCCCAGCGCTCGTCCCGGACGCGGTGGAAGGCCTCCTCGACGGCGTGCGCCCGCTCCAGCAGGGACGACGGGGGCAGGGTCGTCTTGAGGACCACGACCGCGTTGAAGTACGACGGCTGGCTGCCCGGCTCCACGCCCCACGGCTCGGTCTCGTACACCGGGGAGACGGCCTTCACCCGGAGGCCCGGGGTGTCCTCCAGGGCGTCGACGGCACCCTGGAGGGTCTCCAGGCGGTTGCCGAGGTTGGAGCCGATGGAGATCACGGCCCACTTCGGGTTGCTCAGCGTCGTGTCGGCGGCGTCGACCTGCTCGACGACCGAGGCGGGCACCGGCTGGACGGTCGGGTCGCTGTGACCCTGGCGGAAAGGTCGGGTCATACTCGGCTCCGGGTGATCGTGACGGTCACGTCGTCGAAGGGGACGGTGATCGGGGCGTCGGGCTTGTGGACGCGGACCTCGACCTCCTCGACCCCCTCGTGCTTCAGGCAGGTCCGGGCGATCCGCTCGGCGAGGGTCTCGATGAGGTTCACCGGCTCGCCCTCGACCACGGCCACGACCTCCTCGGCCACGATGCCGTAGTGCACGGTCTTCGTCAGGTCGTCGTCGGCCGCGGCCGGCCGGGTGTCCAGGCCGAGGACGAGGTCCACGATGAAGGTCTGGCCCTCCTCGCGCTCCTTGGGGAACACACCGTGGTGCCCGCGGGCCTTGAGGCCGCGCAGCGCGACACGATCCACGCGAATCACTCCTGCAATCGTCGGGAACGACCGGCCCGTGCCGTGTGCGGGCGGCACACCGGCCTCGGACGAATCTACCTGCGAGCACTGACACAGCCGGGCCGCAGGGGCGTGGGCACGGGCCGGTGCCCGGAGGGTTCACCGGCCGTTTCCCCTGGGGAACCCGGCCCTGTCATGGGCTGGTAGCCGCTCCTACCCCGGGGTAGGTGATTCCAACCACTTCCTCGGGTCAGGCCAGGGGCTCGTCGTCCGGGTTGACGCCGTTCACGTGGTTGTCGTCGTCGTCCTCGTCGGTCTCGGCCAGCACGGGGGAGGCGTGGTGCGACCAGAGCTTCCAGCCGGAGGGTGTGCGCCGGAACACGTTCGTGGCGACGACGAGCTGGCCGACCAGCGGGCCCAGCTCCGCGCCCTCCTCGGGGGCGGGGCCGCCGCTGAGGATGTTCTCCGTGCAGGTCACGAGCGCGGTGTCGCCGGTCACGGAGACGTGCACATCGGTGAGGAAGAACTGGATGTAGTCGGTGTTGGCCATGATCAGGGCATACGACCGCAGGACCTCGCCGCGGCCGGTGAGCACCGGCCAGCCGGGGTGGACGCAGGAGATGACGCCGCTGTCCGCGGGGTCGTGGTACGTCTCGTCCACGCCCAGGTCGCCGGGGGTCAGCCAGAGGGAGGAGACCTCCTCGAAGTCGCCGCGTTCCAGCGCCTCGTAGAAGGCGGTGTTGGCGGCCTCCACCTGCTCGACGTCGGTGTGGGGGGCGCTCACCGGTCTCCTTCCGGCCCGCGCTCGCCGCCGGTTCCGGGCGCGCTCGCCGTGCCGCGCGCCTCCTCCACGGCCCGGGCCACCCGGACCGCGTCCGCCGTGGCGCGCACCTCGTGCACGCGCACCGCCCACGCGCCGGCGTGCGCGGCGAGCGCGGAGACGGCGGCGGTGGCCGCGTCGCGCTCCCGGGCCGGCGGGGGCGCCCCCTGCGGTCCGGCGAGGACCCGGCCGAGGAACCGCTTGCGGGAGGCGGCGACCAGCAGCGGATGGCCGAGGGAGCCCAGCCGGTCGAGGTGGGCGAGGAGGACGAGGTCGTGCTCGGCCTCCTTGGAGAAGCCGAGGCCCGGGTCGACGACGATGCGGTCCGGGGCGATGCCGCCCGCCAGAACGGCCTCCACGCGCGCGTGCAGTTCGTCCACGACTTCGCCGACGACGTCCTCGTAGACGCCCTTGACGTTGCCGCCCTGGAGGAAGCCGCGCCAGTGCATGACGACGAAGGGGGCGCCCGCGTCGGCGACCACCGGGATCATCGCGGGATCGGCGAGGCCGCCGCTGACGTCGTTGACGAGGGCGGCGCCGGCCGCGAGGGACTGTTCGGCGACGGAGGCGCGCATGGTGTCGACGGAGACGACGACTCCCTCGGAGGCGAGGCCGCGCACCACGGGGATGACCCGCCGCAGCTCCTCGGCCTCGTCCACGCGCGTGGCACCGGGCCGGGTGGACTCGCCGCCGACGTCGACCAGATCCGCGCCCTCGGCGACCAGATCCAGGCCGTGCTTGACGGCGACGGTCGTGTCGAACCAGCGGCCGCCGTCGGAGAAGGAGTCGGGGGTCACGTTCACGACCCCCATGACCGCGCACCGGTCCCATGCCGGAAGGCCGGCGACTCGGCCGCGCCCGCTGAGGTTGTTCATACGTTCAGCGTAGGCCCAGGACCGTGCCGGAACGCGCTGTGGCCCGGGCGGAAGCCCCGTGCTGGAGGGGGGTGGGGCTTCCGCCCGGGCCGGTCCCGGGGCCGTGCCGCTCGGCGTGTCGGGGCTCGGGTCGGCAGGTGGGCGGCTCAGGCCGCTCGGACGTCCCGTTCGGTCACCGCGTGCGCGCACGGGCGCTGGGCCGTCGACCGGCGCCGGCGCAGGAAGCGCGGCAACGGCACGGCGAGGTTGACGAAGCCCTCCGCCTGCATGGCGGCGAAGCCGATGCGGGGCAGGTCGGCGGAGGCCCGGTAGACCACGAACCGCGGCTCCCAGCGCGGCTGGAACTTGGCGTTGAACTTGTAGAGCGACTCGATCTGGAACCAGCGCGAGAGGAACACCAGCAGTCCGCGCCAGGCGCGCAGCACCGGGCCGGCGCCGATCTTCTCGCCGCGTGCGAGGGCGGAGCGGAACATCGCGAAGTTCAGCGAGACCCGGGTGATGCCGAACTTCGGGGCGGCCTGCAGGGCGGCGACGATCAGCAGTTCGTTCATGCCCGGGTCGGCGGCGCGGTCGCGGCGCATCAGGTCCAGCGACACGCCGTCCTTGCCCCAGGGCACGAAGTGGAGGATCGCCTTCAGGTCGCCGTACTCACCCGGCTCGTCGTCCTGCTTGTGGGCGGTGGCGATCAGGCAGTCGCCGTCGGCCGGGTCGCCGATGCGGCCGAGCGCCATGGAGAAGCCGCGCTCGGTGTCCGTGCCGCGCCAGTCCTCCGCCGCCCGGCGGATCCGCTCCAACTCGGCCTCGCCGACGTCACGGATGCGCCGTACCCGGGTTTCGTAGCCGGCCCGCTCGATGCGCTTGACCATCTGGCGCACGTTGCGCATCGCGCGTCCGGCGAGCGAGAAATCCGCCACGTCCACCACCGCCTCGTCGCCCAGCTCCAGGGCGTCCAGGCCGGTCTCACGGGTCCACACCTCGCCGCCCGTCTCCGAGCAGCCCATGACCGCGGGCGTCCACGAGTGGGCCCTGGCCTCGTCCATGAAGCGCTCGATGGCGCCCGGCCACGCCTCGACGTCACCGATGGGGTCGCCGCTGGCGAGCATCACGCCGGAGACGACCCGGTAGGTGACCGCGGCCTTGCCGCTCGGCGAGAACACGACGGCCTTGTCACGGCGCAGCGCGAACTGGCCGAGCGAGTCGCGCCCGCCGTGCTTCTCCAGCAGCGCGCGCAGCTTGACCTCGTCGTCCTCGGTGAGGCGGGCGGCCGGGTGCTCCGGGCGGAAGGCCAGGTAGATGGTGGTGACGGCGGTGATCCAGCCGAGGGCGCCGAGGGAGAAGGCGACCGTCCAGGAGGTGTTGCCCTGGTAGTCGACCGGGCCCTCGAAGCCGAACAGACCGTAGATGACGTGCGTCAGCCGGTCGGCCAGGCTCGGGTCGCCGATCGTCCGGTGCGGGTGGACGCTGACGATGACGAGACCGAGAGCGAGGGAACCGGCGCTCATGAGCACGAAGTTCGCGAGCGCGCGCCACCTGCTGCGCGGATCGGGCAGGGCCGCGAACTGGTCGCGGTGGCGCAGCAGCGGCACCAGCAGCACCACCGCGATCAGCATGCCCACGACCGAGTGCCGGTACGCGAACTGCGCCACCGCACCCGCCGGAAGCAGCGCGACCGCCGCGCGCCACGCCCGGCGCTTGCGCCGTTTGAGCCCGTGCGCGAGCAGCAGCAACAGCACGCCCGCGCTGAGCGAGAGCGCCGCCGCGAACGGCCCGAAGGAGCCCGGCAGCACCTCCGCCATGGCGTGCATACGGCTGTGACGGAAGCGCGGGAACACACCCGCCGCGATGTCCAGGACGCCCACGACCGCGGCGGCCCTGCCGACCACAGCGGGAACGGCCTCGGGGCGCGGGCCGCGCAGTACGCGCCGCGCCCGGCTTGATCGGCCCGGAACCCCGCCCGACATTTCCCCATCTATCCTGACAGACATCGCATCCCGTAGTTCTGCGAGAGACCTTGAACCCGGGCCCGATCGGGCATCCGGCGACATTGCGCCCTCTAGGACGGTGTCTCGGGGAGAGAGGTTCACTCCCCACCGGAAAGTCGGGTCAAAGGTCAAGGAAAGCCCCGGGCAAGCCCTCGCAACCTCGCGTGGGCACGACACGGGCGGAAAGCACAGGCAGGAAACAGCCCATGGGTCTCACGAGCAACAAAGTGCTGGTGCTGGCGATTCTGGTCGCCGTCGTGCTGTTCGTCGGCACGGTATGGCTGTGGCCGCGCCTGGCCCGCCCGAACTGGCGGTCCGTCAGCGGGCGGGTCGGTCTGCTGCTGTCCACCCAGGTGGCCCTCTTCGCCTCCGTCGGGCTCGCCGCCAACCAGGCCTTCGGCTTCTACGCCAGCTGGGCCGACCTGTTCGGCCAGGAGACCGACCAGGGGATCGTCGTCGACCACTCGGCCAACGGCAGCACCGGCGGCCCGCTCCAGGTGGTCTCCACCTCCGACGTTCCGGGCGTGAGCGCCGCGCGGCCGGAGACCGGCGGGCAGATACAGAAGGTCGACATCGTGGGCCGTACCACCCACATCGTCACGCCGGCGTACGTGTACCTGCCGCCGGAGTACTTCCAGCCGCAGTACCGCACGCGTACGTTCCCGGTGGCGGTCGTGCTGACCGGCTACCCGGGCACCGCGCGGGCGCTGGTGGAGAAGCTGAACTACCCGAGCACGGCGCAGCGGCTGGCCAAGGACGGGCGCGTGCAGCCGATGATCCTGGTGATGCTGCGGCCGACCGTGGCACCGCCGCGGGACACCGAGTGCGTCGACGTGCCGGGCGGGCCGCAGGCGGAGACGTTCTTCGCCAAGGATCTGCCGGAGGCGGTCCTCGGGCACTACCGGGCCGGCAAGCGGCCGGGCAGCTGGGGCGTCGTCGGGGACTCCACGGGCGGCTACTGCGCGCTCAAGCTCGCCATGCACCACCCGAACGTGTACGCGGCCGGCGCGGGTCTCTCGCCGTACTACAAGGCGCCGATCGACCCCACCACCGGTGACCTCTTCCACGGCGACACGAAGCGGCGCAACCGTGCCGACCTGTTCTGGCTGCTGGAGCACGAGGAGGCGCCGGACACCTCGCTGCTCGTCACCAGCAGCAAGGTCGGCGAGCACAACTACAACTCCACGATGAAGTTCATCCAGCGGGTCCAGGCCACGAACCTGACCCGGATCTCGTCGATCATCCTCGGCAGCGGCGGGCACAACTTCAACACCTGGCGGCGCGAGATCCCGCCGACGCTCCAGTGGCTCAGCGGGCGGCTCACCGACCGCTGAGCCACCGAGGCCCTGACGCCCCGTGAAGCCCACGGTGCGGCCGTGTTTTTACGGGGCGGGGGCCCACGATTCGCCTACGCGCGGTAAGTTTCTGGCCATGCCACGTGGACGCCACCGCCATTCCCCGCCTTTGCACCGGCTGTTGCCCCCGTCGGCGATCGCCGGCGTCTCCGTCGCCTGCGCGCTGGGTCCTTGGGTGTTCTCCGAGGCCACCGTGTTGCGCGCGCTGGCCGCGGCGGCCGCCGCGACGGCGGTCGTCGGCGCGGTCGTGATGCGCCGCTGGGACGCGCAGGCGGGCAAGCAGGTCGCCGAACTCACGCGCGCGCGTGCGGGCGACGAGTGGCGGTACGAGGAACGGGTCGCCGAGCTGGAGACCGACCTGGAGGAATCCCGCGAGCTGCGCGCGAAACTGGAGCAGCGGCTGCGCGCCAAGCGGGCGGAGCTGGCGGGCCTGCGCAACGAGCACGCGGCCCTGCTGCGCCGGTACGCCACGGCGGAGACCGAGCGCGCCAGCGCCCTGGAGGGCCGGCGGCTGCTGGAGCTGGAAGCGGCGGTGCCCGAGCCGGAGCCCGCGCCTTCGTCGTCGCCCGCGCTGCCGCCGGCGCGCAGCGCCGAGCCCGCGGCCGACGCGAGTCCGGAGGTGTCCGGCACCGAGGAGCGGCCGGCGGTGTTCTCACCCGAGGGCGCCCAGCTGTACCGGCGGGCGCTGACGGCTCTGGCGCGGTTCGACCGGGAGGCTCCGGGCAGGACGGAGGCCGAGGGGGAGGACGAGCCCGAGGCGGCGGAGGTCCGGGCCGCACAGCCTGAGCCCGCCGAGCCGGCCGGGTCCGCTGACGCCACCGAGCCCACCGGCGCCACAGAGGCGAGCGAGTCCGCCGAGTCCGATGCCGCCGCGTCGGAACCGTCCGAGCCGGAGCCTCACCCGGCTCCCGACGGCGCCGCCGGGGCCGCGGTTGCCAAAGGAGAACCCGCGGCGGACGGCGTGAAGGAGGGCGCCGGCCCTGCGCCGGCCACCGAACTCGCGCGTCCCGTGGGCCGGCCGCCCGCCGGGCACTTCACGGTGCCGACCGCGGTGGCCGTCGTACCGGCGGCGCCCGCGCGGCGCCCGGTGGTCGAGGGCGGCTTCGACTTCTTCGGCACCCAGAAGGGCGCGCCGAAGGCCACGCTGGACTCCGTGCAGAACGAGGACCTCGCCGACGTCGTCGGCCCCGAGGCGCTCGCCGTGCACAAGGCCGAGTCCGAGGCCGGGTTCAAGGCCGCCGACGCGCGCTCCCGGGGGGTCGGCCAGGTCATCGACCTGACCGCGCACGACGAGACCGAGCAGATCGACATCCAGGGGCTGCGCAGCGCGGCCTCCTGAGCCGTCGTCAGCCGTACGGACCGGCCACCGGGCCCGGCCTCCCCGTGAGGGGGTGCCGGGCCCGAGGCGTCGGTCCGACGGGCCGCATCGGGCAGCCGGTTCGTCGTCCGACGGGGCGGTACCGGTCAGCCGGTGGTCATCCAGCGGTCCGGGAGGGCGTCCCGGCGGCCCGTGCGGGATCGCTCCGCCTGCTCGCCCAGGAGCCGCGCGGCCTCCTCGGCGCCCCGCAGCCGGGCCGTCACGGTCTTGTCGGCGCCGGTGTCCACATGGACGTCGGCGAGCCCCCAGCAGCGCTCCCAGGGCCCCTGCGTGAGCCGTACGCTCTGCACCTTGGCGTGCGGAACGAGCGAGAGCCGGCGGCACAGCAGGCCGCTCCGGGCGGCGAACACGCTGCCGGTGACCGCGAGGCCGTGCCCGCGCCACCACACCGGCAGGCACCACCGGGCCCGGCGCGGCACCCGCGACAGCTCCCGGGGCACGGTCACCCCGGGCAGCACACGCGCGACGACGGTTTCGGCGACCGCGCGCGGGGCGACGGGCATCAGCACGGAGTTGGCGGATCCGGCCACGTCCAGTTCCACCCGCACCCAGTCCGGCCGCCGCCACAGCAGCGGCTCCACGATCCGCACGGTCTGCACCCGGCCCGGCGGCACCGTCTCGTGGGTGCGGTCGAGCAGCCCGTGATCGATGCGGAGCCCGTCCGGGGACTCGCTCACCGTCCAGTCGAACTCCGTGACGAACCGGCCCACGCTGCTCGCTCCGGCCGCGCCGGCCAGGGGCAGGGCGGTCCCGGCGACCGTCCACAGGTTGTGGGTGATGAGCCACAGCACGGTCGGGACCACCAGCGCGGCGCACAACGAGCCCCAGGTGGCGCCCGTCAGCACCAGGGAGCGTGCCAGCTCGCGCGGGGGCACGCGCAGCAGTACACGCGCCGGTGCCTCTCCGACCTCGTGCGCCGTCTCGGGCGCGAAACCCGCCGCCCGCGCGAGCAGTTCCGCGCGCAGGGAGCGCGCCTCCCGCTCGCCCAGGAAGGCCAGCTCGTCCTTGCCCTCGGCGCCCACGACGTCGATCCGCAGCTTCGCGACGCCCGCCACGCGCGCGAGGAGCGGACGCGAGACGTCCACGGCCTGGACGCGTTCCAGCCGGATGTGCGCGGTGCGCCGGAACAGCAGCCCGGTGCGTATGCGCAGTTCGGTGTCGGTGACCGCGTAGTGCGTGAACCACCAGGACAGGAAGCCGTAGAGGCCGGCCGCCGGCACCAGTACCGCGAGACCCAGCAGGAGCACGGTGCCGGTCAGCCGCGCGAGCTGCTCCTGGGCGCCGTTCGGGTCGTGCGCGGCCCAGCCGGCCAGCACGGCGAGCGGCGCCCACGCCCGGCGGAAGGGCGTGACCGGGTGCAGCCGGCGCTCTCTGACCGGCGGGCGCGGCGGTGTGCCGTCACGAGGTGTCCCGCCGTCCGGTGTGCCGTCTTGAGGTATGCCGCCGCCGGGTATGCCGTCGGTGCCGTCGGGGGAGGTCACAGGCCCGCCGATCGTGCCTCGCCCAGCTCGGTCAGCCGGTCGCGCAGGCGTTCCGCCTCGGCCGGGTCGAGGCCGGGGACGGTCGCGTCGGTCGCGGCGGCGGCCGTGTGCAGCTGCACGGTGGCCAGCCCGAAGCGTCGCTCCAACGGCCCGGAGGTCACCTCCACCAGCTGCATCCGCCCGTACGGCACCACCGTCTCCTCGCGCCACAGGACACCCCGGCTGATCAGCAGGTCGTCGGCGCGCTCGGCGTACCGCCACGAGCGCCAGTTGCGCCCCAGCAGCCACCAGCACCAGGCGGCGCACGCCGGCGGCAGCAGCGCCCAGGCCGCCCACGCGGGCCCTACGAGAAGGCCCAGGAGGAGCCCCGCGGCGACCGCGAGCACCACCGTCCACACCACCAGCAGCAGCCGGCGTACCCGCAACAGCCCGGGCCGCAGCCCCCGCCACACCGGCTGGTCCGCCGGCGCTCCGGTCCCTTCGGGACTCCCCGTTTCCATGGGCCCAGCGTACGTAGGGGAAACTGGGCCCATGACTCCTACGACGGAGACCACGGTCGGTATCGGCGGCGCGGCGGAGAGCACCGACATGGTGCTCAACATCGGGCCCCAGCACCCGTCCACGCACGGCGTGCTGCGGCTCAGGCTCGTGCTGGACGGGGAGCGCATCGTGCGCGCCGAGCCGGTGATCGGCTACATGCACCGGGGTGCCGAGAAGCTCTTCGAGGCGCGTGACTACCGGCAGATCATCGTGCTCGCCAACCGCCACGACTGGCTGTCGGCGTTCTCGAACGAGCTGGGGGTGGTCCTCGCGGTGGAGCGGATGCTCGGCATGGAGGTCCCCGGGCGGGCCGTGTGGACGCGCACACTGCTCGCCGAGCTGAACCGGGTGCTGAACCACCTGATGTTCCTCGGCTCCTACCCGCTGGAGCTGGGCGGGATCACGCCGGTGTTCTACGCGTTCCGGGAGCGCGAGGTGCTCCAGAACGTCATGGAGGAGGTCTCCGGCGGGCGCATGCACTACATGTTCAACCGCGTCGGCGGCCTCAAGGAGGACCTGCCGGCCGGCTGGACCGCACGCGCGCGTGAAGCCGTCGCCGCCGTGCGCTCGCGCATGGACGTCTTCGACGACCTGGTGCTCGGCAACGAGATCTTCCGGGGCCGCACGCGCGGGGTGGGCGTGCTCACGCCGGAGACGGTGCACGGCCACGGCGTGAGCGGGCCCGTCGCGCGCGCCTCGGGCGTCGACTTCGACCTGCGCCGCGACGAGCCGTACCTGGCCTACGGCGATCTCCAGGACACCCTGAAGGTCGTCACCCGGAGCGAGGGCGACTGCCTGGCCCGGTTCGAGGTCCTGCTGGAGCAGACCCACAACGCGCTGGACCTCGCCGACGCCTGCCTGGACCGGCTCGCCGAGCTGCCGCCCGGGCCGATCAACCAGCGGCTGCCGAAGGTGCTGAAGGCGCCCGAGGGGCACACGTACGCGTGGACCGAGAACCCGCTCGGCATCAACGGCTACTACCTGGTCAGCAAGGGCGACAAGACCCCGTACCGGCTGAAGCTGCGCTCGGCCTCGTACAACAACATCCAGGCGCTGACCGAGCTGCTGCCGGGGACGCTGGTGGCGGACATGGTGGCGATCCTGGGGTCGATGTTCTTCGTGGTCGGCGACATCGACAAGTAAGGGCCTCACAGCCCGGGCGGGTCCTGAGGGTCCGGCCCCAGGGGGTCCGGGATGCCGACCGGCTGGAGCAGCCAGCCGAAGTCGCCGAGGCCGCCCGGTGCCGTCAGCTCGGCTGCCTCTCCGGCGTTCGCGAGGGCGCGCACATAGGCCGAGGGATCCGTGGAGGCGAGCGCGAGCGGGGGGCGGGCGCCGGTGAGGTCAAGGGCGCGCAGAGCGGCGCGTTGTGTGAGCAGGCGCGCCCTGGGAAGCTCACGTGCCGTTTCGCGGGTCTCCTGCGCCGCGTGAGGGTGTGTCCGCGCCGTGTGCTGGGGCGCGTGCGCTGCGTACGGGGGCGCCGGCGCCGTGCCGGACGGCGTGTGCGCCGCACCGGCTGCCGCCGCGCACGCGTCCAGTGCCACATGGGCCGTGATGTCGCACGAACCGTCCGGAACAGGGGCCGTCTCCCGGCCCTCGCGGAAGCCGGTGAGGGTGCCGTACGGGGGGCGCGCGTCCACGGTGTGCGCGTAGTCCACGGCCACCGCGAGTCCTCGTACCATCCGGTCCACGGCCGACGCCCAGGCCCGGTCCCGGGGCAGCCCGATCTCCGCCCGCAGGCCCTCCTCGGCCGGCAGCGGCCACCAGCGCGCGAGCCAGTCGGCCGGAGCGCCCGTCACGGGCTCCCCGAGCCGTTCGGACCCGTCCTCAGCGACGAGCACCAGCCGGGGCACGCCCGCGGAGTCCACCTCCACCACGTCCACGGGCACGTTGTCCAGCCACTCGTTGGCGAACAGCAGCCCGGTGACCGCGTCCGGGAGGTCGCTCAGCCAGGTGATCCGTCCGTCCAGGCCGGCCGGGCGGTCGGCGATCTCGACGGCGTACGCACGCGCGCGTGCGGCCACGTCGGCCGGCAGGGCGGCGAGCACCCCGCCGACCAGCTCCCCCCGTCCGGCGCCCATGTCGACGAAGTCCAGCACCGGGGGCCGCCCGAGCGCCGCGTCGACCCGGCACAGCAGCCGGGCCACGGCCCGCGCGAACAGCGGGGAGGCGTGCACGGACGTGCGGAAGTGACCCGCCGGGCCCTCCGGGCGCCGGTAGAAGCCACCGGGCCCGTACAGGGCAGCCTCGGCCGCCGCGCGCCAGCCGCGCGGGCCGGAATCCCCGCTGTCGCGGCGGGAGCCCTCCGCCGTCGTCCCATCCGTCACCGCACCAGACTAGGCACACTGATGATCACGGCATCCACCTTGGGGAGTACGCGCGCCGGGCGCGGATCGGTCCTTCGGTTGACCCCTGCACGCATCTGGTTTCCCTACGCTGGGTTACGTGCAGCGCCTCTATGACTTCCTCCGCCGCCACCCGACCTGGGTCGACTCCTTCTGGGCCGTCGTCCTGTTCGGGCTGTCCGCGCTGAGCGTGGTCAATCTCGACGGGGTGCGAGGTCACCACGGGACGATCGCCGGCGGGATGGCCGTGTCCACCGTCCTGTGCGTCGTCGTGGCGCTGCGCCGCCGTTTCCCGGAGCCGATGCTGCTGCTCGCCCTGGTGACCGGCCTGGCCCAGCTGATCCTGGACGTCGAGACGACCGTCGCCGACTTCGCCATGCTGGTGATCACCTACACGGTCGCGACGGTCGGCGCGCGCTGGGCCTCCCGGCTGGCGCTCGCCGTCAGCCTCTGCGCGGCGACCGCCGCGCAGATCCGCTGGCCGGTCGAGGACACCGGCTTCCTCGGGCAGGCCGCCATAGCGGTCTTCCAGACGGTGCCCTTCGCCCTCGCCTGGGTGCTCGGCGACTCCATTCGCACCCGGCGGGCCTACTTCGCCCAGCTGGAGGAGCGCGCGGCCCGCCTGGAGAAGGAGCGCGAGGCGCAGGCGAAGGTCGCGGTCGCCGCCGAGCGCGCCCGTATCGCGCGCGAGCTGCACGACGTCGTCGCGCACAACGTGTCGGTGATGGTGGTACAGGCCGACGGCGCCGCCTACGTCCTGGACGCCGCCCCCGACCAGGCGAGGAAGGCCCTGGAGACGATCTCCTCCACCGGCCGTCAGGCCCTGGCCGAGATGCGCCGCCTGCTGGGCGTGCTGCGCACCGGCGAGCACCAGGAGAGCGGGGAGTACGTCCCGCAGCCCGACGTCGAGCAGATCGACGATCTCATCGAGCAGTGCCGCAGCTCCGGCCTCCCGGTCGACTTCAAGGTGGAGGGCACCCCGCGGCCGCTGCCCAGCGGCGTGGAGCTGACCGCGTACCGGATCGTGCAGGAGGCGCTGACCAACACCCGCAAGCACGGCGGGCCGGACGCGGGCGCGAGCGTGCGCCTGGTCTACTTCGACGACGGCCTCGGCCTGCTGGTCGAGGACGACGGCAAGGGCGCCCCGCACGAGCTGTACGAGGAGGGCGGCGCCGACGGGCAGGGGCACGGCCTGATCGGCATGCGCGAACGCGTCGGCATGGTCGGCGGCACCCTGGACGCCGGCCCGCGCCCGGGCGGAGGATTCCGCATCAGCGCCCTGCTGCCGCTCAAACCGGCGCACTGACCGACCCCTGACCCTCCCTGATCCCGAACGGAAGAGGCCCGATGACGATCCGCGTGATGCTCGTGGACGACCAGGTGCTGCTGCGCACCGGGTTCCGGATGGTGCTCGCCGCCCAGCCGGACATGGAGGTCGTCGCGGAAGCGGGCGACGGCGTCGAGGCCCTCCAGGTGCTGCGGTCCACCGCCGTCGACGTCGTCCTCATGGACGTCCGGATGCCGAAGCTGGACGGTGTGGAGGCCACCCGGCGGATCTGCGCGGAGCCGGACGCGCCGAAGGTCCTCATCCTGACCACGTTCGACCTGGACGAGTACGCCTTCTCCGGGCTGAAGGCGGGCGCCTCCGGCTTCATGCTCAAGGACGTGCCGCCCGGTGATCTCCTCGCCGCCATCCGTGCCGTGCACAGCGGTGACGCGGTCGTGGCACCGTCCACCACCCGGCGCCTGCTGGACCGCTTCGCGCCGATGCTGCCCTCGGCCGGCAAGGAGCCCCAGCACAAGGAGCTGGAACGCCTCACCGAGCGGGAGCGCGAGGTCATGGTGCTGGTCGCGCAGGGCCTGTCCAACGGCGAGATCGCGGCCCGGCTGGTGCTGAGCGAGGCGACCGTGAAGACCCATGTGGGCCGCATCCTGACCAAGCTCGGCCTGCGCGACCGGGTGCAGGTCGTCGTGCTGGCGTACGAGACGGGGCTGGTGCGCGCCGGCGGCCACGGCTGACGGCCACGGCCCGGGCCCGCTTCCCCAGCGCGGGACGCCGGGCCGGGCCCCGCCTCCTCAGCGCAGTACGCCCTCGATGAAGTCGCTGCCCAGCCGGGCCACCGCGGACAGGTCCAGCTGGTGGTGGACGTACCGGCCGCGGCGGCAGCCGGTGATCAGGCCCGCCTTCTTGAGCACCGTCAGATGCCGGGATATCTCGGGCGCGGACATGCCGTGCGCGTCGGCCAGTTCGCTCGTGGTGTGCGGGGCGCGCGCGAGGTGCCGGCACAGCCGCATCCGCACCGGGTGGGCCAGCGCCTCCAGCCGGCGCGTGAGCTGCTCGACGGAGGGCGCCTGCGGCCGGGGACCGCTCGCGGGGTACATGACCGAGGGCTGCCAGCCGTAGCGGTGCAGGACCATCACGTGCGGCCAGCCGAGGCTGGTCGGCACCAGCACCAGACCGCCGTCGCCGGTGGCGGTGCGGCCCACCAGCAGTTTGTCGACCGTGACGAGCCCGGCCTCCTCGTCCAGCGAGACGGCCCCGGACAGGGACGCGAGGGCCTCGCCGAGTCCTTTGCGGCGCAGCAGCTCGGTCTTGTGCCGGGCGTCGGCGGCCAGCTGGGGCTGGACGCGGGCCCAGACGTCGGCGAAGAAGGCGTCGTCGCAGTCGAGCATCAGCCGGCGGAACCAGGCGCGCACGGCCGGCGGATCGGTCAGCAGGCGGCGCGTGAACCGCTCCTGCACGGCGCCGCGCGCGGCGGCCAGTTCCAGGGAGCGGCGGCGCAGCTCCGGGTCGTCGAGCGGTCCGGGCTCCTGGACGTCGTAGCGCAGCTGGCAGGTGAACTCCAGGGCCGCGTTGACGAACTGTTCGTCCGTCAGTTCGTCCAGCTGGTCCAGTTCTTCGGCGAGCGTGGCGCCGGGGAGCGCGCGCCCGCCCGGCAGGCCGGCGAACGGGGCGAAGACGTCCGAGAACGTCGTGCGCCACAGGAAGTCCGCCTCGCACAGCCGGTCGGCCAGGCAGGGCTCCAGCCGGGAGGAGACGGCGGTCGCCCAGCCCCGCAGCTCCGGGTGGTGCCCGGGCTCGCTCAGCGCGTGCAGCGCCATCCCCAGCTCCGCCAGCGGGGAGGGCACGACGGAGACCCTCTCCAGGGGCAGTCCGGTGATGTCGATGGTCACGCTCATGCCCCCATGGTGCACCGGGCCACTGACAGTGCCCCCGTGGATTGACGGCAGCCGTCAATCCACGGGACATCCGCGCTGAGCAGGGGCAGCGTTGAGGACACCGGGGCAGCCGCGGAGCCCGATCAGTCACCGGTCAGCCACGTCCCGAGAAGGCGGTTCGCCATGAGCATCACCCAGCAGTACCTCCTCGACAGCTACCGCGCCCGCCTGCACGGCGAGCCCGGGCCGCCCGCGCCGGGCCGCCACGACCTCGACCTCGTCCGCGCGGTGCGCGATGACCGGCGCTTCCGCGCGGTCATCGCCGGACGCCCGGCGCACGGGCGGCTCCGGCGCACCCTGACCCGCCTGCTGCGCGCCCTGACCCGCCGGCTGCGCACCCGCGCCCTCTAGGCCCTGTCCGGTAGGCGGTCCACGAAGTCCCGTACGGCCGCGCGGACGTCGTCCGCCGTCCACTCCAGTCCCGCGGCCTGGACGCCGACCTCGGTGAACGCGAGGTCCGGCCCTCCGGCGTTCCAGGCGTTCGCGAAGAGCATCACCGAGGTCTCCTCGGCCTGGCGGAGGGCCGCCTCGGCGGCCGTCTCCGGCTCGTACGGCAGCCACACCTGGAACTGGTGGGTGTGCGGCTCCTCCGGGTGGACGCGGGCCCAGGGCACCCCGGCCGCCGCGAAGCCCTCGCGCAGCGCGGCGGCCACCACGCGCGCGTGCCGCACGTACTCGGGCAGCCGGGGCACTTCGCGGTCCAGGCCGATGAGCGCGGACAGGACGGTCGGGAACTGCTGGAAGATCATGCCGCCGTACCGGTGCCGCCAGGTCTTCGCCTCCTCCACCAGCGTCCTCGGACCGGCGAGCGCGGCGCCGCCCAGACCGCCGACGGACTTGTAGAACGACACGTAGACGCTGTCGGCGAGGCCGGCGATCTCAGCCAGGGGACGCCCGAAGTGCTCGGTGCACTCCCACAGGCGCGCGCCGTCGAAGTGCACCACGGCGTCACGCTCCCGCGCCGCCTCGACGGCCTCGGTCAGCTCCTCCCAGGTGGGCAGCACGAATCCGGCGTCCCTGAGGGGCAGCTCCAGCATCAGCGCGCCGAAGGGCTCTTCGAGGTCGCGTATCCCGGCCGCCGTGGGCAGCCGGCGCCCGCCGCCCACCCTGACCGGACGCAACCCGCTGACCTGGCTGAACGCCTGCCGCTCATGGACCTCCGGGTGGGCCAGCGGGTGGAGGGCCACCGCCGGGTTCCCGGTGCGGGCCGCCCAGCAGCGCAGGGCCACCTGCTGGGCCATGGTGCCCGTCGGGAAGAACGCGGCGGCCTCGGTGCCGAGCAGCGCGGCGACCCGCTCCTCCAGGGTGGCCACGATCCGGTCGCCGTAGACGTCCCCGGGCTCGTCCAGGTCGTACACCTCGGCGCCGGCCTCCTGGAGCAGCGCGAGCCGTTCGCGGATCGAGCCCCGCGGGGTCGCGCGCGCCAGGATGCGCCGCGCCTGCCGCTGGGCGGCCCTGTGCCGCTCCCGCGTCCGTTCCTCCGCCGATCGCCTGTCGTCCTGCTCAGCCACATCAGTCATGCCGTGGATCATGCCCGGCACGGCCCCGCGCGGCAGCCGGGTTCTCCTGCGCCGAGGACGAGGACGAAGACGTGAGTGCGGAGGCGGGCGAAGACGTGGCCGCAGGGGCGGGCGTAGACGTGGTGAAACCCACAGCCTGTGGACAACCGGCCGCCGCCCCACCCGATAGCGTTAACATGACGAGAAATCGTCCGGTACCCAGAGCGGACTGGAACGGGAAGGCCGCCGTCGCGTGAGTACAGTCCACCAGCCAGACCTCAAGGACCGCCCCGCGCGGCTCACCGTCGGCGTCGTCGGCGCCGGTCGCGTGGGCCCCGCGCTGGCCGCGTCCCTCCAGCTCGCCGGGCACCGCCCGGTGGCCGTCTCCGGAGTCTCCGACGCCTCCCGCAGGCGCGCCGAGACCATGCTCCCGGACGTCCCGCTGGTGCCGCCCGCCGAGGTGCTCCAGCGCGCCGACCTGGTGCTGCTCACGGTCCCCGACGACGCCCTGCCCGGCCTGGTCGCCGGCCTCGCCGAGACCGGCGCGGTACGGCCGGGACAGCTGCTCGTGCACACCTCCGGCCGGTACGGCGCGAAGGTGCTCGACCCGGCCCTGCACGCGGGCGCGCTGCCGCTGGCCCTGCACCCGGCGATGACCTTCACCGGCACTCCGGTGGACGTCCAGCGGCTCGCGGGCTGCTCCTTCGGCGTCACCGCGCCCGAGGAGCTGCGGCTGGCCGCCGAGGCCCTGGTGATCGAGATGGGCGGCGAACCCGAGTGGATCAGCGAGCAGAACCGCCCGCTCTACCACGCGGCCCTCGCGCTGGGCGCCAACCACCTCGTGACCCTGGTCGCCCAGTCCATGGAACTGCTGCGCGCCGCCGGTGTGGCGGCGCCCGACCGGATGCTCGGCCCGCTGCTCGGGGCCGCCCTGGACAACGCCCTGCGCTCCGGCGACGCCGCCCTGACCGGCCCGGTCGCGCGCGGGGACGCCGGAACGGTCGCCGCGCACATCACCGAGCTGCGCAAGCACGCCCCGCAGACCGTGGCGGGCTATCTGGCGATGGCCCGCGCGACCGCCGACCGCGCGCTCGCCCACGGCCTGCTGAAGCCGGAACTCGCCGAGGACCTCCTCGGGGTACTCGCCGACGGAGGTCACGCGAGCCGGGGAGGCGAGGGAACCGACGGCACGAACGGCTCCGACGGCACGACCGGCACCGAGGGGAACGACCGATGAGCACCGCCCTGCTGAGCACCGCCGAAGAGCTGCACGCGCGGGTGCGCCACGGCCGCCGCGCCGTCGTGATGACCATGGGCGCCCTGCACGAGGGCCACGCCACCCTCATCCGCACCGCGCGCCAGGTCGCCGGCGCCGACGGCGAGGTCGTCGTCACGGTCTTCGTCAACCCGTTGCAGTTCGGCGCGGGCGAGGACCTGGACCGCTACCCGCGCACCCTGGACGCCGATCTCAAGCTCGCCGAGCAGGCGGGCGCGGACGCCGTGTTCGCGCCGTCCGTGGACGAGGTCTACCCGGGCGGCGAACCCCAGGTGCGCGTCTCCGCGGGCCCCATGGGCGAGCGCCTGGAGGGCGCCTCGCGGCCCGGGCACTTCGACGGGATGCTCACCGTCGTCGCCAAGCTGCTGCACCTCACCCGCCCCGACGTCGCCCTGTTCGGGCAGAAGGACGCCCAGCAGCTGGCCCTGATCCGGCGCATGGTGCGGGACCTCAACTTCGGCGTCGAGATCGTCGCCGTACCGACCGTCCGCGAGGAGGACGGGCTCGCCCTGTCCAGCCGGAACCGTTACCTCTCGCCGGACGAGCGCCGAACCGCCCTCGCGCTCTCCCGCGCGCTGTTCGCCGGCCGGGACCGGCACGCGGCGCAGGAGGCGCTGCGCGCGCGGGCCCGGGAAGTGCCCTCCACGCACGCGCGTGCCGAGGCGCTGAGCGCCATAGGGGAGTCCCGCGCGGCGGCCGACGCGCACGCGGTGGCCACCGCCGTGCCCGGCGGCCCGGCGGCCGTCCGCGCCGCCGCCCGGCAGGTCCTGGACGAGGCCGCCCGCTTCGACCCGCCCCTCCGGCTGGACTACCTGGCGCTGGTCGACCCCGCCGACTTCACCGAGATCGGCGACGACTTCACCGGCGAGGCCGTCCTCGCCGTCGCCGCCCGGGTCGGCACGACCCGGCTGATCGACAATCTGCCTCTCACCTTCGGAGCCGCCTCGTGACCAGCACAGGCATACGACTGCACGCACCCGCACCCGGGTGGAGCATCCGCGCGGACGTGGTCGTCGTCGGCTCCGGAGTGGCCGGCCTGACCGCTGCACTGCGCTGCGAGGCCGCCGGGCTCACCACGGTCGTCGTCACCAAGGCCCGCCTGGACGACGGCTCCACGCGCTGGGCGCAGGGCGGCATCGCCGCGGCCCTCGGCGAGGGGGACACCCCCGAGCAGCACCTGGAGGACACCCTGGTGGCCGGCGCGGGCCTGTGCGACGAGGAGGCCGTACGGATCCTCGTCACCGAAGGCCCCGACGCCGTCCGGCGGCTGATCTCCACCGGCGCCCACTTCGACACCGACGACGAGGGCGACATCCACCTCACCCGTGAGGGCGGCCACCACCGGCGCCGGATCGCGCACGCGGGCGGCGACGCGACCGGCGCGGAGGTCTCCCGGGCGCTCGTGGAGGCCGTACGCGCGCGTGGGCTGCGCACGATCGAGAACGCGCTGGTCCTGGACCTGCTCACCGACGCCGAGGGCCGTACGGCCGGGGTCACCCTGCACGTGATGGGCGAGGGCCAGCACGACGGCGTGGGTGCCGTCCACGCCCCCGCCGTCGTCCTCGCGACCGGCGGCATGGGCCAGGTGTTCTCGGCGACCACCAACCCGTCCGTGTCGACCGGCGACGGTGTGGCGCTGGCGCTGCGCGCGGGCGCCGAGGTCAGCGACCTGGAGTTCGTCCAGTTCCACCCGACCGTGCTGTTCCTCGGCGCGGACGCCGAGGGCCAGCAGCCGCTCGTCTCCGAGGCGGTGCGCGGCGAGGGCGCGTACCTGGTCGACGGGGACGGGGTGCGCTTCATGGCGGGCCAGCACGAACTGGCCGAGCTGGCGCCCCGGGACATCGTCGCCAAGGGCATCTTGCGGCGGATGCTGGAGCAGGGCGCCGAACACATGTACCTCGACGCCCGGCACTTCGGCGCCGACATGTGGGAGCACCGCTTCCCGACCATCCTGGCCGCCTGCCGCGCCAACGGCATCGACCCGGTCACCGAGCCCATCCCGATCGCCCCGGCCGCCCACTACGCGTCCGGCGGCGTCCGCACCGACGCGCGGGGACGCACCACGGTCCCGGGCCTGTACGCGTGCGGCGAGGTCGCCTGCACCGGCGTGCACGGCGCCAACCGGCTCGCCTCCAACTCCCTCCTCGAAGGCCTCGTCTACGCCGAACGGATCGCCGCCGACATCGCCGCCGCCCGCGCGGCGGACGGCCTCCACGCGCGCGTGCCCGTACCGGTCCCGGACCCCGGGAAGCCGGCCCACCCGCTGCTCACCCCCGAGACCCGCTTCGCCATCCAGCGGACCATGACCGAGGGCGCGGGCGTGCTGCGTTCCGAGGAGTCCCTCGCCAGGGCCGCGGACCAGCTCCAGAAGCTGCACACCGAGGCCCGGGACGCGCTGGAGGAGAACGGCAAGACCGCCGAGCCCGGCGTGGACACCTGGGAGGCGACCAACCTCCTGTGCGTGGCCCGGGTCCTGGTCGCCGCCGCCCGGCTGCGCGAGGAGACCCGCGGCTGCCACTGGCGCGAGGACCGCGCCGAGCGCGACGACGCGATCTGGCGGCGCCACATCGTCGTACGGCTCAATCCGGACCGGTCGCTGGCCGTACGCACCACCGACACCGCAGACTTCCCCCCTGTCCGGTAACACCAGCGCCCCAGGAGCAGTGACAGACGTGAGCACCGACGACCTTCCCCTCGCCTCGACCGGCGGCTGCGGCGACGGCTGCACCTGCGGCGCCGAGGGCGACGAGGAATACCTGGAGTGCGGGCTGGACCCCGCGCTCGCCGAACTGCTGGCCGCTGCCGGACTGGACCCGGTCGAGGTCGAGGACATCGCCAACGTCGCCATCCAGGAGGACCTGGACGGCGGCGTGGACGTGACGACCGTGTCGACCATCCCCGAGGACGCGGTGGCCACCGCCGACTTCACCGCGCGCGAGGCGGGCGTCGTGGCCGGCCTCCGGGTCGCCGAGGCCGTGCTCTCCGTGGTGTGCACGGACGAGTTCGAAGTCGAGCGGCACGTGGAGGACGGCGACCGGATCGAGGCCGGGCAGAAGCTGCTGTCGGTCACCACGCGCACGCGTGACCTGCTCACCGCGGAGCGCAGCGCGCTGAACATCCTGTGCCGGCTGTCCGGCATCGCGACCGCCACGCGCGCGTGGGCGGACGCGCTGGAGGGCACCAAGGCGCGCGTGCGGGACACCCGCAAGACGACGCCGGGCCTGCGGTCGCTGGAGAAGTTCGCCGTCCGCTGCGGCGGGGGCGTCAACCACCGCATGTCGCTGTCCGACGCGGCCCTGGTGAAGGACAACCACGTGGTCGCCGCCGGTGGCGTCGCGCAGGCCTTCAAGGCGGTACGGGAGGGCTTCCCGGACGTGCCGATCGAGGTCGAGGTCGACACCCTGCACCAGCTGCGTGAGGTCGTGGACGCGGGCGCCGACCTGATCCTGCTGGACAACTTCACGCCCGGCGAGTGCGAGGAGGCCGTCGGCATCGTCGGCGGGCGGGCGCTGCTGGAGGCCTCCGGACGGCTGACGCTGGCCAACGCGCGCGCGTACGCCGAGACGGGCGTGGACTTCCTGGCCGTCGGCGCGCTGACCCACTCCTCGCCGATCCTGGACATCGGCCTGGACCTGCGCGAGGCGGAGTAACGGCCATGCTCCTCACGATCGACGTCGGCAACACGCACACCGTCCTCGGTCTGTTCGACGGCGAGGACATCGTCGAGCACTGGCGCATCTCCACGGACGCGCGCCGCACGGCGGACGAGCTGGCGGTACTGCTCCAGGGCCTGATGGGCATGCACCCGCTGCTCGGCGAGGAGCTGGGCGACGGCATCGACGGCATCGCCATCTGCGCGACCGTCCCGTCGGTGCTGCACGAACTGCGCGAGGTCACCCGGCGGTACTACGGCGACGTACCCGCCGTCCTGGTCGAGCCGGGCGTGAAGACGGGCGTGCCGATCCTCACCGACAACCCCAAGGAGGTCGGCGCCGACCGGATCATCAACGCGGTCGCGGCGGTCGAGCTGTACGGCGGCCCGGCGATCGTCGTGGACTTCGGTACGGCGACCACCTTCGACGCGGTCTCCGCGCGCGGGGAGTACGTCGGCGGGGTCATCGCGCCCGGCATCGAGATCTCCGTGGAGGCGCTCGGGGTCAAGGGGGCGCAGCTGCGGAAGATCGAGGTGGCCCGGCCGCGCAGTGTGATCGGCAAGAACACGGTCGAGGCGATGCAGGCGGGCATCGTCTACGGGTTCGCCGGGCAGGTCGACGGGGTCGTCAGCCGGATGGCCCGGGAGCTGGCCGACGACCCGGACGACGTGACGGTGATCGCCACGGGCGGTCTGGCGCCGATGGTGCTGGGTGAGTCCTCGGTGATCGACGAACACCAGCCGTGGCTGACCCTGATAGGCCTCCGCCTGGTCTACGAACGAAACGTCTCCCGCCTATGAGAAGGCCCGGCGCCCCACCATGCGCCGGCCCGCCCCGCGAACACCCCCGACCCGACCGAGAACGCCCCTGCCCCCACCCGGGCGCACACCGCGGCGCCACCGTGAGCACACCGGCCGGCCAGGGACACACCGTCCCCGCCGGAACGTCCCGGCCTCGCCAGTGACGTCGGCCCCTCGCCGGGGAGGCCGCCGGCCCTCGGCGACTCCAGTGGCCGGCCGGGGACACGATCGGGAACGCCGCTGGCTCGTCCGGCGGCTCCGCCAGGCTCGCTGTCGGCTTCGCCTGGTGGCACCTCCGGGCTCGTCACCGGCTTCGCCTGGTGGCACCTCCGGGCCCCGCAACCGGTCTCGCCGGGGAGGCCGCCGACGCTCGGTGACTCCAGTGGCCCGCCTGGGACACGATCGGGAACGCCGCTGACCTCGCCTGGTGGCACCGCCGGGCTCGTCACCGGCTTCGTCGGGCGGCACCGTCGAACCCCCGCCGGGGACTCCAGGGGCCTTGCCCCGCGACGCTCCCCGGCCTGGCCGGCGAAGTCGGCGGCCCGCCGGGAACGCCGCTCGCCTCGCCGTCAGCTGCCCCGCCGGGGACGTCGTGGGCTCCGCCAGTGCCGCCGGCCGCCTTCGCCGGGGACGTCGTGGGCCCCGCCAGTGCCGCCGGCCGCCCTCGTCCGTCGGCGTCAGCCGTTCCGCCGGTGGCGTCGGCGATCCCGTCCAGTGGCGCGAGCCGCCCTCGTCCGTCGGCGTCAGCCGTTCCGCCGGTGACACCGGATGAGCGAAAGCCGGAGCGACACGCGGGGGAATGGGATTCGAATTCGTCACTTTTGTCGGATTAGTGGGTAGCGTCGCCGCATGCCCACGCCATACGGATCCCGCGGCGGCATGGCGTTCGGCGTGGAGGAGCTGCGTGTGCTCCGCCGCGCCCTCGCCCTCGCCCTTCACCCCGGCCACGCCTCCGCCGAGGACGTGCAGGACTGTTTCCGGCTCGCCGAGTCGCTCGACGAGGCGATGTGCGAGGGGGCCAGACTGCGCGCCTTCCTGGTGGCCGACCTGGGCCGTTACCGGGCCGCCCTGCCGGGTACCGCCGCCGGCTACCTCACCCTCCTCGAGGAGGCGCTCGGTGCCGGGCACCGGCCGACGGCGGACGACCTCGCCGCGCTCCGGGCGCTGCGCGGGAACCCCGCGGCGGCGGCGTTGCTGGACCGCTGTCAGGCGCTGGCCGAGCAGGACGTACGGGCGCGGTTCGCGCAGGGCGGGCGGAAGGTGCCGCCGCCTGCGGTGCCGCCCGCGAGGACGCGTCTGCTGGCCCTTGCGGGCGGCGTGGGGGAGTCCGGGGCGCGGCAGGGCGAAGAGGAGGCCGACGGGCCCTCCGGGCCCCCGCAGGAGCCCGCTCGGGAGCCCGGGCAGAAGCCGGCGCCCGGTCCCTCGGAGCGGCCGGCTCCGGAACCGGTCGCTCCGAAGCGGCCCATCCCCACGCCCGGAGAGGTCTTCCCGCGCCGCAAGCCGACACCCCCGGCGCAGTGCGCGCCGCGCCGCCTGGCCGCGGGTTAGGGGCGCCCCGCCCCTTTCGGGCGTTCCGGCGTGGCTACTCTGGAGCCATGGACTACGTCTCCGCGCTCGTGCCCCCGGTCGTCATGGCCGTGTTCTTCGTCGGTGTGGTCAGGGTGATCGTGAAGACCCAGGGCGGAGCCGCCAAGGCCAAGGAGGACGCGGCCGTCGACGCCGCCCTCGCCCGCGCGGACGCCCGCAAGGCCTCCGCCGGCGGCGACGCCTGAGCGGACCGCGCCAGAGCGTCTCGATCACCGCAGGTCACAGCCCTCCGGCACGGCCTTCAGGCCATCCAGCGAGCCCGTCGGCCGGCCCGGCCGACTCTGGCCGTCCCTTGGCGTACGACTCCCCGCGCCCCGGCGCCACACGAGTCGTACGCCCTTTTTGTTCGCGTTTGTAGTCCTAGTGCACGTCCGGCACGCCATTGCCGGGATCTCCCACTATTGTTCTGAGTTGTGCCTCGCCCCTTGGGAGAACTCGAAGACGCGGTCATGACGCGGGTGTGGAAGTGGAACCGCCCGGTGACCGTTCGAGAAGTCCTGCAAGATCTCCAGCAGGAACGCACCATCGCGTACACCACCGTGATGACCGTTTTGGACAATCTCCATCAGAAGGGCTGGGTGCGTCGCGAGGCCGAAGGGCGGGCCTATCGATATGAGGCCGTGTCGACACGAGCCGCGTACGCCGCCGCCCTCATGAACGACGCCTGGTCGCAGAGCGACAACCCGGCCGCCGCTCTCGTCGCCTTCTTCGGCATGATGAGCGAGGAACAGCGCCAGGCCCTCAGGGACGCCGTACGCATCGTCCAGGGGCCGGAAGAAACCCGGGAAGCCCCCGAAGCCCGTCAACAGGAACCCGCCGAAGCCCGGCAAGAGGAGAACCCCGGCGCGCCGCAGGACACCGACGGGCGATAGCGTCCGCTCATGTCAGCAGAGCGTCCCGAAGTCTCCGCAAAAGCCATCACCGTCCGCCGGGCCCGGACCAGCGATGTCCCCGCCGTGCGCCGCCTCCTCGACGCCTACGTCCGCGACCGCATCCTGCTCGACAAAGCCACGGTCACGCTTTACGAGGACATCCAGGAGTTCTGGGTCGCGGAACGCGACGACAACGCCGAGGTGGTCGGCTGCGGAGCGCTGCACGTCATGTGGGAGGACCTCGCGGAAGTCCGCACACTGGCGGTGAAGCCCGGCCTCAAGGGCGCCGGCGTCGGTCACCAGTTGCTGGAGAAGTTGCTCCAGACCGCGCGCTGGCTCGGCGTTCGGCGGGTTTTCTGCCTGACCTTCGAAGTCGACTTCTTCGGGAAGCACGGCTTCGTGGAGATCGGGGAGACGCCGGTCGACACCGATGTGTACGCCGAGCTCTTGCGTTCCTATGACGAGGGCGTCGCGGAGTTCCTCGGTCTCGAACGAGTGAAGCCGAACACCTTGGGCAACAGCCGGATGCTTCTGCATCTGTGATCGTCATTGCCCCGGTGGCCTATGTCCGAAACGCGCATGTTTCCGGACGGGGGTGGTCCACAGAGTCACTCCCGAGGGTTTGTGTTTTTCCGGCAAAAGCGGTTTGCTTTCCGACGTACTGCAGTACTGCATATAACAGGGGCGGCGAAACGGCGGACGCCGCACACCCCTGGCCCTCAACGTTATCGATGAAAGGAAATGCGGTGGCACAGAAGGTTCAGGTCCTTCTTGTCGACGACCTCGACGGCGGCGAGGCGGACGAGACCGTGACGTTCGCGCTGGACGGCAAGACGTACGAGATCGATCTCACGACTGCCAATGCGGACAAGCTGCGCACGCTTCTTGACCCCTATGTGAAGGGCGGGCGTCGTACCGGCGGCCGTGCCTCCGGTGGGCGTGGGAAGGCGCGTGCCGCTTCCGGCGGCAACCAGGACACCGCGGCGATCCGCGCCTGGGCGAAGGAGAACGGTTACGAGGTCAACGACCGCGGCCGGGTTCCCGCGTCCATCCGCGAGGCTTACGAGAAGGCCAACGGCTGATCCCGCCGCCCGGCGGGATGCCCGGCGCACGCGCGCCGCAGCCGGACCCGGTGACACTGCGCTGCCACCGTGTCCACCAGTCGCACGAGATCGGGGGCGCTCCCCTCGCGTCCCACGGGGGGCGACGCCGGCATGGCCGGCATGGCGGGCAGCGAGGCCCCGGCCTCGCTTCCCGGACCGGGGGGCCGCAACCACACGGCGGCCCCCTGCGGGGATGGCTCGCGCGGAATTCCGGCCGGTACGGATTCAGGCCGTACGGCGGGGATCCCCGCGGGCGGCGGCGGGGCCTCCATCGTGTCGCCCGTCCCGAGGACGCGCAGGTCCAGGGCCACCGTGCCCCACTCCAGCCAGGCCAGCAGACCGGGCAGCTCCTCCGCGCCGCCCGCGGCCACCAGCAGCTGCATCCGGTCGCCCCGCAGGGCCACCGGGGAGCCCGGCGCGAGATGCCGGAGCGCCTTCGCGCCCGCCTCGGCCGGTACGTCCAGCACGTCGAACCGCACCCCCGTGCGCAGCCGTAGCGGCCGTCCGGGCACGGTCGGCCAGCCCAGCTCGTTCTCGTACCAGTGCCGGGCCCGGGCCTCGGGGCCGGCGGAGAGGCCGGCGGCCGGGGTGCCCGGATCGACGGGCCGGCGGGGAAGGGGGACCGTGGAGGTCATGGGGACCGAGCCAACCATGCCAGGAGCAACCGCCGGACCCCCCTTCAGGTTACGCTGAGTGGCCTGTCGGCTGCGCGGAGTGCCGGAAGAGGGGGCGCGTGGGGGTCCGTGGAGGCGCAAGGTTGTTCGCCCATAGCGGAGGGAACCGGTGCGCGCCGCATGGAGTGTCAGTCCCCGCGGGTAAGACATGCCTAGTGGGAGGGGGCGACACGCAGGAAAGGACGTCTCACGTTCGCCATCGGCGTACTGGCGACTGGGGTAACTGCCTGGCCTGCGGGAACATCGTCTCGCACCATCGGGTTGGAGCAGATGTCGGCGTCACGGGTCAGGAGGCCATCGACGGTGTCGGCAGTTGGAATGAGCGGTCCCCGCTTGCGGGACTAAGCTGCGGAAGGACAGGGAGGGGAAGTTCCCCCCACTGCCTGACCGCTCTGAGGAGCGATTAACGATGTTCGAGAGGTTCACCGACCGCGCGCGGCGGGTTGTCGTCCTGGCTCAGGAAGAAGCCCGGATGCTCAACCACAACTACATCGGCACCGAGCACATCCTCCTGGGTCTCATCCACGAGGGCGAAGGTGTCGCCGCTAAGGCCCTGGAGAGCCTCGGCATTTCGCTTGAGGCGGTCCGCCAGCAGGTGGAGGAGATCATCGGTCAGGGCCAGCAGGCCCCGTCCGGGCACATCCCCTTCACCCCCCGTGCCAAGAAGGTCCTGGAGCTGTCGCTCCGCGAGGCCCTTCAGCTGGGCCACAACTACATCGGCACGGAGCACATCCTGCTCGGCCTGATCCGCGAGGGCGAGGGCGTCGCCGCCCAGGTCCTGGTCAAGCTGGGCGCAGACCTCAACCGGGTGCGGCAGCAGGTCATCCAGCTGCTCTCCGGTTACCAGGGCAAGGAGACCGCCGCCGCGGGCGGCCCGGCCGAGGGCACGCCCTCGACCTCTCTCGTCCTGGACCAGTTCGGCCGGAACCTCACCCAGGCCGCTCGTGAGTCCAAGCTCGACCCGGTCATCGGGCGCGAGAAGGAGATCGAGCGGGTCATGCAGGTGCTGTCCCGCCGTACGAAGAACAACCCGGTGCTGATCGGTGAGCCCGGCGTCGGCAAGACCGCCGTCGTCGAGGGCCTCGCCCAGGCCATCGTCAAGGGCGAGGTGCCCGAGACCCTCAAGGACAAGCACCTCTACACGCTGGACCTCGGCGCCCTGGTCGCCGGCTCCCGCTACCGCGGTGACTTCGAGGAGCGCCTCAAGAAGGTGCTCAAGGAGATCCGCACCCGCGGCGACATCATCCTGTTCATCGACGAGCTGCACACGCTGGTCGGTGCGGGTGCCGCCGAGGGCGCCATCGACGCGGCCTCGATCCTGAAGCCGATGCTGGCCCGCGGTGAGCTGCAGACCATCGGTGCGACCACCCTGGACGAGTACCGCAAGCACCTGGAGAAGGACGCGGCCCTGGAGCGCCGCTTCCAGCCCATCCAGGTCGCCGAGCCGTCCCTGCCGCACACGATCGAGATCCTCAAGGGTCTGCGCGACCGGTACGAGGCGCACCACCGCGTCTCCATCACGGACGAGGCCCTGGTCCAGGCCGCGACCCTGGCCGACCGGTACATCTCGGACCGCTTCCTGCCGGACAAGGCGATCGACCTGATCGACGAGGCCGGTTCCCGGATGCGCATCCGCCGGATGACCGCTCCGCCGGACCTGCGCGAGTTCGACGAGAAGATCGCCGCCGTCCGCCGGGACAAGGAGTCCGCGATCGACTCGCAGGACTTCGAGAAGGCCGCCTCCCTGCGCGACAAGGAGAAGCAGCTCCTGGCCGCCAAGGCGAAGCGGGAGAAGGAGTGGAAGGCCGGCGACATGGACGTCGTCGCCGAGGTCGACGGCGAGCTGATCGCCGAGGTCCTCGCCACGGCCACCGGCATCCCGGTCTTCAAGCTGACCGAGGAGGAGTCCTCCCGCCTGCTGCGCATGGAGGAGGAGCTCCACAAGCGGGTCATCGGCCAGAACGACGCCGTCAAGGCGCTGTCGAAGGCGATCCGTCGTACGCGTGCGGGCCTGAAGGACCCGAAGCGTCCGGGTGGTTCGTTCATCTTCGCCGGCCCGTCCGGTGTCGGTAAGACGGAGCTGTCCAAGGCGCTCGCCGAGTTCCTCTTCGGCGACGAGGACGCGCTGATCTCCCTCGACATGTCGGAGTTCAGCGAGAAGCACACGGTGTCGCGTCTCTTCGGTTCGCCCCCCGGATACGTGGGCTACGAGGAGGGCGGCCAGCTGACGGAGAAGGTGCGCCGCAAGCCGTTCTCGGTCGTCCTCTTCGACGAGGTCGAGAAGGCCCACCCGGACATCTTCAACTCGCTGCTGCAGATCCTGGAGGACGGTCGTCTGACCGACTCCCAGGGCCGGGTCGTGGACTTCAAGAACACGGTCATCATCATGACGACCAACCTCGGCACCCGGGACATCTCCAAGGGCTTCAACCTCGGCTTCGCCGCCGCGGGTGACACGAAGACCAACTACGAGCGCATGAAGAACAAGGTGTCGGACGAGCTGAAGCAGCACTTCCGGCCCGAGTTCCTCAACCGCGTCGACGACGTGGTCGTCTTCCCGCAGCTGACGCAGGAGGACATCCTGCGGATCGTCGACCTGATGATCAGCAAGGTGGACGAGCGCCTGAAGGACCGGGACATGGGCATCGAGCTGTCCCAGTCCGCGAAGGAACTGCTGTCCAAGAAGGGTTACGACCCCGTGCTGGGCGCCCGGCCGCTGCGCCGCACGATCCAGCGCGAGATCGAGGACACGCTCTCGGAGAAGATCCTCTTCGGCGAGCTGCGCCCCGGTCACATCGTGGTCGTGGACACCGAGGGCGAGGGCGACGCCGCCACCTTCACCTTCCGGGGTGAGGAGAAGTCGGCACTGCCGGACGTCCCGCCGATCGAGCAGGCCGCGGGTGGGGCTGGGCCCAACCTGAGCAAGGAGTAAGCGTCAGTCTCCTGCGGTTCAGCCGGACATGAGGGGCCGGTGCCTTCGGGCACCGGCCCCTTCGGCGTTCTCGGCGCGGACAGCCGTATCGGCCACCGCGTACCGCCGGCGTTACGACAACTGTCCGTCGTAGTCCGGCAGTTTGAAGGTCTTCTCGGCGTGGCCGCCGGACAGGTCCGTGGCGCTGTTGCCGATGTTCGCGATGATCGTGTAGCCGTCGTTCTCGATGTCGGCGCGCTGGGCGGTCTTGTAGGCGGCGACGTCCTTGAAGAGGTCGACCAGGCCGCGGACGTGGAGGCCGGAGACGTCGTAGCCGTCGTGTTCGAGGTTGTACTCGGTGGGCCAGTACAGGACGCCGGGGCGGGCGGTGACGAAGAAGAGGGAGACGCCGTGCTCCTGGGCGTAGCGGGCGACGTCCAGGACGGGCCGGTTGGCCGGCTGGGGGTAGCTGAAGCCGAAGTCGGTCTCCAGCGTGGTGTTGTCGATGTCGAAGACGATCGCCTGCTTCTCGCCGGGCCTGGCGGCGGCGATGCGGTCCTTCAGGTACGGCAGGGCCTGGTCCATGACCGCCTGGCAGTCCTTCTGCCAGGTGGCGTAGTCGACCCTGGCGGAGGAGTAGTTCGTGGTCGCGGCCTCGGCCGGGGCGGCCGTCGCTGCCGGAGCGGCCAGGGCTGCCAGTGCGGTCACGGAGACGGCGGTCACGGAGATGCGGCGCGCCCAGGGGCGTCTGGTCATCGGCGGGGGTCCTCTCGCGTCTCTGAATGTCAGGGGCATGATCTGAGGCGAGGGTGGCGCGAGGGGAACCGTAGGGTTACTGGAGGGTAGGCGCATAGAGGCCTGCGTCACATTTCTGCATTCGCCGACAAGGGGAGCCGGTGATATGCGGCACAGGCGAAATGTCCGGTACTAGCCGGGATAGTGGGATGCGTCGGATAGACAAAAGGGGCGAAAAAGGGACTTTTGCCCCACTGGCTTGCCAGAGAGAAGTGCGTCGTCAGAGCCGTGCGGGCCGAGCGGAGCGGCTGTCAAGAAAGCGGGTGGTTTTAGTGGCGTCTACTACCCGGTGCCGTACTTGAGGCGTTTTGGGCTTGATGGGGTGCTCGGTTACCAAGGGATGGCCGCTTCGGTGAAACGTCTCCATGGACGTCCGTACGCCGGGTGGCAGAAGTGTCCCCGAGTTCACGAGGTCCAGATGTTCCAGCGCTTCACGTCCCGCTCTTCCCGTACGTCCTCGCTCCGTGCCCGTGTGACCGTCCTGGCTGCCGGACTCGGCGCCACGGCCGTGCTGGGTACCGGGGTCGCGAGCGCCGCCACCGCGTCCGCCGGCTCCTGGGTCGACCCGGTGAAGAAGTACGCGCTCTCGGCGGGCTTCGCGCAGGCCGGCAACCACTGGGCGCACAAGCACAGCGGCCAGGACTTCGCCGTGCCGACCGGCACCGAGGTCGTCGCCGCGCACGGCGGCACCGTCGTCAAGGCCGGCCCCAACGGCGCCGGTGACGGCCCGGCGTACGGCAACGCCGTCGTCATCAAGCACGGCAACGGCACCTACTCGCAGTACGCGCACCTGTCGCGGGTCGACGTCCGGATCGGCCAGGTCGTCCGGACCGGCCAGCACATCGCGCTGTCCGGCTCCACCGGCAACTCCACCGGTCCGCACCTGCACTTCGAGATCCGTACGACCCCGAACTACGGCTCCGGCATCGACCCGGTCGCGTTCCTGCGCGCCAAGGGTGTGAAGGTCTGACCTAGTCCTTCTCGCGGGCGTGCTCGTGCGCCTGCGCGACGAGGTCCAGGGCGACTTCGAGAACGGCCTCGCGCTTCTTCTCGGAGTCGCCTTCGAGGTCCTGCATCACGAACATCCCGGCGTGCAGCGTGAACATCGCGCTGACCGAGCGGACCTGGTCGACCAGCTCCGCCTCCGGGTCGATGAGGATGTCCCGCAGGCCGCGCATCCGGTCCTTGAACGTGTCGCCGATGCGCAGTTCCCGGACCGTCGCCTGGTTCTCCTGCATGAAGCGGAACAGCGGTTCCGCGCCGGCCAGCGCCTCGCTGTAGCGGCGGACGATCTCCTGCTTGGTCTCCAGGGTGTGCGGCTGCCGTCCGCCCCACTCGATCAGGTCCTCGATCGGCTTCGTCAGATCCGCGAAGAGACTGACGATGATCTCTTCCTTGGTCTTGAAGTGGTAGTACAGGGCCGCTTTCGTGACGTCGAGACGCTCGGCGATCTCCCGCAGGGAGGTCTTCTCGTAGCCCTGCTCCGCGAAGAGTCCGAGCGCCACGTCCTGGATGCGCTGGCGGGTGTTGCCGCGGCGCTGCTGCTTGGTGCCGTCCATGGTGAGGCCCATCCTCGTACTCGTCGCGCTCCCGGGGAAACTTACTTGACGCCCGGCTAGTAGCGGGTCTACCTTCCGTAGTGTAGTAACTAGCCGGGCGGCAAGTAAGTAGCTTCCGCAGGGGGAATGGGAAGACGATGGCGGACACGGTCGAAGGTGTCATGGCGGAGGGCGGACAGCCCCAGAGTGCGGCCGAGGGCAAACAGCCCCGGAGTGTGCGGGTGGTGCTGCTCGCACTGATGATCGCGATGATGCTCGCGATGCTGGACAACATGATCGTCGGCACGGCGATGCCGACGATCGTGGGCGAACTGGGCGGCCTGGAGCACCTCTCCTGGGTCGTCACCGGGTACACCCTGGCCACCGCGGCCTCCACCCCCGTCTGGGGCAAGATCGGCGACATGTACGGGCGCAAGGGCGCCTTCCTCAGCTCGATCGTGATCTTCCTCCTCGGCTCGGCGCTGAGCGGCATGGCCCAGGACATGGGCCAGCTGATCGGGTTCCGGGCCGTGCAGGGCCTGGGCGCCGGCGGTCTGATGGTCGGCGTCATGGCGATCATCGGCGATCTGATCCCGCCGCGGGAGCGGGGCAAGTACCAGGGCATGATGGCCGGCGTGATGGCGCTGGCGATGATCGGCGGTCCGCTCGTCGGCGGCACCATCACCGACAACTGGGGCTGGCGCTGGGCCTTCTACATCAACCTGCCGCTCGGCGCGGTCGCCCTCGCGCTCGTCACCGCCGTACTGCACCTGCCGAAGAAGCGGTCCAAGGCGGGCATCGACTACCTGGGCGTGCTGCTGCTGACCGTCGGCATCACCTCCATCGTGCTGGTCACCACCTGGGGCGGCACCGAGTACGCCTGGACCTCCGCGCGGATCATGGAGCTGACCGGCATCGGCGTGGCCGCGCTGGTCGGGTTCGTGTTCTGGCAGACCAAGGCCGCCGAGCCGGTCGTGCCGCTGCACATCTTCAGGAGCCGCAACTTCACCCTGATGTCGGTCATCGGCTTCATCACCGGCTTCGTGATGTTCGGCGCCACCCTGTTCCTGCCGCTGTACCAGCAGGCCGTGCAGGGCGCCTCCGCCACCAACTCCGGACTGCTGCTGCTGCCGATGCTCGGCGCGATGCTCGTGACCTCGATGGTCGCCGGCCGGGTCACCACCAACAGCGGCCGGTACAAGATCTTCCCGATCGTCGGCGGCGTCCTGATGACCGTCGGCCTGTACCTGCTGTCCCTGATGGACACCGAGACGACCCGCCTGACCTCCGGCCTCTACATGGCCGTGGTCGGCGCGGGCATGGGCTGCCTGATGCAGATCACCATGCTGGTCGCGCAGAACAGCGTCCAGATGAAGGACATGGGCGTGGCGTCCTCCTCGACCACCCTGTTCCGTACGCTCGGCTCGTCCTTCGGCGTGGCCATCATGGGCGCACTGTTCAACCACCGGGTCCAGGACGTCATGGCCGAGCGGGCCGGCGCGCTCGGCAAGAACATCACCGAGAAGTCGGCGCAGCTGGACGCGAAGAGCCTGGAGAAGCTCCCGGCGGTGGTCCGCGAGGCGTACCAGCACGCGGTGTCCTCGGGCACGCACTCCGCCTTCCTGCTCGGGGCCGGGATCTCGGTGCTGGTGCTGATCGCGGCGCTGTTCGTCAAGGAGGTGCCGCTCAAGGGCGGGCCGAAGGCTGCCACCGAGGGTGCCGACGCCGCGCCGGTGGCCGTGGTCGAGGCCGTCTGAGTCTGCCTGAGCCCGAAGGCCCCGGTGCGCGTCCGCAGCGCCGGGGCCTTCGGCCGTTTCGGTCACGGCCCCGATGTCAGACCCCCGTGTCACCATCGGGCCATGGACAAAATCCGCCGCCTGCGTCTGGCCAAGGACGCCATGGACCGGGACTGGGCCGACCCGGGCCTCGACCTGGACGTGGTGGCGGCGCACGCCGGGTACTCGCGGTATCACTTCCTGCGCGCCTTCAAGGAGGCCTACGGCGAGACACCCGGCCACTACCTCACCCACCGGCGGATCGAGCGCGCCGAGGAGATGCTGCGCACCGCCAACCTCACGGTGACCGAGATCTGCACCCTGGTCGGCTTCAGCAGCCTCGGCACGTTCTCCGCCCGCTTCAAGGCCCGCACCGGCCTCACCCCGAGCGAGTACCGGGCGAAGCACGTCGGCCGCGGCGCCGCCCTCATACCCGGCTGCTACGCCATGCTCTGGGCCGGCGGTTTCAACACCGCAACATCGAAGAAGCGCGCCGCGCCCGGCCCTGCCTACGGTGACGAGCAGGAACAGCAGCCTCGTGACAGGAGAGCGCAGCCATGATCAAAGGCCTGGCCATCAGCACCGTGTGGACCACCGACCAGCAGCGGACGAAGGCCTTCTTCACCGAGAAGCTGGGCTTCGAGGTGCGCACCGACCTCGCCCTGGGCGACATGCGCTGGATCACCGTCGGCGCCAAGGACCAGCCCGACCTGGAGCTGGCGCTGATGAGCCTGGACGGCCCGGGCCTGGACCCCGAGTCCGCCGAGGCGCTGAAGAAGCTGGTCGCCAAGGGAGTACTGGGGGCCGGGGCGTTCCACACGGACGACTGCCGGGGCGACTACGCGGCCTTCAAGGCACGCGGAGTGGAGTTCGTCCAGGAGCCGAAGGAGCGGCCGTACGGCATCGAGGCGATCTTCCGCGACGACAGCGGCAACTGGTACTCGCTGACCGAGCGCAGCGAGGAGCTGGACTTCTCCAAGGACTTCGGGTGACCGCGGAACCTGCCGTACTGCCGGACCACACGGCGGTGCGGGTCGCCCTGTGGCGGGCGCTGCACGTCCGGGCCGATCCGCCGCCGCACGTCATCGAGGACGAGATCGGCCTGCGCCTGGCGGATCCCGGTGACGACTGGCGTTCCCGCCCCGACATGGACGAGCGGGACACCCGGCCCGTGCGGGCGTCCATCGCGGCCCGCGCCCGGTTCGTCGAGGACCTCGTCGTGGAGCAGGCCGCGCGGGGCGTCGACCAGTACGTCGTCCTCGGCGCCGGGCTCGACACGTTCGCCCAGCGGCGGCCGGAGATCGCCGCGGGGCTGCGGGTGTTCGAGGCGGACCGGCCCGGGCCGCAGGAGTGGAAGCGGCGCCGGCTCGCCGCGCTCGGCTACGAGGTGCCCGACCGGCTGCGGCTGGTGCCGGTCGACTTCGAGAAGGACTGGTGGGGGCGGCTGCTCGCGGCCGGTCTCGACCCGGGCCGCCCGGCGGTCGTGGCCTGCACCGGCGTGACCATGTACCTCACGCGGGACGCCGTCACCGCGAGCTTCCGGCAGGTCGCGACGCTCGCTCCGGGCTCCACACTCGCCACCACGTTCCTGCGGCCGGCCGCGGACGTCGAGCCGGAGCTGCGGCCCTTCCACGAGGCGGCGGAGCGGGGTGCGCGCGCGTCCGGCACGCCGTTCCTCAGCTACTTCACGCCCCAGCGGATGGTGGCCCTGACCCGCGAGGCCGGCTTCCGCGACGCCCGCCACATACCGGCGGAGGAACTCGCCCGCCGCTACTTCGCCGGCCGACCGGACGGGCTACGGCCGTCGAGAGCGGAGGAACTGGTGGTGGCGACGACCTGAGCAGTCCGACGCGATGGCGGGAGGGGCGCCGGGGCCGGCGTCCCCGCTCGGCCGGGGGGTCTCCTCGGCGAGCGGTGAACCCTCACATCTCCCGAGCCCGGCGAGCGGTGCCTGCCTACGGCACCGAGGCGCCGCCGGACGCGGGCAGCGTCGGATAGCTGCCCGTGTTGGTCGGGGCGTGCTCCGGCAGCCACAGGACGGCCACCGCACCCTCCGCGGGAACGCCTGCGGGCGCCCCCGCGGGCCGTACGTTGCGGAACGTCAGCCGGGCGCCCAGCACGCGCGCCTGGCCCGCCGCGATGGTCAGACCGAGGCCGTGGCCCTGCCCGGCGCGGTCCTTGCTGCCGGTGCGGAACCGGCTCGGCCCCTCGGCGAGCAGCTCGTCCGGGAAGCCGGGGCCGTGGTCGCGGACCCGGATGACCCGCCCCTCCACGGTGACCTCGATCGGTGGCCGGCCGTGCCGGGCGGCGTTGGCGAGCAGGTTGAACAGCACCCGCTCCAGCCGCCGTGGGTCGGTGGTGACCTCCGACTCGTGCACCACCCGTACGGCGATGTCCGGATCCTTGGCGGCCACCCGGCGCCTGACGAACTCGCCGAGCATGATGTCCTGCAGCTCCGCCCGCTCCGAGGCCCCGTCCAGCCGGGCCACCTCCAGGACGTCCTCGACCAGGGTGCGCATGGCCTTGGCCCGGTCCAGGACCAGTTCCGTGGGCCGGCCGGGCGGCAGCAGCTCGGCGGCCGTCAGCAGACCCGTCACCGGGGTGCGCAGCTCGTGCGCGATGTCCGCGGTGACCCGCCGCTCGGCCTCCAGGCGCTGCCGCAGCGCGTCCGCCATGGCGTCCACCGCGCGCGCGAGTTCGTCGGTCTCGTCCCGTACGACCCCGCCGATGGCCTCCTGCACCCGGACGTCGGTCTCGCCGGCCGCGGCCTGGTTCGCGGCGGCCGCCGCCTTGCGCAGCCGCCGGGACAGCTGCCCGCCGATCAGCACGCCCAGCGCGCTGCCGCCGAGCACGACCGCGACCGAGCCGATGACCAGGGCCTGGTCCAGGTCCTGCAGCATGTCGGTGCTGCGGTCGGGCAGATGGCTGTGCAGGGACAGCACATGCCCGTCCTTCACCGGTACGGCCGCCCAGATGTCCGCCGCGCCGTGGTGCTCGGAGACATCGCTCGCCCGGCGGCCCCGCTCGACCTTCTCGCGCAGCGCGGCCGGCAGCTCCGGGTCGTCGACCTTGACGTAGGGGAAGACCGGCCCCCGGTTCAGCTCGTAGTTGCGCTGGGCCATCAGGACCCGGTCGTTGGCGAGCTCGCGCGCGTTGTCCAGCATCGAGACGCGTGCCGCGTTGTGCACGACCAGGCTCAGTACGATCGCCACCAGCCCGGCCACGAGCGCGATGGCCGCGCTGACCTTCCACCTGAGCCCGGTGCGCAGGCCCGCGCGCTCCATGCGCCGGACCGGATGCCGCAGAATCCCCCGCATACCGCCGCTCCGCTCAGGCCTTCAGCTTGTAGCCGAAGCCGCGGACCGTCTCGATCCGGTCCTGGCCGATCTTCTGCCGCAGCCGCTGCACATGCACGTCCACGACCCGGGTGTCGCCGCCCCAGCCGTAGTCCCAGACCCGCTCCAGCAGCTTGTCGCGGGAGAGTACGGTACCCGGCGCGGCGGAGAACTCCAGCAGCAGCCGCATCTCGGTCGGCGTCAGCGCCACCGGCTGCCCGGCCCGGCGCACCTCCATGCCGTCGGTGTCGATCTCCAGGTCCCCGAAGGCGAGCGGGCCGCCGCCGGCCGTCGACGCGGCCTCCTCCGCCTGCGCGGATCCGCCGGCGTGTCCGAAGCGGCGCAGCACCGCGCGGATGCGGGCGACGAGCACGGCACCGTCGAAGGGCTTGGTCACGTAGTCGTCGGCGCCCGCCTCCAGGCCCAGGACGACATCGATGGAGTCGGCCCGCGCCGACAGCATGATCACCGGCACGGTCGACTCGTCACGGATCCGGCGGCACAGGCTGACGCCGTCCAGGCCCGGCACCATGACGTCCAGCAGCGCGATGTCGGGGCGGTTCGCCCGGAACGCCTCCAGGCCCGACAGGCCGTCGGGCATCGCGGTGACCGCGAAGCCGTCCCGCTCCAGGGCGAGCTGGGTGGCCTCGCGGATGACGTCGTCGTCCTCGACGAACAGGACGTGGGTCTGGTCTGCCATCCCGGTGCTCTCAGTCCTCGTGGGGTAGGTGGGGCGGTCAGGTGTGCGGGGCGGGGTGGTCAGCTGTCCGGTACCGGTGTCGGACCCCCGCCGGCGGACTTGCTGTACTCGTTGCGCGTGGGTTTGCCCTGGGCGAACCGTCCCGCCTTCCAGGTGTACGGGGTCACGATCTCACCGGACGGGCTGGAGATCGGGTCGCCCTTCTCGTAGTACTGCCTGGTCACCGACAGGACGCCCTGGTCGATCTCCGCGTAGACCGGGGACTCCTCGGTCTTGAAGACGTTCCTGAAGGAGCCGTCGTCGTCCCGGTACACGTACGAGCCGATGCCGACCGCGTCGGCGCAGGTGAGTACGTTGACGACGACGTCGTCCACCGGGGCCCCGGTCAGATTCCCGTAGGAGACGTCGACCGGGTACTCATCGCCGTTGCACGGTTTCAGCTCCCGCTTGACCGCCGGCGACACCTCGGGGTCGCTCTTGATCAGCGCGACGGGGTCCACCCGCCGGTAGTGCTCGGACGGGCTGGGGGAGGGGGAGGCGACGGCCCCGGCCACCGCCGAGGCGTGGGCCGGGCCCTCGTCCCGCGCGCCCGTGCCCCCGCTGCCGCACGCGGCGAGGAAAAGGGCGGGGGCGGCGAGCGCGGCCCCCACCGCGATCACCGCCTGTGTACTGCCTCGGGCCCGGTCGGGCCCGGCCCCGGTCAGGCCGCGCAACGCTCCCGCTCCTCACGCTCCAGAGCGCGTGCGTCCAGATCGCGGGCCTCCAGCTCCTCACGGAGCCGGGCGAGCGCCCGGTGCAGCGTGCTCTTGACCGTACCGGCCGACATGCCGAGGGCAGCGGCCGTCTCCTCAGTGGACATCTGCTCCCAGTGTCGCAGCACCACGACACTGCGCTGCTTCGGTGCGAGCACCTTCATGACGTCCATCAGCAGAGCCCGGTCGGCGTGCTGCTCGGTGGAGTCCTCCACACAGGCGTCCGGCAGCTGCTCGGTCGGCACTTCCTCCAGCTTGCGCGCACGCCACCACTCGGTCCGTGTGTTGATCATGACCCGGCGCAGATAGGCGTCGGCGAGCCGCTTGTCGGCGATGCCCTCCCAGCGGCCGTACGTCCGCACCAGTGCCGTCTGCAGCAGGTCCTGGGCGTCGACCGGGTCCGGGACCAGCCGACGGGCGCTGCGCAGCAGCGCGTCCTGCCGGCTGCGGACGTACTCCTCGAATTCGAGCACCTCGCCCTGCGCCATGATCAACCGCCTCCGTTCCCCGTTGTGCTTCCGGCTCTTGCCCGAAGTCCCGCTCTCGTCGTGCCCGGTGGTCCGCCGGGCACGGAGAAGAAGCTACGGAGTGGTTGTCACGAGGCTGTGCGGACCAGCCTGCGGCTGGCAATCGGCTATCCGTCGGTTGTGTAACGGACGTGGGAACGGGGTAGAGCGAGCGGGGAGTTTGCGCCGATATGAGGCGATTTGACCGGGCGGAACCTCTGTAACGGGTGCCGAGCTTCTGTCACTTGGCTGTGCGTCAGCCGAGCGGCAGCCGATAGAGACCACCCGGAAGCGGCTCCACCAGACCGTCCGCGACCAGCCCGTCGAGCGCGCGCGCCCGCTGCACCGGCTCGTGCCACACCCGGTCCAGCGCCGCCTGCGGCACCGGCGCGTGCGCCTCCCGCAGCACGGCCAGCAGCTTGCCGCGCACCTGCCGGTCCGTACCGGCGTACGTCTGCCCGCGGCGCGGCGGACCCGCGTGCTCCGGCTTGCCCGCGAGCCGCCAGGCGCACTGCGCGGCGATCGGGCACCGCGGGCACCCCTCGTTCTTCGCCGTGCACACCAGCGCGCCCAGCTCCATGGAGGCGGCGGCCCACCGCGCGGCGGTCCGCTCGTCCTCCGGCAGCAGCTCCCGCGCCAGGCGCCGCTCGGCGGCGGTGGTCGCGTTCGGCGGGTACTGCACCCCGGTCACCGCCCGTGCGAGCACCCGGCGCACATTGGTGTCCAGCACCGCGTGCCGCTGCCCGTACGCGAACGAGGCCACCGCGGCGGCCGTGTACTCACCGATGCCGGGCAGCGCGAGCAGCTGCGCGTGATCCGTCGGTACGTCACCGCCGTGCCGCTCCGTTATGGCGACCGCCGCGCCGTGCAGGCGCAGGGCGCGGCGCGGATATCCGAGCCGGCCCCAGGCGCGCACCGCCTCGCCGGGCGCCTCCTTCGCCAGGTCGGCCGGGCGCGGCCAGCGGGCCAGCCACTCCTCGTAGACGGGCAGCACCCGGTTCACCGGGGTCTGCTGGAGCATGAACTCGCTGACCATCACGCCCCACGGGCCCGCCTCCGGGCGGCGCCAGGGGAGGTCACGGGCGTGGGCGTCGAACCAGGCGATCACGGGGGCGTGCAGCTTCTCAGTCATGGCCCTTCCGATCCTGCCACGGGTTGGCGGGCCCGAAGGGTGACGGCACGGTCACCGAGCGTGGCGGAACACGAAGAACCGCGCCGTCCGCGGCAGTTGCCGGGATGATGATCCGGAAAAGTTGGCGCCGGCGCGGCGGGTGGCGCGAGCAAGCGCGGCGATCTCTCGTACAGTTTGCGCCGTGGGATCTCTGCGCAATCCGGTCGGGCCGCTTCCCTCCTCCATCTACTGGCGTCGGAGGGCCGTACTGCTGTCCGTGGTCGCCCTGTTGGCGCTGGTGATCACATGGATCGTCACCGCCGGCGGCGGGGGCAAGAAGAACACCGACGGGTCCAACGGCAAGAATCCCACACACACCATCACGCCGGGTCCCAGTTCGTCCGGTCCCGCCATCAGCCAACACCCCGGCGGACGCGACGAGTCGGGCGGCGGGGACTCCAGCGGCAGCGGCTCCGGCTCCGGCTCCGGTTCCGGCTCCGCCTCTGGCGGGGACGGCGGGGACGGCGGGGACGGCGGGGACGGCGGTTCCTCGGGCGCCGGTGACGGCTCGGCTTCGGGTACGGCGTCCGGTGGCGGCGGCGTCGGTACGGGCGACACGCTCCCGGCGTCCTCCACGCTGCCCGACTGCACGGCCGGAGCGGTGGCGTTGAGCCTGCGCAGCGTGCACAACTCCTACTCGCCGGACCAGACGCCGACGTTCGAACTCACCGCGAAGAACAGCTCGTCGGCCGACTGCAAGGTCGATCTCGGTCCGAAGAACGCGGTGTTGACGGTCACGCCGGCGGACGGCGACGACACGTTCTGGTCGTCGGCCGACTGTCCCGAGGGCACGGGCAGGCTGGTGTTCCGGGTGCCCGCCGGGCAGAGCATCACCTACACCGTGAAGTGGGACCGCAAACCGAGCGCGGCCCACTGCGCGACGCCCTCCGGGGGTTCCGCGAAGCCGGGCACGTACCTGCTGGAGGCCAAGACCCCGGGGTTCGGGAAGACGCACGCGTCGTTCGTGCTGTCGGCGGACTAGAGGAGCGCATCGAAGGGGCGCGGGGCTGTGTCGATATGCGGCTCCGCCGCGTGGGTGCGGAAAACCACGGCGCACCCGCAGCCGCCACAGGGCATCCGGCCCCGAGCTGTCAGACGCCCGGCCGGACCTCAGACGTAGCGCTCCAGGATCGACGACTCCGCCAGGCGCGACAGCCCCTCCCGTACGCTCCGCGCGCGGGCCTCGCCGACCCCGTCCACGGTCTGCAGGTCGTCGACGCTCGCGGCGAGCAGCTTCTGCAGGCCCCCGAAATGCTCCACGAGCCGGTCGATGATGGCTCCCGGCAGCCGCGGCACCTTGGCCAGCAGCCGGAACCCCCGCGGGGACACCGCCGAGTCGAGCGTCTCGGGAGACCCCGTGTAGCCCAGCGCCCGTGCCACCGTGCCGAGTTCCAGCAGCTCCGCGTGGCTCAGCGCGTCCAGCTCGGCCAGCGCCTCGTCGACCGTGCGGGACCGCTTCGCCGTCGGCTCGGGGACGTAGTCGCGGACGACCAGCGAGCGGTCGGGTTCGACCCCGGCGATCAACTCCTCCAGCTGAAGGGCGAGAAGACGGCCGTCCGTGCCCAGCTCGACCACGTACTCGGCGATTTCGGTGGCGATACGGCGGACCATCTCCAGCCGCTGCGCGACCGCCGACACGTCACGGACCGTGACCAGGTCCTCGATCTCCAGCGCCGACAGCGTGCCCGCGACCTCGTCCAGCCGGAGCTTGTACCGCTCCAGGGTCGCCAGCGCCTGGTTCGCGCGGGACAGGATCGCCGCCGAGTCCTCCAGGACGCGCCGCTGACCGTCCACGTAGAGAGCGATCAGCCGCATCGACTGGGAGACCGAGACCACCGGGAAGCCGACCTGCTTGCTCACGCGGTCCGCCGTGCGGTGCCGCGTGCCCGTCTCCTCCGTCGGGATCGTCGGGTCCGGGACCAGCTGGACGCCCGCGCGCAGGATCTTCGACAGGTCCGACGACAGCACGATGCCGCCGTCCAGCTTGCACAGCTCCCGCAGCCGGGTCGCGGTGAACTCGACGTCCAGCACGAAACCGCCCGTGCACATCGCCTCGACCGTCTTGTCCGAGCCGAGGACGATGAGCCCGCCGGTGTTGCCGCGCAGGACGCGCTCCAGGCCGTCACGCAAGGCCGTACCGGGTGCCACGGCGCTCAGCGAGGCGCGCATCAGACCATCGGAACCGGCACTCCCACCGGACTTGCCGGGAGCTGCTGCCCGGTCGTTGGCTGCCACTGCACTCCTCCGGTCGCAGGTTCTGACGCGCTCCCGCAGCCGCACTCGGTTCGTACGGACGGGCGAGACCTGGGCAAAGTCTACCGGCGCTCCTCCGCCTCCCGCGGGGCCTCTCGGCGACGGGAGCGCGGCAGGACCCGGAGCGCGTCGCCCATGTCGGCGACTTCCAGGACCTTCATGCCGGGCGGCACCTTCCCCGGATCGGCCGGTACGAGCGCGTGCGTGAAGCCCAGCCGGTGCGCCTCGGCGAGCCTGCGCTGCACGCCCGTGACCCGTCTGACCTCGCCCGCGAGCCCCACCTCGCCGATCGCCACCAGGTTCTTCGGCAGCGGGGTGTCGCTGGCGGCGGAGGCGAGGGCGAGCGCGATGGCGAGGTCGGCGGCCGGCTCCGACAGCTTCACGCCGCCGACCGTCGCCGAGTAGATGTCCCGCTTGCCGAGCGCGCTGATCCGGCCGCGCTGCTCCAGGACGGCCAGCATCATCGACACGCGCGAGGTCTCCAGGCCGGACGTCGTGCGGCGCGGGGAGGGGATCTGGGAGTCGACGGTCAGCGCCTGCACCTCGGCCACCAGCGGACGGCGGCCCTCCAGGGTGACGGTGAGGCAGGTGCCCGGGACCGGCTCGGCCCGGCGGGTCAGGAACAGCCCGCTGGGATCGGCGAGGCCCGTGATGCCCTCGTCGTGCAGCTCGAAGCAGCCGACCTCGTCCGTCGCCCCGTAGCGGTTCTTGACGCCCCGCACCAGACGCAGGCGCGCGTGCCGGTCGCCCTCGAAGTGCAGGACGACGTCCACCAGGTGCTCCAGCAGGCGGGGCCCGGCGATGGCGCCGTCCTTCGTGACGTGGCCCACGAGCAGCGTGGACATGCCCCGTTCCTTGGACGCCCGGATCAGCGCGCCCGCCACCTCTCGGACCTGGGCCATGCCGCCGGGCGCGCCCTCGATCTCCGGGGAGGCCACCGTCTGCACCGAGTCGAGGATCAGCAGGGACGGCTTGACCTCGTCCAGGTGGCCGAGGACGGCGGACAGGTCGGTCTCGGCGGCCAGGTAGAGGTGGTCGTGGAGCGCGCCGATGCGGTCGGCGCGCAGCCGCACCTGGCTCGCCGACTCCTCGCCGGTCACATAGAGGGTGCGGTGCTCGGCGTCGGCCGCCTTGGCGGCCACGTCCAGCAGCAGGGTGGACTTGCCGACGCCGGGTTCGCCCGCGAGCAGGACGACCGCGCCCGGCACGAGGCCGCCGCCGAGCACCCGGTCCAGCTCCGGCACGCCGGTCGTGCGGGCGGTGGCCTGCCGGCCGTCGACCTGGCCGATGGGCAGCGCGGAGGTGCTCACTCGGCCCGGGGCCGTGGTCCGGACCGCGGGCGCGCCGTACTCCTCGACCGTGCCCCAGGCCTGGCACTCGGGGCAGCGGCCGAGCCACTTGGCCGTCTGCCAGCCGCACTCGGTGCAGCGGTAGGACGGGCGGTCCTTGGTCGTCTTGGTACGGGCAGCCATGCGGAAACCGTAGCCCGGGGCACTGACAACGGGACCGGCGGTCGGGCGTGAAGGAGCGGGGAGCGCGTGTGGGGGAACCGTTCTCGCCACCGCCCACGGGGATCCAGCCGCGGAATAAAGGGTTCGTGTCCCCTTATGAGGGATCGTTTCACCCGTACGGATTAAAAGTGCTCAAGGTTCCAGAAGGGTCACTCCGCCGCCGCCTACGGTCGCACGGGTGATGAGCAGCAGTCCGGAGACGACCACCCGCACGACAGGCGCGCACCGGGCGCATCGCGGGGCACGCGAGGCCCGTGACGCACGACGCGAAGCACGCGAGAACCGTGAGGAGAAAGAGGCGCGCGACCGCGCCGCCGCACGCACCGTCGCCCAGCGCACGCCGGCGCGCTACGAGCCGTACCTGGACGGCCTGTTCACCTACTGCCTGTCCGTCCTGTGCGACCACGACACGGCCACCGCCGCCCTCGGCGACGTCCTCGCCCTGGCCGAACGGCGCAGCCACCGCGCCCCCGGCGCCCCCGGCGACCTCAGGGCCTGGCTGTACGCGCTGGCCCGCTGGGCGTGCCTGCGCAAGCTGGCCGAGGCCAAGCAGAAACGTCAGGCCACGCATGCGGCGGGGCGTGGCGGGGTGGCGCGCGGCGGAACGGGCGCCGCCGGCAAGGGGGCGCACGGCGGCGGGAGGAAGTCCGGCGCCGGGAAGGGAAGAGCCGGGGGTGCGAGCGCCGGCGGGGGCGGCGCCGGGGTGGCCGACACCGCCTGGGGCGCCGGGGTATCCGGGACTCCGGGCGCTGCCGGGACTGCGGACGCTGCCGGGACTTCGTGGACGCCCGGGCCTGGGGCTGTCGGGACTGCGGGAGTGGACGGGCCTTCCGGGGCCTGTGGGTCCGCCGGGTTCGGGCCCACCGGGGCCGCAGTCTTCGCCGGCTCCGGGTCCGCAGGGTCCGCGTTCGGGTCCGCAGGGTCCGCGTCCGGGTCCGCCAGGCCCCCCGCCGGGACTCAGTCGCCCTCCGGGGCCGCCAAGAATTCCCGGACTCCGGGCCCCACCGGTGAAGAGCCCCCCGCGTCAGCCGGCGCCCTCCCTCCGGAGATCCAAGAGCAGCGCCGCCGCGAACTCGCGCTGCTGGCCTGGCCGGAGGCCGCCGGCACCACGCCCGAGCAGCGCGAGGCACTGGAACTCGCCGTCCGTCACCACCTCGCCACCCACGAGGTCGCCGCCGTCCTCGGCATGGAGCCCGCCGCCGCGCGGGAGCTGCTCGCCTCCGCCGCCTGCGAGGTCGAGCGCACGCGCGCGGCCCTCGCCGTGGTCGAGACGGGCGGCTGCCCGAGCGTGGCCCACCTCACCGGTGACAACCGGCTGGTCCTCAGCACGGCCCTGCGCCGCGAGCTGGTCCGGCACGTCGACGACTGTCCGCGCTGCCGCCGCACCGCCGAGCGCGCGGTCCCCGGCCGCTGGCCCGGCGCCACGGTCACCCCCGCCGAGCTGCCCGTCCTGGAGGCCCCGCGCGCGGCCCTGGCACGCCACCCGCGCGCGCGGGGCGCGGCCGTACCCCGTTTCGACCGGCGCGGCTTCCCGATGGACCCCAAGGACCGCGCGGCCCGCCGTGACCGCATCCGCGCGCGGGCGGTCACGACGACGGTCGTGGCCACGGTGGTCGCCGCGCCGGTCCTCGCCCTCTGGGCCGCCTACCGGGGCGGGCCGGCCGGGGAGGCCGACGGGCGCTCGGCGACCGCGCGGGAGGCGCAGGGTCCCGAGGTGCTCGGCGGCGACACGTCCGGCGGCTACGAGAACGCGGGCAACGCCAGCGTGAAGCCGGGCGTCCGCATGGGCAAGAACGGCAAGGCGGACGTCTCGGTGGAGGTGGTCAGCGTCGGCGGCACGGGCGGGAAGGGCGCGGGACAGCTCGATGTCAGCGCCGCCAACGACGGCGACACGACCCTGATCACCCTCACGGCGTCCGGCGCGTCCGAGGTCCGCTGGTCGGTGTCGACGTCGGCCGGCTGGCTCTACTTCAGCCAGTCCTCGGGAACCCTGGAGCCCGGCCGGACGCTGACGATCAAGGTGTACGTCGACCATCTGCGCGAGCCGTCCGGCCACTGGCACGCGCAGGTGGCGGTGGCACCGGCGGGCGCGGTCGTCTCGATCGACGGTTACGGCACGGCGCCGAGCCGCCCGACCCCGCCCCACGCCTCACCGGCACCTGAAGAAGTAAGACGTATTTCACACCCTGGGGAGGAGAAAGTGGGCTGGTCAGCCCTTGCCCGATACGACGCGGACCCGGCACCCGGAGGGCTCGCACTCGTGCAGGAACTCATGAACACGATCGCGGCGGGCAAGCCGCGCCGTGAGGATCTCCTCGCCGACCTGTCCACCGCGCAGGAGTGGCTGAACGGTGCCCTTGCCGAGTGGGCGACGGCCACAGCGGTGGCGCCCTTCCGCGTCACCCTCGGACAGGACGACCTCGACGGACTGCGCGACTTCCGGGACGACCTGCGCCACTCCGTCGCGGTTGCCGACGAGGGAGTGGAGCACCCCGCGGGTGCTGCTTCCAGGACGCTGCCCGCGGTTCCCGTGAGCATGCAGTGGGACGACTCCGGCCATGTACGGCCTGTCCCCCGCGGTTCCGGCTGGAGGAAAGTGGCTTCCCTGGCAGCCATCGAGGTGTTCAAGGCCCAGCAGGACGGGTCGTGGGGCCGGATCAAGACCTGTCGGAACCCTCGTTGTGCGGTCGCCTTCTTCGACCGCTCCCGCAACAACAGCGGGGTGTGGCACAGCGTGAAGGTCTGTGGCAATGCCGCCAATCTGCGCGCTTACCGAGCGCGCCGGCGAGCCTCCAGCGCGACCATGTGACGCGGCGAACAGGGCTCCGCTATCGAGGACAAGCTCACCCAACTCGTCGCCGCCCTGGATGCGCACTCGACCGCGGCACCCGACCTGGAGACCGCCGCCGACCAGGTCCTGTCGACGCTGCTGCCCGACGCGGACGGCCACGACGACGTCACGCTGCTGCTGACGCAGCTCCCGGCGGCTCTGCCGGCCACGGCCGCCACGGACCTGCCCGCCACGCCCGAGTCGGTGCCGGCGGGCCGCGACTTCCTCGGCAAGGCACTGGGCACACGGGACTGCGTGGGCGCGGCGGACGACCCGCTCCTGCTGCTCTCCGAGATCCTCACCAATGCCGTGCAGCACGCCCAGGGCCCCATCGGGGTGCATGCGTGCCGCACGGACACCGATCTCACCGTGGAGATCAGCGACCGCAGCCCCCACCTGCCCCAGCCGCGCCTGGCGGCGGAGGACGAGGAGTCCGGGCGCGGCCTGCTGCTCGTGCGGGCCCTCGCCGACGACTGGGGCGTGCGTCCCACTGACGGGGGGAAGACGACGTGGTTCAGCCTCAAGGTGTGAGCACACGCCGCCGTCCCACGTCTGCCTCGCTCCCTCGCACCGTCAGTCGTCCCGGACATCTCCGAGGCGCCCTGGTACGTCGTGGAGAGCGACGGCAAGCGCCGGGCGCTGCTGAACATGATCACCCACCTGCTCGGCTCGGTCCCCTATCACCACGTGCCCCCACCGGTTCCGGAACTGCCGCATCGGCCGCCGTCGACCGGCTACGAGCGGCCGCCGCGCGATCTGCAGACCTACGTCCCCGATCACGCGGCCGACCTGTGAACCGGTCATCGCGCTCAACTGGCGTACGGACCTGACTGACCACGGGCTCGGCCACGTGGCCGAGCCCAGCAGCGGCGAAGCGACGCGCACCGTCCCGGCGACGCCGTCGCCACCACGGAGGGCTCCGAGCACGCGTCCCAGCCCGACCGGCGGTACGAAGTCACAGGTGGTACGACGGCCATCGGAGATGTCCGCTTCGAGTGCGTGGCGGGGCAGCCGGGCAGTTGCCCGGGGGACGACCGCCGGTATCGGCGCACCGTGAGCCCGGTGACGGTCACCGTGGTGAGCGGAAGGAGAACCGGCGATCCGCCCCCCTCCCGTGGTGCGAGCCTGACCGTCGGCTGAAGAGGCCGTCTCGGTGCACGGATAGGACCCTCTGAGGGTGGGTACGAGATGTGACTGCCTGTCAGTGGGAGCGGGACAGGGCGGCGGCTCGATACGGGGCCAGGAACGTGATGAGGGCCGTCAAGATCTCCTGGGGCGCTTCTTCGGCAACCCAGTGGCCGCTGCCTGGAATGACCAGGGTCTCCACGTTGTCCGCGGCAAGCTTCATCGTGGTGGCGACTCCCTGCCCGACACTTTCGGCTCCGCCGATCGCCAGGACCGGCATGACCAGGCGCCGCTTCACGCGTTCTGCGTTCTGCGTGAAGGTGGTGTCGAGATGCCGGTACCAACCGAAGCTGCCGCGCAGTGCGTGCCGGTGTGCGGTGAGGGATTCAATGTAGTAGCGGGTGGCATAGTCGGGCAGCTTCCGTGCGGCCTTCGTCTCCAACTGCCAGCCGAAGTAGATGTTCTCCCGGCCCGCAACGAGTAGTTCGTTGACGTGCTCCAGCCGGTTGAAGGGGAAGTGCCAGAGCATGTTGTTGGCCTGGGAAGTACCGAGCAAGGGCGGTGACGGCGTCACCCCGGGGATCACGGCTTCCGCGACGGCGAGCCGCTCGACCCGGTGCGGGTGGTCGGCGGCGAGCGCGTAGCCGATCGGCATGCCGGTGTCATGGCCCACCACCGCGAAGCGGTCGTAGCCGAGGGTTTCCATCAGCGCTGTCAGGTCGCCGGCGAGGGTTGCGGTGTCGTATCCGTCGCTCGGCTTGTCGGTCAGTCCGGTGCCGCGCTGGTCGACGGCGACCACGGTGTAGTGCCGGGCCAGTTCGGGCATGATCAGGCGCCAGGCGTACCAGTTCTGCGGCCAGCCGTGCACCAGGAGCAACGGCGGTCCGTCGCCGCCGATTACCGCGTGCTGGCGTATTCCATTGGCCCGGATGAGCCGGCTGGTGAAGATGCGCTCGAAGGCTGCGGGGAGTCCCGGAACGCTGGAGACGGAACCGAAGTCATGAGAGGTTCGGGCGGCTGCTGCGGCAGGCAGTGCGGAGGTGCCCACGAGCCCGACACCGGCGGCAACGGCAGTAGCGCCCCCGACAAAGGCGCGACGTGAGACCCCCCGGGTGTCATGATGCGGCGGCCGCGCATCATGACCTGCTCGGGAGGGCGGTTTCGCTGAGGACGTGGTCATGTACTTCCCTTTCTGGCGTCGGTACCCGGCAGGTCGAAGTCGACGGAGCCGGGATCGGCGATACGGGCCTCCGCCCTGGGGCCACCGCGTGTGTTGAGGCACGAGGCACGTCGCAGCTCTCCCGGTAGGCGGGATGGCGATGAACAGGTCAGGGCGTCTGGCATGGCCGACTGGGGACCGCAGCTTTCGAATCGATCAGCCGCGGTACAAGTCCTTGCGGGCGGCAACGAACGCCTCGATCGACTGCGCGGGGACGCCTGTCACACGTTCGACGTCCCCCGAAGTCCGGTCGTAGCGGTTCTCCTGGTGCAACCGCGCCATGGTGACGATGTGCTGCTCGATGTGCGCGGGCAGACCCATCTTCGACAATCCCTCGGCGTGCCAGCGGTCCAGCGGCACGTCGTTGTACGACACCTCACGGCCGAGCGCCCGGCTGAACTCCTTGGCCATCTCGTGCATGTCCACCGAGCGGGGACCGGTGAGCTCGTACACGGCACCGATGTGCTCCGCAGGATCGCGGAGCACGGTGGCGACCACCCGCGCCACGTCTTCGACAGCCACCGGCGAGGTGCGTCCCGTGCCGAACGGCAGCGCGATGGTGCCGTTCTCCCGGATGGTCCGTGCTGCGAGGGTGGTGAACAGAGGGTTGTCCAGGAAGGAGGTGGGCCGGATGTGCACCACAGGCAGAGCGGACCAGTTGAACACCTGCTCGGCGAGCCAGTGCAGCCGCTGCTGATGCGACTCCGCGGTGCTCGTCGCGGTCATCTGGGAAACCGTCATCTGTGACATGGCCACCAGGGCATCAAGCCGGCCGTGCTCACGTGCCACGCTGGCCACCACGGTCGCTGCCAGGAGGTGGTCGGGCGATACGGGCATCGCGAAGTACATCCGTGCGGCGCCCTTCAGGGCGGCTTCCACGGTCTCCGGCCGCGTCAGGTCACCGATCACCACCTCGGCACCTAGCGCGCGCAGAGCGTCAGCGGACTCGTCGTCACGACGCACCATCGCGCGCACCGGTACGTTCTGCGCGCGAAGCTGCGCGAGGACCGAGCGGCCCACGGCGCCAACCCCGGTCATGAGAACAAGATTGTCGGCCATTGATCAAGCTCCTTATCTGGGCACAAATCGAGGCAGCAGATGGCTCCTGGCAGCAACGGCGCGGTGACACCGCGATGGCCTTGGAAGCAGGCACCTGTCCGTGCGTTCGGTGGTTGCTCGAGTACGGCGGTACCCCGCACCCTCACCAATAGGAGCATATGCTCTTATTGCTGAGCCCGCAAGGACGCTCCCGGCCTTCTCCGCCGAGTGTCGAGCTCTCCACTTCTTCGCGGTCCCGCGACGGGGTCCGCCGGCCTTCGGTCCGGGCACAATTGTCGCCCCTGGCCGGTCCGACCACCGCCCGGCCCTGCCGGGCAGCTCGGGGTGGCAGGACCACATGCCGCGGAGGCGCGCGAACGGCCCCGCCGCCGAGGCCCGCACGGCATCGACGCATGTAAGCGGAGTCGGCCGGTGGGTTGTGGCCGACGGGTTCGCCGGAGGAGCGGGATGCCGCAGCCCGGGTGAGAGCGTCAGGCGGAGGCGGGCCGGATCCTTCGCCGACTCGCCGCGGCCGGGGTGCTGTCGCAGCACCGGGCGACCGTCACCCGGGGGGAGCCGGCCGAGGCTTCGGTCGCGGCAGGGGTGCGGCGGGGTGTCGTGTGTGGACGCGAGCGATGGGGTGTCCGGGAGCGTACACGGTCGATCGGCCCCCGTCCGCCATGAACGGTCAGCCAGGCATTCCGACTGGACACGAAGGCCGGGACCTGTCCCGGGCTGAGGGATCTCCCACGGTGATGACAGACCACTCGCCGGACGTCGCCTACTCCGCCCAGGGCTCGAAGCCGGTGTGCAGGACGGCGCCGAGCGAGGTGCGCAGTCGGGCGGCCTCGTCGGCTCCGAAGCTCTCCTCGAACTGGGCCTGCACCTCTCGCCAGAGTGGTATCGCCACCTTCATCCGGTCACGGCCGTCCGGTGTGATGGCGGCGATCCGTGCCCGGCGATCCGCCGCAGACGTCTCGACGGTCACCAGACCCTCGCGGGCGAGTGGCTTGAGGTTGGAGGCCATCGTCGTGCGGTCCATGGCGATCGCCTCGGCCAGACTGGTGATCGTCATCTCGCCCTGGGTGCTGAGCTTCTGCAGGATGCTGAACTGCGTCGCGCGAAGACCGACGGGTGCCAGGGCCCTGTCGTAGGTCGCGCCCAGATAGCGGGCGGCCTTGCGTAGGGCCAGGCTGTTGCACGAGTCGCTGGAGTCATTCCGCGCGGTTGTCATGGTCTCCTCCACTGTCTTTCCCCTGCCATGATACGAGGGCCTGCTCGTAAATGCGACGGCCTGCTTGCTGCTCCCCCGCGGCCAGGGACAGTGCCTGACCTGGCGTCCGGTGGCGGCGGCTGAAAGCGTCTCGTCCCTTCCCGCCGACTGCGGCACCGCCGCCGGCCGGGAGGGGAGTCGGTGCACTGATCCGGACTTCCGTCACCACTCGCCCGACCGGGTACGCCGGCGGAAGCGGGTGCCGCGATCAGGAAGCTCCGCCGACTTCGGGTGCTGTCGCCGCAGGGAGCGACTCCGCGTGCGCCGCGGCTGTGTGGTCCTGGTGGCGGCGGATGATGAAGTGTGCCGTCTCCGCCGTGACGAGGCCGAGGGCGATCAGTGCGGCGCCCAGGGGGCCGAGCCAGTGTGCGTCGAGCCATGCGATGCCGACCTGGCCGAGGGGCGGTGCGATGGAGACACCGACGTAGACCGTCGCGGTGTTGAGGCCGGTGAGCATGGGCGCCGCCGTAGGCATGGCCTCGATCAGGCGGTGGGTCTGGGGGGTCAGCAGACCCCATGCGCAGACGCCCCAGACGACCAGCGCCACGATGGAGGTGCCCAGGTGCGCGCTCGACCAGGGGAGCAGGGCGAAGTCGACGGTGAGCACGACGATCGCGGTGTTGATGATGCGTCGTGCGCCGAGCCGGTCGACCAGGGCACCCGATCCGAGCGTTCCCAAGGTGGCCGCCACACCCCACACGAACAGCAGGGCCGCGAGGGTGGTGCCGCTGCCACCGGTGGTGCGGTCCAGACTCTCCGCGATGTAGGAGTAGACGATGTACAGGCCGGTGAAGACGAGGAGCGTGGTCAGCAGGGTCATCCCGATACGGCGATCGCCCAGCGGGGCGACGCGGGCCCTGAGCGGCACCAGCGGTGGGTTGGCGATCTTGGGCAGCAGCAGGGCGATTCCGGCGGCGGCGAGCACACCCAGGGCGGACACGAACAGCATCGTGGCCCGCCAGTTGCCGGTCACGCTTCCGATGGCCGTGCCTATGGGGGCACCGAGCGCGGTCGCCGCGCTGAGACCGGCCAGAACCGTCGAGATGGCGCGGCCTCTGCGCTCCGGCGGTGCGAGTGCGGCGGCCGCCGCGACGGCGGTGGGGCTGACCATGGCACCACCGAGTCCGGCGACGGCCCGTGCGACCAGGGCCACACCGAAAACGGGGACGAAAGCCGTCAGGAGGTTACCCGCGACGAATATGCCGAGGCCGGTGAGGAAGAGCGTGCGGCGCGGCCAACGCGCGGTGAACGCCGCCATGACGGGACCGAGAACGGCGTAGGCGAAGGCGTAAGCGGTGATGAGCCATCCCGCGGAACCGATGCCGACGCCGAGGGAATGCGCCGCGTCCGGCAGGATTCCAGCGATGACGAAGCTGTCGGTTCCGATGGCGAACAGCGCGGCGGTCAGAACAAGGAGTGATCGGTACACGGGTGTTTCTCCGGCGGACGTGACGAGGGTGGTGGCGTCGAACTCCGCAGCACCGGAAGGCGGCCGGAACGGCGGCGGCAGGTCGGACGGCCGGGCGGCGCAGACGCTGCTCTCGGGGGACGTCGGCGGCCGGGACAGCCGCCGGTTCGGGCTTCAGGCGGTCCCGTCAGAACGTTCGTTCGACAGCCGGCCAGTGGGGCGCTGGTGACGGAGAGGTACGGGATGCTGTGCGATGGGCGGCTACGACGTCACAGCCGGCGATGGGCGACCAGGCCGGCGTCGCGGGGAGGGGACGGCCCGGTACCCGGTGGATGAGGAGGGGATCGGTCCTCACGCTGATGACACTGACGGCGGTCCGATCGGGGGTCACGATGCCGTCGGAACGCTCTGAGCAGCTCGGCGCCATCCAGGTCGGTGCGCTGGTGGCCACCGTCGCCGGGCTGCCGGCGCTCGTGACGCCTTCTGTGTCCCTGGTCGGGTCGTTCCGGCGACGGCCCTGTCGTGCAACCGGTTCCCTTGCGGGAAAGGGCGCGGATCAGGGCCGTCCCGCTCAGAGTTCCGCAGGTCAGTGAGGGTGAGGGTGAGGGTGGTCGTGGTCGTGGTCGTGGTCGTCAGAGTGGTCGTGGCCGGGAGGACGCTGGGCCAGGGTTTCAGCCCGCGCGGTGACCTCCTCCGCCGTCACGGCGCACAGGCCGGTGAGGACGTCCTCCAGGGCGGCGAGCCAGAGCCGGTAGTACTCGTATGGCTCGTCCGGTGCCGCCGTGGACTCCCAGGCCGCGATCCGGGCGGCCAGCGCGCCCTGGAAGTCGGGCCAGGTGAACGCGCCGGCGTCGTACAGGCTGACTGCCATGCCGAAGGCGCGGCTCTCCCAGGGCTCGGCGAACACCAGCTCGCCGTTGGAGCGGGGCGGTGCGGCCGGTCCTTCGATGTCCAGGGGCGCGCTCATGGTGCCGTCACCTTGGCCACGCCGACCATCGCGTCCCGCGTCACCAGGGGCACGAGTTCCTCCTCGGACAGG
>NZ_JBFATL010000010.1:42563-199470 GCF_040678315.1 Streptomyces sp. NPDC052721 | reverse complement strand
ACGAGGGCCCGGGCCCGGCACGCCGAGAGCACGCACCTGACGCCGCGCGGCCCGCCCTCCGGGCGGACGACGGGAGTTTGACGACAGGACCTAGCTGCCGTGCCGTGCATCTCAGTCCGCACGCTCACCGGGCCAACACGCCGTATACGCCGCGTCTCCTCTCACGCAGCGTGTCGGGTGATCGGTGGCCCGGGACGAGGCGCTACAGGGGCCGGCGACAGCAGACAGTGCGCTTGGCTGTCGGGGACGAGCAACCGGATGAGGCCTTCCAGGTCACCGGTGCCGGCCGCGGTCCGGAACGCGGACACGAGACGACGGTGCGACTCGGCGGGAACCGGCCGCCGGCGGTCGCACCCGAGGCGGGCCTGGGCTCGGTGGACCACCACTCGTGCGTTCTGGACGCTGATCCGGAGCAGCCCCGCCAGATCGGCATAGGCGTAGTCGAAGCCCTTCCGCAGGACGTAAGCAGCCAGCCGGTCCGGGGTCAGCCTCGCCATGAGCAAGGCCAGGGCCGCCTCCACCTCCGCGGTTCGCTCGGCACACAACACGGGATCCTGGGCCGCCCGGTCGCCGAGGTCGGCCAACTGCGGCTCGGCCGGAGTCTCGTGACGGTGCCGCGCAGACTGGACGATGTTGATCGCCAGACGGGTCGTGGCAGTGGTCAGGAACGCGGCCGGATTGTTGATGTCCGGGCGATGGGTGAGCTGCCAGCGCAGCCACACCTCCTGCATCACGTCTTCGGCTGCCGGGACGTCACGGAGGATCTGGTAGGCGATGCGGAACAGCCGTGTCCGCTGGGCGAGGAAGATGTCGAGGGCGATGTCCAGGTCCTCCTCCCCCTGCCGGGCGACCGGGTATGCGGTCGGCGTCGTCGTCTCCGGGCTGGGCGCGGACATTCGGTGACCTCTCTTTGCGGGCGGGCGCCCTTCGAGGGCGTTGTCTTCCACCCTCGGCCCGAGGCACCGCTCACCGCGCCCTTGGTACCCGTGGTCGAGTCCGTAGGGACCCCATGGGGTCACCCGGGGGCCCTGCCCAGGCCCTCAGTCGGGTGGCACCTCGTTCGTGGTGTCCACGGCCCGGGTGTTCGCGAGAGCACCCGGCAGTGCGCGACGCGATTTGATGCCGAGCTTCGTGTACACCTTCCGCAGGTGCCACTCCACGGTGTGCGGACTGATGAACAGTTCCGCGCCGATCCTCGCGTTCGTCATGCCGTCGGCGGCGAGCGTCGCGACCTGCGACTCCTGGGGGGTGAGGGCGCTCGTCGGGTTGCTCTCCCGCACCCTGACGTGCTCGCCGGTGGCGAGCAGTTCGCGGCGGGCCCGCTCGGCGAACGCGTGCGCCCGCATCCCGTCGAACATCTCGTGAGCCCTACGAAGGTGCTCCCGGGCCGGCGAACGACGGTTGCCGCGGCGCAGCCACTCGCCGTACAGCAGGTGGGTGCGTGCCACCTCCACCGCCACACTGCCGCGGCCGAACTCCTCGATCGCGACCCGGTACAGCCGGTCGGCCTCGTCACCGTCGGTGAGGAGAGCCTGGCTGCGGGCGCCGGCACCACGGGCCCATCCGGAATCCGCGGCACGGGTGAGTTCGAGCAGCCGCGCCAGTGAGGCGCGGGCCTCGTCGAGCCGGCCGGACCGGGTGGCGGCCTCGACGTGTTCGACCAGCGACAGGCCGGTGAAGTTGAAACCGTCGTGCTCGATGCCCGTGCGAGCGGCCTCCAGGGCCTCCTCGTAGCGTGCCAGACCGTTGAACAGCACGCCTTGGATGTACCCCATGGCGCCCAGCAGGCCCACCTCGCCGCGCTGTTCGGCCCTCTGCCGGGCTTCTTCGATGATGCCGGCGGCTACGTCCGCCTCGCCTCGCCACGCGGCCAGGACGAGTGTCGCGTACTTGTGCGGGGCGTGGCCGGTCGCGGCGGCGATCGCATCGGCTTCGTCGATCATCCGGGCTGCCTCGGCGAAATCACCGTAGTGAATGTGCACACCGCTGGCGTAGATGAGGGCCGGTGGCAGCACGCCGAGCGCTCCGGTGTCGCGGGCCAGACGCACCGCGCGACTCGACAGCGTATGCCATGCGTGCAGGTCCCAGGCATAGTGGATGAAGGATTCCAGCGCGACCGGGGCCAGCAGAAGCCAGCGAACGGTCGCCTCCCTGGTGCCGAGATCCTCGTGCTCGAGCAACTCCAGCGCGTCGTACAGTGCCGGGACACCGGTCTCACAACCGTCCGCAAGGAGCGCGGCCACACCGTCCAGGAGCAGGTCGGCGGCCTTGGAGCCCGAGGAGGGCGCGCCGGACGCGCGGGCCGCGATCGCGGCGGCGCGGGCACCCGTCGGACCGTGGACCCGGCCCGCGAAGATGGTCGCGCTGATCGCCTCCAGGTACGTCTCCCGCGCGAGTGGCGATCCGGCGGCGGTGAACTGCGCGGCGGCCTTCAGCAACAGAGGTGCCGCCTCGTCGCTGCGGCTGCGGGCGAACAGGATCCTGGCCCGCAGGCGCGCCAGGCGGGCACGGTCCAGAGCGCTCAGCGGACACAGTTCGGCCACCGTGGCGAGCTCCGTCGCCCGATCGGGTGCGGCGGCGGAGAAGTGGGCCTCGGCGGCCGCGATGGCTCGGCGCCCGCGCGGCCACGGGTCCGGCGTCACCTCGGCCGCGCGCTCCAGCAGGACCGCCTCGGCCGCGATGCCGCCACGCTGCCGCGCGCGGTCGGCGGCCTGCTCCAGGCCTGCCGCGACCTCTTCGTCCGGCCCGTTGGCGGCCTGGGCGGCATGCCAGGCGCGCCGGTCGGGGTCGAGAACCGGGTCCGTCGCCTCCGCCAAGGCCCGGTGCACCGCTCGGCGTTCTTCGGGTTCGGCTCCGTGATAGACCGCCGAACGGACCAGCGGGTGCCGGAACCGTACGGACTCACCGAACTCGATCAGGCCGGCCGCCTTGGCCGGTGCGGCATTGGGAGTGATGTTCAAAGAGGCGGCCGCACGGACCAGCAGGCGCGCGTCACCGACCGGTTCCGCCGCGGCGATCAGCAGCAGTGTCCGGGTCGCCGGCGGCAGCGAACCGAGCCGGCTGGCGAAATCCCGTTCGACTCGGCTCGCGACCGGCCCCTGGACGCTCCGGAGTGTCGACGAGTCCAGGCCGTACGCCAGCTCGGCGGCGCCGCGACCGCGGGAGAACTCGAGCAGCGCGAGAGGGTTGCCGTGCATCTCGGCCACGAACCGGTCCCGGACCCGTTTCTCCAGCCGCCCGCCGACGGCGGCCTCGAGGAGCTGTCCGGCCGCCACGGAGTCGAGACCGCCGAGTCGCAGTGCCGGCAGGCCCTTGAGGGTCTCCTGTCCCTCGGGGTCGCGTACCGCGAACGCCATCGCGACGGCCTCGGCGAGCAGTCGCCGGGCCACGAACTCCAGGGTCTGCAACGACACCCGGTCAAGCCACTGAGCGTCGTCGACCACGACGAGGACCGGTCGGCTCTCCGAGGCTCGGGTGAGCAGAGTGAGCACGGCGAGGCCGACCAGGAAGCGGTCGGGCGGGTCTCCGGCCGCCATCCCGAACGCCACGCGTAGGGCGTCGCGCTGCGGTTCCGGCAGCTCGTCGAGCTTGTCCAGGAACGGCGCACACAGTTGGTGCAGGCTGGCGTAGGGCAGCTCCATGTCGGCCTCGATGCCGTGCGCCCAGGTCACCTTCACCCGTGACGCCTGTGCGGCCACGTACTCCAGAAGTACCGACTTGCCGATTCCGGCCTCGCCACGGACTACCAGTACACGGGACCCGCCTTCACGCAGCCCGGCCAGCAGGTCGTCGAGCGCCGCGCACTCGCGATGCCGACCGACCAGGTCGGGAAGCGGGCTGGCGATCATGCGACGCGGCTCCTCGTGGGCATCCAGGGGTGTCATCGCCCCCACAACGGTTGTCGTAGCGCTCTTCACAACGATACCTAGGACAATCCCACACCTTGTGTCGAATTGTTGTGATGGACTCCACTCCGAAAGTTGCTCCGACACTGTCACACACGACGCCGCTGTCCGGTCGAGCACTGCCCATGTTCGCGCCAGCCCGCTGCCGCAGGAGGTCCCATGTCTTCGCTCGAACACCGGCTCGCCACGTCTGTTCTCGTGGTGGGAACCGGTGGGTCAGGCCTCAGAGCGGCCATCGAAATCGCCGAGGCCCGAGTCGCGGTCATCGCGGTGGCCACACGCACGTCCGGCGATGTCCGCACCGTCATGACATCGGGGTGCCCGACCGGAGAGCCCTCCCTCTGGCCCGAAGACACGTCGGAACAGCACGCGGTCGGCACACTGCGGGAAGGGTACTTGCCGGCCGACCCACGCACCGCGCAGATCGTGGCCCGCTGCGCCGCGCAGGCCGACCGGCAGGGCTGCGGTGGGACCGCCCGGCGCCGCTTCGGCGATTACAGGTACCGACGTACCGCGTTCGCCGACGAGCGCACCGGCCTGGAGGTGCTGCGAGCTCTCCGTGAACGCGCCGAGCAGCTCGCGGTTCCCGTCCTGCCGAACCTGTACGTCACCCGGCTGCTGGTCGACGACGGGGCGGTGTTCGGTGCCTACGGGTTCGACCTCGTCGACGGCTCGCGCTACGTCGTTCACGCCGACTCCGTGATCCTCGCGACCGGAGGACACACGCGCATCTGGCGGCGTACGTCGTCACGTCGAGGTGAGAACACCGGGGACGCCTTCCGCCTCGCCGTCGAGGCCGGCGCCCGGTTGCGTGACCCCGAGCTGGTGCAGTTCCACCCCTTCGGGCTCATCAGGCCGGAGAACGCGGCGGGCACGCTGGTCAGCGAGGCGGCAGGCGGTGCGGGCGGGGTCCTGCTCAACAACCTCGGTGAGCGGTTCATGACGCGCTACGACCCCGCGCGCATGGAGCTCTGCGGCCCGGACAGGATCGCGCTGGCGTCCTACACGGAGATCAAGGAGGGCCGCGGCACCCGGGCCGGCGGCGTGTGGCTCGACCTGTCCCACCTTCCGCCTGAAACACTCCTGACGCGGCTGCCGCAGGTGCACCAGACCCTGCTGAACCTGCAGACGCTCGACATCACCCATGACCCGATCGAGGTCACGCCGACCGCCCAGTACTCCCTGGGCGGTGTCTGGGTACGGCCCGAGGACCACAGCACCGATGTCGACGGGCTGTTCGTGACCGGGGAGGCAGCCAGTGGTCTGCACGGTGCGAACCGGCTGCAGGAGAGCCCGCTGATCGAAACACTCGTCTACGGCCGGATCGCCGGCCGGGCCGCAGCGGAGTACTCGGCCAGGCTCACCTCCCGGCATCGGTCGCCGGCGGCGGTTCGCGCCGCGGAGGCTGACGTGAACCGGCTCGGGGCCGCCGACGGCGACCAGAACGCCCGCACGCTGCAGCGGTCGGTGCGCCACCTGATGACGGAGCGCGCCGGTGTCGCCCGGGACGAGGCCGGGCTCGCCGCCGGGCTGGCCGAACTGGACACGATCGAGGCCCGCATGGCGTACGTGGGCGTGCACGTCGACATCGGCGGCTTCCAGGACCTCGCATACGCCTTCGACCTCAGGTCCGCCGTTCTCGCCGCTCGTGCGACCCTTCTGTGCGCGTTGGAGCGGCGGGAGACACGGGGCTGTCACAACCGGTCCGACCACCCCGATGTCGACCCCGACCTGCACGTCAATCTGGTGTGGTCCCCGGCGACCGGGGTGCGTCGAGAACCCGTCCCGCCCATCCCCGCTCACATCGCCGCGTTGACGCACGGCGTCCCGGCCGACGCGCAGTCGCTCGAGTAGGAGTCCCGGGAGCCGACGGGTCGGCGTCGCAGCCTTCTGCCGGCGCCCACAACGCCGGCAACGCCCGCCACGCGCCTCACGGTCCGCCCTGAACGTACGCCCCCCCCCCGGCGCTCGGCAGGAGGGCCAGCAGGCGCAGTTTGGTGTGGCTCTCGGTGCCCGGTGTCGCGGTGTAGACCACGAGCCGCTGGGACTGGTCGGGGTCGACCAGCGTCTGGCAGTGCAGTTCCAGCGTCCCGACCTGGGGGTGCAGGAAGCGTTTGGAGGCGCAGTAGGGCCCCAGTACGGGGCGCTCGCGCCAGATCCCGGCGAACTCGGGACTCTCCCTGTTCAGCGCGTCCACGAGTTCGGCGGCACGGGAGTCGCCGCCGTCGCGGATGTAGGCGCCGTGGAGGTCCGCGACCATCAGACGGCTGTGCTCGGTGTGGTCGTCCTCGGGGTGGACCAGGCGGGCGACCGGGTCGGTGAACCAGCGGTAGTGCGCACTGCGCGCCAGTCCGGTGTGGGCCGTCTCGTCACCGAGGAGCGCCACCGCCGGGCGCGTCTGTCTCAGTGTCTCGCCCAGGTGGTTCATCACCTGGGCAGGAGTGTCCTCCAGCCGGTCCAGGATGCGCATCATCCCCGGGTTGATGTGGTCGCCGCGCCGCACCCGGTGAGGCCGGGCGTGACCGGCGAGCTGGAAGAGAAGATCACGCTCCTCCAGTGACAGGTGCAGTCCACGGGCCATCGCGGCGAGCATCTGTTCCGAGGGGTGCGGACCCCGTGGCTGTTCGAGCCGGCTGTAGTAGTCCACCGACATGTCGCAGAGTGCCGCGACCTCCTCGCGGCGCAGCCCTCCGGTACGCCTGCGGCGCCCGCGGGACAGTCCGACGTCCTCCGGCTGGAGGGCCTCTCGGCGCGCCCGTAGGAAGGCGGCCAGTGCTGCCCGATCTGCCATGGCTTTCCTTTCTCAGGGGACGGTGTCGTCCTGGACGGGTGCGCCGGTCCGTGGTTGCCCTGACGGGGCTTGCGGGAGGGGCCGCCGCGTCGACCGCGCCCTGCACGGTGTGCTCCGGTCACCTGAGCAACGGGGCCAGGATCCCCGCAACAGTGTGCCGTCCCGCACCCTCGTGAGCGCGGAGACGGCATTCTCGACGGCGTCGGCGGCCGAGTGCGGGGGTGTCCCTCCACGGCCGCGCGGCCCCGGAAGGAGCGTCGGCGTCCCCGGATCGCCTTCCCGGGGTGCTGACGACGCGGTGTGTCAGCGGGTGATCGCCTTGGTCTCGAGGAACTCCTCGAGACCGGCACGGCCCATCTCCCGGCCGTTGCCGGACTGCTTGTACCCGCCGAACGGTGCCTGGAAGTTGTGCGGTCCACCGTTGACATCGACCTGGCCGACGCGCAGGCGCCGGGCGATCGCCATGGCGTGGTCCTCGTCACCGGTCACGGCACCGTTGAGGCCGTAGATCGTGCCGTTGGCGATCTCGACGGCGTGGTCGTCGTCGACGTAGGGGATGACGACGAGGACAGGGCCGAAGATCTCCTCCTGGGCGATGACGGACTCGGGGTCGACGTCGGAGAAGATCGTGGGCCTGACGTAGGCACCGGTCCCGAAGCCCTCCGGACGGCCGGGGCCGCCGACCACGAGCGTGGCACCGTCGGCGATGCCACGCCGGATGTACTCGTCGACGCGCCGGCGCTGGGTCTCCGAGGCGAGCGGGCCGATCCGTGCGCCCTCGTCGGCGGGGTCACCGACGACGTACTCCTCGGCCGCGTCCCGCAGCTTCTCGACCACGGTCTCCTGAAGGCCTTCGGGCACCAGCATGCGCGTGTAGGCGCCGCAGGCCTGACCGCCATTGGCCCAGGCGTAAGCCAGACCGCGATGGACCGCGAAGTCGAGGTCGGCCTCGGGAAGGACGATGTGGGCCGCCTTGCCGCCCAGTTCCAGTGCGACGCGTTTGACCGTGCCGGAGGCCGCGACGGAGACACTTCTGCCGGCACGCGTGGACCCGGTGAAGGAGATCATGTCGATCTGCGGGTGGCGGGAGAGTGCCTCGCCGACGACCGCACCGGTGCCCTGCACCACGTTGAACACCCCGTCCGGCAGACCCGCCTCGGTGGCGATCTCAGCGAACATACGAGCGCTCAGCGGACTGTTCTCCGAGGGCTTGAGGACGACGGTGTTGCCCGCCAGCATCGCGGGGACGACCTTGGTCACCAGTTGCTGCAGCGGGAAGTTCCACGGGGTGATGGCCCCCACCACGCCGATGGGTTCGCGGATGACGAGCGAGTTCTCGACCACCTCCGTCCACTCGAACCGCTCGGCCGTCGCGATCGCGGCCGAGGTCGACGCGATCGGGAACCCCACCTGCGCCTGCCGGGAGAACCCGATCGGAGCGCCCATCTCCAGGGTGATGGTGGCGGCCAGTTCCTCGGAATGCCGCTGAAGGCCCTCGGCCAGGCGCCGCATGAAGACCGCTCGGTGCTGCGGGGACGTCGACGCCCATCCCGGGAAGGCGGCGCGCGCGGCGCCCACCGCCCTGTCCACGTCTTCGGCGGTGCCCTCGGGCACCGCGGCGATCACCGACTCGTCGGCGGGATTCACCACGTCGATCAACGGTCCGGAGCCCCGGAGGGGGCGGCCGTCGATCCAGTGGGACGGTGCGGGGAAGGGAACTGCGGTGTTTTCGTTCATGCCGCCAAGAGAACACCGGCCTTCATGAGGCATCCATGCCTTCCCGTGCCCATGATCCGCGTCACTTGCACACCGTGCCGGGCCCGTTCCAGCCGGGAAGGCCGGGCACAGCGCCGTCCTGGTGCTGCGGGGCGAGGCCGGCATCGGCAAGTCCGCATTCTGGATGGTCTCGCGCGGCTTGCTCACGGCCACGGAAGCTCCATCTCGGACTCGACCCCCATCCCGCAGGCGACGCGGCAGGGCGAGGCCCTGGCCTCCGTCGATACAGGAGTCGGTCGGCGACCTCACGCCCTACGGCGCGCCGGCGCCGGCGGCCTGGCAGGGCGCCGAATCCCGTGCGGAGGAACTGATCCGGGCCGGCACGGACGACTCCGCGGCCCGTGGTGAAGGGATCGGAGTGACCATCGCACCATGGGCGAGAGCGGCGCTGTGCAACGGTGCGGGCGCGTACGGACCGGCGCGCGAGGCGGCCGGCCTGGCTGCCGCGCACGCGCAGGACCTGGCCGCCGCCAGCTGGTGACTGTCCGAGCTGGTCGAGGCCGCCGTGCGCGGTGACGAGCGAGGCACAACCGCCGTCGCACTGGACCGGCTGACCGAGACGACCGGTGCCGCCCGCACGGGCGCTGCTCGCCGAGGGCGACGCGGCGGAGTCGTTCTACCGCGAGGCGATCGAGCGACTCGGTCGCCTCCGCATCCGCATGGAGCCGGCCCGGACGCATCCGCGGAACGGGGAATGGCTGCGCCGCGAGAACCGTCGCGACGACGCGCGTACCCAACTGCGCGAGGCTCACGAGACATTCGCCCGGTTCGGCGCCGGTGCCTTCGCCCAGCGCACCGGCCGCGAACTGCGTCCATCGGTGAGACGGCAACCAGGCGCGTCATCACCGCTTCCGCTGAACTCACCGCTCAGGAAGCACAGATCGCGGGTCTGGCCCGGGACGGGCTCACCAATCCGGAGACGAGGCCCAGCTGTTCATCAGCCCTCGCACCGTCGAGTGCCACCTGCGCAAGGTCTTCGGCAAACTCGGTATCACCTCCCGCAGGCAGCTCCGCACCGCCCTCACCGACCGTCCCACGGCCACGCCGGCCCAGTCAGGCGGGGAGCGCCGTCGGCCACCCCACCTGGGTTCCTCGCCGGCCTGCGACCACATCGACCAGGAAGGCGCCACCAGATCAGCGGCAGCCGTCCAGGCTGATGCGCCCCAGGGCGTCCAGCAGGAGCCTCCGCACCTCGATGTGCTCGTACTCCACTCGCATACCGCCTCGCGCGCGCCGCTCCTGAGGGCTGTTGGCGCGTTCCATGGCGACGTGCACGGCGCCGGCGACGTCCAGATCCTCGTCGACCAGGTAGTACATCCGGATCACACGGGTCCCGCCGGGCCGGAACGGCACGCCGATCAGCCATTTCACAGGGTGCGTGAGCACAGAACTCAGGGATGTCCGAGGGGCGCGCGCGGACTGGTCGCCCTCGCGGAGAGCGGGGCCGGCGGCCAGGGCGCCGCTCCCTGCGGTGAGCCCCGCACAGTCGGCTTCCGCAATGCTGGGGTTGTCCCTCTCGAGCAGCATGTGACCTCCTCTCCGCGTCCGATGTCACGCCGGTCGATCCCCAGCCGGAACATCAGCGCGGATGCCCGAAGATGCAGTTCGTACCTGTTTGACCGAACAGGGCCAGCCCGTGTGACAAGCCGACCCGGACAGTGGGTAGCGGCCGGTCGAGGTCGCGATGCGCTCGTCCACGGAGCGTCCGAGCGTGATCCGTCACTGATCCATCACGGGTCCACCTCGGACCACTACGAACCCGCCTACGGCCTCCGCGGGGTGCGATCGGTCATACCCGGGTGTGACCTTGGGTCTGCCGTCCTTCGGGGCGCCATCCCGTCGAGCGAAGGAGCCGGTCCGTGAAGACGTATCCGACCAGAGCCAAGCCGGGCCGGGACATCCCGGGCATGGTGGCCCGCCCGGCCACGGACGAACTCGGTGAGGCCGTGTCGGTGTTCGTCCGGGCCCGGCCCGGGCTGCTCAGGATCGTCCACCGCATCACCAGCGACGCGGTCGAGGCCGAGGACGTCCTCCAGGAGGCATGGGTGCGGTGGCAGGGAACCGACCGCACGGTCGTGCTCGACCCGCCGGCGCTGCTCAGGACGACGACGATCCGGCTCGCCGTCAATGTCGTCCAGTCCGCCCGCAGACGCCGGGAAACCTGCGCCGGCGCCTGGCTGCCGGACTCGACGGACCACCAGGCCGGTCCGGACGCGGTGGCCGAGTTGCAGGACGCCGTCGAACGAGCCGTCCTGCTGCTGATGGAGACGCTGAGCCCAAGCCAACGCGCGGTGTACGTCCTTCGGGAGGGATTCGGCTACCCGTACTCCCGTATCTCCCAGATCCTGCACGTCAGCGTCACCAATGCCCGACAGCAGGTCTTCGTGCACAAGAGCGTCTCGCCGGCAGCCGGCGGCTCCGGCCGGTGGACCCGGACGCACACCGACGGCTCGTGAGGGCTTTCCGGGCGGCGGCCCGGTCGGGTGATCTCGTGCCCTTGGAGAGAGTGCTCGCCGCCGACGGCGCCTCCACTGCCGTGCGCGGCGAGCGAGTGGAGACGCGCCTTTGAGAAGCGGGGAAGACGGCCGGTTCCTCCCCCCGCCACGACCAGCTGAGCCGCTCATGGCGTTGTTATGCTCCCCCGCGTGCAGGGGTCAGGATGAGTGGGGACGATCCGGCGCGGCTGCGTGGTCGGCGCCGCGAGTGTGATGCGCTCGGACATCTGGTCTCGCAGGTGGAGGCGGGACACAGCGCGGTGCTGGTCCTGCGCGGTGACGCCGGAATCGGGAAGTCGGCTCTGCTGGATCACCTGGCGGCACGCGTCGTCGGACACCGCGTCGCCCGTGTGGCGGCCGCCGAGTCGGAGATGGAACTGCCGTTCGCGGGGCTGCACCAGTTGTGCGCCCCGTTCCTCGGCCGCATCGGCTCCCTTCCGCCCCCGCAGAGAGAAGCGCTGGCCACAGCGTTCGGACTCAGCACGGGGCCGCCTCCGGACCGGTTCCTGGTCGGTCTGGCCGTACTCGGACTGCTGACCGAGGTGGCCGCCGAGCAGCCGCTGTTCTGCCTCGTGGACAACGCCCAGTGGCTGGACCGGGTCTCCGCGCCCACGCTCGCGTTCGTAGCGCGGCGGATCTACGCCGAGCCGCTGGCACTGATCTTCGCCTCCCGTGAACAACGAGGACGCGACGAGTGGGCCGGCCTGCCCGAGCTGAGACTCGACGGCCTCGACGACACGGACGCCCGCGCGCTCCTGGACGCGTCGGCCGACGGCCCGATGGACGAACGGATCCGTGACCGCGTCCTCGCCGAAGCACGCGGCAATCCTCTCGCCCTGCTGGAACTCCCCCGCGGCCGCATCGAGACCGACGGACTCGACCTGCCCGATCCCGGACCGGTGACCAGCCGTATCGAGGGAAGCTACCTCACGCGGGTCCGCTCGTTGCCGGCCGCGACGCAGCGCCTGCTGCTTCTCGCCGCCGAGCCGGTCGGTGACGCGGCGCTGCTCAGGCGTGCCGCCGAGCGACTGGACATCGACTCCGACGCGGCCCGCCCGGCAGTGACGGCGGGGCTGCTCGACATCGGGGCTCTGGTGCGTTTCAGGCATCCGCTCCTGCGCTCCGCGATCTACCGGTCGGCCGGGCTGACGGAGCTGCGGGAGACCCACCGCGTCCTCGCGGAGGCGACCGATCCCGACCTCGACCCGAACCGCCGCGCGTGGCACCTGGCGCGGGCGACGGTGAGGCCGGACGAGGCGGTCGCCGCCGAGCTGGAGTCGTCGGCCGGGCGGGCGCTGACCCGAGGTGGCACCGCCGCCGCGGCGGCGTTCCTCGCACACGCGGCCGTACTGACGCCTGACCCGTGGCGCAAGGCGACGCGCGCCCTCGCCGCGGCTCAGGCGAAACTCCGCGCCGGCGCGCCCGTCGCGGCGCGGGATCTGCTGGCGCTGGCCGGGAGCGGCGTCCTGGACGCACTTGGCGCGCCCGCGTGGATCTCCTCCAGGCCCGGATCGCCTTCGCCTCCAGCCGGGACAAAGAGGCGCTCCCCCTCATGCTGGCCACCGCGCGGCGCCTCGTGCCACTCGATGCGGGCCTGGCTCGCGAAACCTTCCTGGACGCCCTGTCGGCCGCCATCTTCGCCGGACGCCTCGCCTCCGGCACGCACGTACGCGAGGTGGCGGCGACCGCGCGGAAGACGTTGCCGCCCGTCACGAGACCGCCGCGCACCGCCGATCTGCTTCTGGACGCCTTGGCCCTCCGCTTCACCGTCGGATACCGCGAGGCGGTCGCCGCCTCGCGCGAAGCGGTACGGGCGCTGCGCCGTGAGACCGACCCGGAGGAGATCCTGCGCTTGTCGTGGCCGGCTTCGGCACTGGCGGCCGAGATGTGGGACGACGAAAGCTGGACGGAGCTGGTGACACGTCAGGTCCGGACCGCACGGGCCGTCGGTGCGCTGGCCGAGCTGCCCCTCGCACTCAACTCGCGGGTCGTCCTCCACACGTGCGCCGGTGAACTGGACGCGGCGGGACTGCTCCTCGCGGAGATCGCCCGGGTGCAGGAGGCGACCGGCACCAGCTTCGCGCCGTACGGCACGATGACGCTCGCCGCCTGGCAGGGCCGCGAACGCGAGGCCGCTCCGCTGATCGAGGCGGGCACCGAGGAGGCCGTACACCGCGGTGAGGGCCTCGGCGTGGCCATCGGACTACGGGCGGCGGCCGTGCTCAACAACGGCCTGGGCAGATACGAGGAGGCCTTCGACGCGGCCCGTCTGGCGACCGCGCACCAGCAGGAGCTGATCGCGGCCAACTGGGGACTGGTCGAACTGGTGGAAGCCGCAGCGCGCAGCGGTCGCCGCGACGCGACCGAGGCGGCACTGGACCGGCTGACCCGGGCCACGGACGCAGCCGCCACGAACTGGGCGCTGGGTGTCCAGGCGCGCTCCCGGGCGCTGCTCGGTCGAGGCCATGCGGCCGAAGAGCTGTACCGCGAGGCGATCGAACGACTCGGACGCACCCGGACCGCGGTGGAGTTGGCCCGGGCCCATCTGCTCTACGGGGAGTGGCTGCGGCGGGAGAGCCGTCGCGTGGACGCCCGGAAACATCTGCGTGAGGCGCACGCCCTCTTCAGCCGCCTCGGTGCGGGCGCGTTCGCCGAACGCGCCGTCCGCGAGTTGCGGGCCACCGGTGAGACGGTGACCCGGCGCGACGGTGTCGCCGCGCAGACACTGACCGCCCAGGAGACCCAGATCGCACTGCTGGCCCGGGACGGTCTGACCAACTCGGAGATCGGCGCGCAGCTGTTCCTCAGTCCGCACACCGTGGAATGGCACCTGCGGAAGGTGTACGCCAAGCTCGGCATCCCCTCCCGGCGACACCTGCACACGGCGCTGTGACCCGGCGTCCCTACGCTGGAAGCGCCGGCGTGGCGGCCCCGCGGAACGACCGGTCGGAGGCCGGCTCGCCGACGGCGGACGACGGGTCCCGCGCCCACGCACGACGGCGGTCGCGAAGCCATGGGATCCACCCCCGTCGCCGGTCACCGACCGGTGGTCATGGCCTGCCCCAAGTTGGCGAGGTGTTCGTCGAACGTCCGGCGGCACTGGACGTACTCCCCACGCGGCAGCAGACCGCCTCCTGTCATGGCGTTGCCCACCTTGCCGGGAAGTGTCACCGGCACGACGAGGCGCCGCCGGCCCCGGGAGCGCAGAATACGACGCGTCATCTCGACCATGTCCAGCCGGGCGGGCCCCGCGATCTCCCGTGCCATACCGGAAGGGCCCTGCACCGCGTGCTCGACGAGCTTCTCGGCGACGTCCTGGGCGGCGACGGGCTGGGTGAGCATCCTGGGCATCATGACCACCGGTGACCGGTTGTCCAGCAGCGGCTCGGGGAACTCGAAGATCTGGGTGGCACGGAGCACCGTCCACGGCACGCCTCCGTCACGGACCAGTGCTTCCTGGACGCGCTTGCCGAAGTAGTACCCGAAATCCACCTCGTCGCTGCCGACGATCGACAAGGTGACCAGATGCCCGATCCCGTTCGACCGGGCGGCGGCAAGCAGGTTGCCGGTGGCCCGGGAGAAGAAGTCGACCGCGGTCTTCCTCCTCGTCGTGACGATGTTGGTCACATCGATCACCGCGTCACTGCCGGACAGCCCCTCTGCCAGGCCCACGCCGGTGGCCAGGTCCACACCGTGTGAACGGGCGAGAATCACAGGCCGGTGTCCCGCGGCCCGCAGCTCCGCGACGACGAACTTCCCCACCATGCCGGTTCCTCCGGCCACGGCCACCTGCATGTGATCGCCTCCTCGTAACGACGACGGTTCCCGGCTCCGCCCTACTGACAAGGCAGGTGCTCCCGCTGTGACACGTCGGGGTGGGGACGGCCGCTCTCACGCCGTCGGGGCGGGCGGCCACTCGGTGAGCACGGTGCGCAGTCGCCGGCGGAAGGTGATGCCGGCCGCAGAGCTGGTGGAGTCCGGTGAACGGCAGCTCCATCTCGACCACGAGCTGACACCGAACGACTGTCCCAACCGTTCGCGGGCCTGCCGAGCGGGGCGCTCACGGGTTAACCCGACGTGGCTTAGGAAAACCTTCTCGAGACGGGCCAGGTCACCCCAGCTGTGCGGCCGCTAGCAACGCCTGCACCAGCCGGCGTTGCGCTACGACATCCACGGGCTGCCGTCGCCACGGCGCGTCGAGACGCCGCTGTGCACGGGTGACCTGCCGCTCGCTCCACGGCGTCCTGCCGCTCGGCGACCACGTCGGGGGTGGCATCGGGGTCCGGCGGATCCGGAAGCCACGGGGTGGCGCACCACTCCCGCCGTCTGCGAACCGACTGGAGCACGTTGATCGCCACCCGGACGGTGATCGTCCGCAGCAGCGCCGGAGGGCTGTGCACGGTGGTGCGGTCGGTACGCTGCAGCCGCGGCCATACCTATGCTGTGTCCGTGTTCCTGCGGGCCCGGCCCTCATTGATCACCGTCGCCTATCGGATTGTCGGCAACGTGAGCGAGGCCGAAGACGTGATGCAGGACGCGCCATTGAGAACCCGTGGGAGGCTGCGTGGTGGTGCCCTGGTGATGTCGTGGTGGGGTCGCGGCCACGCACCGCGGCAGGGGACTCGTGACGGCACCGCGCCGTTCCCGGGCCGGCTTGTCACACGCGCGCGCGCCGCCCGGTCTCTGCGGAAGAGGGATGAGCTACCCGGTCCCCGCACCTCGGTCGAGAGGAAGACCCATGACCACGCGCATCGTGTCCATTGCCGAAGGCAGACGGCTCACCCGTTCCATCGCGGTCGGCCCCCACACCCTGACGGCCGACGAACCCGAGCCCATCAGCACCGACGCGGGGCCCACGCCGGGTGAGCTGCTCCTGGCAGCGCTGGGGTCCTGCACTTCCATGGCCGTGCGGGCGATGGCCGACCGGCACGGCTGGGCACTCGACCGCATCGACGTGGCCGTACGGTTCGGTGATCAAGGGCGCATCGTCAAGAACGTCGGGCTGACCGGCGACTTGGAGCCTGCGCAGCGCGAGCAGTTGCTGGCGGCCGCCGGGCGCTGTCCCATTCACCGCCTGTTGACCAGGGAGATCAAGATCGTCACCGTCCCCACGTTGCTGGCGGAACCGGACGTGTCCCCCGCCTAGCCCCCCGTGGCCGGGCCCCGCCCGGCAACCGGGCGGGTCAGGATGTCGCCGGCATCCCTTCGAGTTGCACGGAGCCGATCTCCTTACGGGAGGAGATGCCCAGCTTCGCGAAGATCTTCCGCAGATGCCATTCAACCGTGTGCGGGCTGAGGAACAGCCGGGCGCCGATCTCCGGGTTCGTGAAGCCGCCCCGGGCGAGTCGCGCGATCTCGACTTCTTTCGCTGTGAGGACCACCGGCGTCGCCGAGGCGCGTTTGCGCACTTTCACGCCCACGGCCTGCAACTCGCGTCGCGCACGCTCCGCGAATGCCTCGGCCCCGGCTTCGCCCAGCATCGTGTGCGCCTCGCTCAGCTGGGAACGGGCCTCGGCCCGTCGCTGTTCCAGGCGCAGCCACTCACCGTAGCGAAGTCGTGCCCGCGCGCCGTCCATCCGGGCCTGTGCCGTGTCGAGCCGTTCGATCGCCTCCCGGTGCAGGACGTCGGCATCGTGCCCCTCGCTCACCAGGGCACGGGTGGCGGCCGAGATGCCGAGCACCCAGTCGGTTCCGCTGACCTGGGCCATCTCCTCGATCGTCCGCACAGCCTCGGCCACCTGCGCGGTCCGTCCCAGTCGTGCGGCCGCTTCGACGAGTTCGACCCGGGACTGGAGGGACAGTCCGAGTTCCTGCGGGTTCCCGCATCCACGCTCGGCGGAGGCGAAGGCCTCCTCGTAGCGGCCCAGGCCGTTGTAGAGGACCGCCGCCGCCCACTGGGTCGCCGTCGTCACCTTGCCCTCGTCCTGCAGGAGACGGTCGTGCGTGAGTGTTTCGATCGCCTGCCGGGTCGTGGACTCCCGTCCCTTGAAGGGCTCCACGACGAGTGCTCCGTAGTGCGCGAAGAAGCTGCTGCCCGTGGCTTCACCGATCGCGTTCGCTTCCACCGCCAGGGAGTCGGCGTCGCGCAGGTCGCCGGCGAACACCCGGTTCGACAGGCGCAGGAGGAGGGCCGAGGGCAGGACGGCGAGTGCTCCGTTGCCGCGGGCGAAGTCGACCAGCCGTGCCGAGAGCTCGGACCAGGCGGCGAAGTCCCAGGTGCTGTGGGCCATGCGGCACACGAGCGGAAGCCATCCCAGGTCCTCCTCCTGGGAGAGTCCTCCCGTGCGGAACGCGTCGACGGCCTCCCGGAGGATCGGTGCGCCCGAGGAGTATCCCTCGGTGATCACCCGTGCGAGACCGGTCAGGAGAAGACCTTCACGGCTCTCGGTGTCGACGCGGCCCGGCGCACTCAGCACCGCCTCGGCGACGTCGCGGACGCCGCCCGTGGCCAGCCGGCCCGCGGTCAGGGCCGCGTAGATCGCGTCCCGGTATGTCTTACCGGCGAGTACGGCGTCGTACGGCTGGAGCCGTTTGGCCGCTTCGAGCAACAACGGCAGGCCGGCGCCGGCGCTCTCGGCCGCGGACATGATCTGTCCCCGGAGCAAGGTCGCCTGTGCGGCTCCGACCTCGTCGAGATGGCTCAGTTCCGCGGCGTCGACCAGTTCCCGTGCCACGTCGAAGGCGCCCGCCTGGTATTCGGCCTGCGCCGCGGCCAACGCCCTGGCTCCACGGCGTAGGGGATCCGGAGTCAGTTCGGTGGCCCGGTGCAGGAAGGCTGCCGCCGCCGCGACCCCGCCGCGCGCGTACGCCCGCCCGGCGGATCCCTCCAGTTCGGCGGCCACGGTCTCGTCCGGTCCCGTCGCCGCGCCGGCCAGGTGCCATACGCGGCGTTCGGGATAGACACTCGCGTCGATCGAGTCGGCCAGAGCCGCGTGCACGCGCCGGCGTTCCTCCAAGCCGACGGCACGGTACGCCGCGGAGCGGACCAGCGGGTGGCGGAAGCGCACCCATGTGCCGAGCGTCATCAGTCCCGACGCCTCGGCGTCGGCCACGGCGGTGTCCACGGAGATTCCCAGGCGCTCTGCGGCATCCCGCAGCAGGGCCACGTCACCGACCGGCTCGGTGGCGGCGATGAGCAGCAGTTGTTGCGCCTCCGGGGGAAGCGACTGGATCCTGCGGAGGAAGCCCGCCTCGATCTGGCTGGACAGGGGCCGGGCGCCGGGCCCTGCGAAACCTCCGGCCAGCTCGACGGCGGTCAGGCCTCGTGGCAGTTCCAGGAGGGCCAGCGGGTTGCCGCCCGTCTCGGCGATGATGCGGTCGCGCACACGCTGGTCGAGCGGCCCGGTGACGACGGAGTCGAGGAGTCTGCGGGACTCGCGCTCGTTCAGTCCACGCACAGCAAGTTCCGGCAGGTCGGCGAGGATCTCGCGGGAACCGGACTCGCGGACGGCCAGCACGAGCAGAACCGATTCAGCAAGCAGCCGGCGAGCGACGAATTCCAGAATCTGGGCCGACACACGGTCCAGCCACTGCGCGTCGTCGACCAGGCAGAGCAACGGCTCGTCACCGACGGCCCCGGCGAGCAGACTCAAGGTGGCCAGACCGACAAGGAACCGGTCGGGCGCGTCAGCGGCCCGCATCCCGAACGCGGTGCGCAGTGCGTTGCGTTGCGGCTCGGGAAGGTCGTCCAGACGGGACAGCAGCGGGGCGCAGAGCTGATGCAGCCCGGCGTAGGAAAGCTCCATCTCGGACTGCACTCCGGCCGCCCTGACGACGCGGCATCCGGTGGCTCGGTCGCGCAGATGGTTCAGCAGCTCGGTCTTCCCGATGCCCGCCTCACCGCGCAGCACCAGAACCCCGCTTCGCCCGGCCCTGGCCTGCACGAGGAGGTCATCGAGAACCTTGCACTCGTCCCGCCGTCCGAAGAGTCCGGTCCGTGCTCCGTCCCTCGCCATGACAGCCTCCCCGCTGCCACGATACCTTGGCGTTCAAGGACCTCGAGCCCGTCCCGGACATGCCGCTCCCCGTTCTCACGAGCGGGGATCAGCCCACCGATCCCACGACGACGGCCGTGCACACGAACGTCAGCATGGTGATCACGGCCATGGCGATCAGCGTTCCGCGCAGCCATCGCCCGAACCGGATGTTGTTCGCCGTCTCGGCCGCGCCGACGTGGTCGGCGACGTACTTCGTCACCATGCGGGCCACGTACTTCTGCTCCTCGAGATACCACAGCTCGATATCCCTCTTCTGTTCGTGGGTCAGCCCGTCCATCCTCGCGGTGAAGGCCGTCACACGCCGGCGAGCAGTACTGAGATGAGCCTCCCGGTACAGATAGGCCTCTATGTCGACCAGTCCACGAGCTGCCTGTTTGTTCATGTTCATGATCCGTTCCCAGAGTGGGTGGCCCGGCGCTCGGCACACGGGGAGCCGGCGGTTCAGCCGGTCGCCTGCGCCGCCTCGTTGATCAGGCGCGCGACGTCACCGGGACGCGAGACGCTGACCGCGTGGGAGGCGGTGACGCTCACCATGGTGGCCTTCGCGCGCTCGGCCATGAAGATCTGCGCCTGGGCCGGGATGTTCCGGTCCTCGGTGGCCACGAGAACCCACGACGGAATGTCCGTCCACGACGGCGCGGAGGCACCCTCCGACAGCGCGACGTCGGCCACGGGCCGCTGGGTCGCGGCCATGACCGCCGTGGTCTCCTCCGGAACGTCGGCGGCGAACTGCTGGTGGAACTTGCTCTTCTCGATGTACAGATCCATGACCTGACTGCCGTCCGGCAGGGTGACCGGTACCGGATGGAGCGCCTCTCCCAGGGTGCTGCCCGGGAACTTGCCGGAGAGGGTGACCGCACTCTCGCCCTCGTCCGGCAGGAAGGCCGCGACGAAGACGAGTGCCTTGACGTTGTCGAGGCTGCCGGCGGCGTTGCTGATCACCGAGCCGCCGTAGGAGTGGCCAGCAAGGACCACCGGGCCGTCGATGGAGGCCACGAGTTGTCTGACGTACTCGCTGTCTCCGGCCAGTCCACGTAGCGGATTGCTCGCGGCCACCACCGGGTAGCCGTGCGACTGGAGCTTTTCGACGACACCGTTCCAACTGGAAGAATCCGCGAATGCGCCGTGGACGAGGACGATGGTCGGCTTCTGTGCACTCATGAGAGTGACCTTTCGTTTTGCCAGTGAAGTACACCGGTGAATCGCCGATGAAATGCGCGCCCGTCTGGGCGTACGACCGTGCTGTTCCGCGGTACGTCCGGTGTCAGGAATTCGTCCGCGAAATACCGCGCGGCTGATCAGTCGGTGCCCAGGGCCTTGCGCAGGACGTGGACGGCCTGCTCGATCGCCGCGGTCGAGGCCTGAGTGCCGCGGACCGGGTTCAGCATCATGAAGTCGTGCAGGCTGGCGTTGTAGCGGATGCTGGCCGTCGGCACGCCGGCCTGGATCAGCTTGCGGGCGTACGCCTCGCCCTCGTCGCGCAGTACGTCGTTCTCGTCGACCACGACGAACGCCGGCGGCAGCCCCTGGAGGTCCTCCAGGGTCGCGCGCAGGGGGGAGGCCGTGATCTGGTTCCGCTCGGCCGGGTCGGTGGTGTAGGCGTTCCAGAACCACTCCATGGCCTTCGCCGTCAGGTGCGGACCGTGGGCGAAGAGCCGGTAGCTCTCGGTGTTCTGCCCGGCGTCGGTGACGGGGTAGTACAGCGACTGGTGCAGGAAGGTGACGTCGCCGCGCCGCTTGGCCAGGTGCGTCAGGGCGGCGCTCATGTTGCCGCCGACGGAGTCACCGGCGACGACCATGCGGGAGCCGTCCAGACCCTCTTCGGCGCCCTTGGCGGTGACCCACTGGGCGGTGGCGTACGCCTGCTCGACGGCGACGGGGTACTTCGCCTCCGGTGAGCGGTCGTACTCGACGAAGACCAGGGCCGCCTCCGCGCCCACGGCCAGTTCACGCACCAGGCGGTCGTGGGTGCCGGCGTTGCCGAGGATCCAGCCGCCGCCGTGCACGTAGAGGATCACGGGCAGGACGCCGGTGCTGCCGACGGGCTTGATGATGCGCACCCGCACGTCACCGACCTCGGCGGGGACAGTGATCCACTTCTCGTCCACGTCGAGCATTTCGACCGGCCCGGACTGGACGTCGTCGAGCAGCTTGCGGGCACCCTCGACACCGAGTTCGTACAGCAGCGGCGGCTTGGCGGCCGCGTCGGCGAATTCCTGGGCGGCGGGCTCGAGAATGATGTCGCTCACGACATACTCCCTGTGAGGTGGTGGGTTTCGAAGACTTTCCACCTCATGAGACCGGGCCGGGAGTCGATGTGTGACGCTTCGGCGAAGACAGCGCGTAAATCGCTCACCGGCCACGGCCTGTCTCAAGGGTTTCTGTGCGGGCCCGAGCCGACAGGTCCGGCTTCGTCAGTCAGAAGCCGGCCGTGTGGGGTCGGTGGGCTTCGGCAGCAGGAAGCCGTCGACGTACAGGTCGACGTGCTCGTTGTAGAACGCGGTCAGTCCGGCGATGCGGTTGGCGTGGATGGTCGGGAAGTCGTACATCCAGGCGATGTCCTCGTGGGAGGCGGTGTCGCTGTCGAACGACCAGTAGCTGCTCGTCGTTCCCTTGTAGGGGCATCGGGTCACCGTGTCGGAGCGCCGCAACCTGGTCCAGTCGATGGTCGCACGGTCGAGGTAGTAGCGGGTCGGCAGGCCGGTCTCGAACAACTTCACGCAGTTGGGGGCTTCCGCCAGCACCACGCCGTCCACCTCGACCCTGACGCTGCTGCCGGAGCGCAGGGCGTCCACGCGGGAGTACGGGCTCCGGGGATGCACGAAGACCGGCTCGTCCTCCTCGAACCAGGAGTCCAGCGCCTCCCACTCGAAACGCACGGTGTTGTGCAGGGGCCCCGGGGCGCCCTCGCCCCACACCCACGCCGCCCCCGGCCGGACCTCCGAGCCGACCCGCAGGGTGTGACGGTGTGCCGGGCCGGCACCGAGGTGCTCCATGTGCTTGTCGTCGTCGAGGACACCGTCCACCAGGTCCTCGACCGGGATGCTGAACTGGGGGTAGGCCTGCCACTCCCAGACGTAGAGCGCGCGGCGGGTGTCGAAGGCGACACGTCCGCCGATCATTCCCCGGATGCGGCGAGGTACGGGCTCGACATGCCCGACCGGGACGATGAGGCTCGGGTGCAGGACACTCTCGGTTGCCATGGTGATCACCTTGAATTCGCTGAATGGTGCGCTCGCCGTGCCCGGTGTCCGCGGTCCCAGGATGACCGCCCTCGGGCCGACCAGCTTCACCTACTTGTCGTCACACGGTGTTACGGATCGTGTTGCACCGATCCGGACCGGGTCCTGGTCCGCCGGGAGTGACTCGATGACCGACGATGTCACAGATCGATGGAGCTCCCGGTCAGTGAGCTGTAACTGTCCCACACCTGAGGAGATCCGTCATGGACGCGCGTATCAACTACTTCGGCAACGCCCTGGCCGGCAAGGTCATGAAGCACCTGAACTCGGCCGGCGCAGCGGTGCACTCGGCTCTCCCGGTCGCCACCCAGGAGCTGGTGAAGATTCGTGCCAGCCAGATCAACGGCTGCGGCTTCTGCACCGACATGCACACCAAGGACGCCGCCGCCGCGGGTGAGGAGCAGCAGCGTCTGAACCTGGTGGCCGTGTGGCGCGAGGCCACCGTCTTCACGGACGCCGAGCGCGCCGCGCTCGAGCTGGCCGAGCAGGGCACGCGCATCGCGGACGGCGCGGAAGGCGTGTCGGACGAGGCATGGGCGAACGCCACGAAGCACTACGACGAGGACCAGCTCGTCGCGCTGATGTCGCTGATCGCCGTCATCAACGCCTACAACCGCATCAACGTCATCAACCGGCAGCCCGCCGGCGACTACAAGCCCGGCATGTTCGGCTGAGTCGGCCGCTGCGGCCCTGCCGGCCGCAGGACCGTCCCTCGCCTGGTCGCCCCGGCCCTCGACCAGGCGACGGACGTCTCCCAGCCGGGTCGGTCGAAGACCGCCCGGCGGCACGGAGCCCGGAGCGACCGCCGCGAGCCCTGAACCCGAAGGACCCTCATGTCTGAACGCCACGCACTCGCCCCTCTCCGGCGAGTCCGTACCGACGTACTCGAAGTCGCCTACCACGAGACGGGTTCGGGGGACGACACCGTGCTGCTCCTGCACGGTTTTCCCTACGACATCCACAGCTACGAGGACGTCGCCCCGCTGCTCGCCGAGAACGGGTTCAGGGTCCTCGTCCCTTATCTGCGGGGCCATGGGCCCACCAGGTTCCTGTCCGAGTCGACTCCGCGCTCGGGTCAGCAGGCCGCTCTGGGGGCTGACGTCGTCGCCTTCCTGGACGCCCTGGGCGTGGAGCGGGCCTACCTCGCCGGATACGACTGGGGCGGGCGCGCCGCCAACGTCGCCGCGGCCCTGTGGCCCGAGCGCGTTCTGGGCCTTGTCTCGGTCAACAGCTACCTCATCCAGGACATCGGCGCGGCGATGGAACCCGTCGCACCCGAACGGGAGGCCGGTTTCTGGTACTTCTACTACTTCCTCACCGAGCGGGGCCGGGCCGGTCTGGCCGCCGACCCGCAGGGGGTCGCCCGGGTCATCTGGAAGCGGAACTCGCCCAAGTGGCCGTTCCGCGAGGAGGATCTGGAGCGGACGGCGAGAGCCTTCGCCAATCCCGACTACACCGACATCGTGATCCACTCGTACCGGCACCGGCTCGGTTTCGCGCCGGGTGCCGAGACGTACGCAAGCCTCGAGGCACGTCTCGCCGAGCTTCCCGCGATCTCGGTTCCCGCCGTCACCCTCGACGGCCTGGCCGACGGCAACTTCCCCGCGACGGACGGTTCCTCGACCGCTCGTCACTTCACCGGCCCCCGGCTCCACCGCAAGGTGGCGGACGCCGGCCACAATCTTCCGCAGGAGAGCCCCGAGGCGTTCGCTGCCGCCGTGCGCGACGTGCGCGCCCTGCGGCAGGAGTACGTCGGCCGTGACGGCTTCGCCGGACGGAACCAGGACACGACATGACGCACTCCCCCGCTCCGGACGCCTCCGCCCCGCTCCGCCTCGCCAGTGCCCAGGGACGGTGGACCCTGCTGGCCACCGTTCTGGGATCCGGCGTGGTATTGCTCGGCTCGACCGTCACCAACGTCGCTCTGCCGCGCATCGGTGACGACTTCGACGCCGACCTCGCCGTGCTCCAGTGGACGGTGAACGCCTACATGCTGACCCTGGCGGGTCTGATCCTGCTGGGCGGCTCCCTGGGCGACCGTTTCGGGCGGCGCCGCATCTTCGTCCTGGGCCTGGTGTGGTTCGCGGTGGCCTCCCTGCTGTGCGGGCTGGCTCCGGACACCACCACGCTGATCGCCGCCCGAGCCCTGCAGGGCGTCGGCGGTGCCTTGCTCACGCCCGGCTCGTTGGCGATCATCGAGGCCTCCTTCCACCCGGACGACCGGCCGCGCGCGATCGGTCTGTGGTCGGGCTTCGGTGGTGTCGGCGCGGCCCTCGGGCCGTTCGTGGGCGGGTGGCTCGTGGACGGTCCCGGCTGGCGCTGGACCTTCCTGCTCAGCATCGTCCCGGCGCTGCTGTGCGTGCCCGTCGCACTGCGCCACGTCCCGGAGTCCGTCGGCACGCCCCGCACGGCCGGAGTGCGCACGGCCGGCACGGGGAGCCGGCGGGGCGTCGGTTTCGACATCCCCGGCGCCGTCCTGGGCGCTCTGGCACTCGCCCTGATCACCTACGCGCTGACCGAGGCCCGGGACGGCGGACCGGTGGCTGTCGCCGCGTCCGTCGCCGGCGTCGCGGCGGGTGCCGCGTTCCTCCGCGTGGAGCGGCGCAGCAGCGACCCGATGATGCCGTTGTCCGTCTTCTCGTCCCAGCAGTTCACCGCCGTCAATCTGATCACCCTGTGCGTCTACGCGGGCACGGGCGGATTCTTCTTCGTGACCGCTCTGCAACTGCAGATCGTCGTCGGCTACTCGGCGCTGGCAGCGGGTGCGGCCATGCTTCCCCACACAGCGCTGATGCTGCTGTTCTCGTCCCGGTCCGGGATGCTCGCCCGGCGGCTGGGGCCGCGGATACCGCTCACCGTCGGCCCGCTGGTGTGCGCGGCGGGCATGTTGATGATGCTGCGGGTCGGTCCAGGCGCGTCCTATCTTCACGACGTCCTGCCCGCCCTGCTGGTGATGGGAGCCGGCATGGTCGTCATGGTCGCTCCGCTGACCCTGACCCTGCTGTCCTCGGTGGACTCCGCGAACGCCGGGCTGGCCAGTGGCATCAACAACGCCGCGGCCCGGGCGGCCGGGCTGGTGTCCGTGGCCGCGTTGCCCCTCCTGGTCGGGATGGGACCGGAGGCCTACCGTTCGGCCGCGGCCTTCGACACGTCGTTCAGCCGGGCGATGCCGCTGTGCGCGGGCCTGCTGGCCGTCGGCGCGTCGGTGGCCTTCGGCACGCTGCGGCAGACCGCCGCGGCTTCTCGCGCGGTGCACGGGCGGACACACAGCTGGCTGATGGAGCCGCCGCTGGTGTCCCGCTTCATCCACCACCAGGTCGCCGAATGACAGCGGCGGGACCCGCCGCTGTCACACCGGCGGACGCCCGCCGGTCTCGTTGTAGAGAGGACCGCTGGTCAGCGGTTCGCGCGTAGGCGCGTCCTCACATGCCCACCGCAGGAAAGGAACCAGTCATGTCGTACCCGTACCCGTACCCGGAGCAGAAGTACTGGGAAGAGGACGGTGAGGTCAGTGCCGTCTTCCGGCCGGCCACCACACCGCCTGCCATCGGTGAGAGCGGTACCGGGAAGGACGCCACCCACTATCTGGCGACCACTGGTACCACGCGGGGTGAGTTCGGGCTGTACCGGGTGGAGATGCGGCCCAGGGCGGGCGGTCCCAAGACGCATTTCCACAAGCGCATCTCGGAGTCCTTCTACATCCTGGACGGCACGGTGCGCGTGTTCGACGGTGTGCAGTGGGTCGATGCGCGCAAGGGAGACTTCCTGCACGTGCCCCAGGGCGGGCTGCACGCCTTCCGGAACGACTCCGACGCTCCGGCCGACATGTTGCTCCTGTTCACCCCGGGAGCCCCGCGCGAGGAGTACTTCGAGCAGGTGTCGCAGCTGGCGCACGCCTCGGAGGAGGAGCGTGCCGCGTTCTTCGACAAGCACGACTCGTACTTCGTGGAGTAGGAGACACACGACAGGCGGGGCCCCGCGCCCGTGTCACCCCGGCGTTAGCCGGTGTCACGGGCGTGGGGCCCCGCCTGTCGTACGGGCGGCTGGTACGTCGTGTCACGGAGCGCGGTGATCCGGCACCTGGCACACAGCGCGGATATGCCGCCGTCCGCCGCCGTCGGGCAGCGGACGGCGGCCGGACCTCCGGGGTCAGGCGGTGGGCCGCGGTGCGCGCAGGTGGGCGCGCTCCTTGAGCTCCTGCTCGTCGACCAGTTCCAGCATGGGCTTGCCGGGGGCGCACATCATGGTGACGACGAACTCGGTCCGCTCGTCGGTGAGGGCGTTGCCGTCCTGGTAGTGGATGGCGTCGCCACCCGGCTCCCAGAAGGTGCCGCCGGCCTCGATGACGCGCTCGGGCTCGCCCTCGAGTTCGAAGCGGACCGCGCCCTTGAGGACGTAGCCGAACGCCGGACCGGAGTGGCGGTGCGGCGGGGTACCGGGGTCACCGGGCTCCCACTGCACGTGAATGGTCATCGCCGAGGCACCCTCGGGGATGGTGATGGGCGAGGCGTCCTGAAGCATCTTCGCCGCTCGGGTCCAGCTCGGGCCGTCCTCGCCGCCAGTTCCGTGCCCGTGCCCGTCGTGGCCGTGGTGGGCGTGCTGTGAGTTCTCCGACACTGAGTCGCACCTTCCGTGGTTCCACCGTGTCCGGGCGGCACATCCTCCGCCGTGCACGTGGTCATGTCCGGTCGTGAAGACCGCTCCTCCTGCTGACCGGGTGCCCGGCGGATCTGTGACACGGGGCTGCGGCGGCAGCCGGTCCCGCACCGGGGCACGGTGTCACAACAGCCGGACCCGTCCTGTCTAGGTGTGGTGAGCACGGTGACGCGCCGACGTCCGCCACCGCCTTCGACGCATAACCAGCGGGGTCATCGGCCCCTGGACGGAAGAGACCCAGATGAGAGTCGTCGTTGCAGGCGCCACCGGTCTGATCGGTTCCAGAACCGTGGCGAGGCTTCGGGACCACGGAGTGGAGGCCGTGCCGGTGTCCCGCGCGGCAGGGGTCGACGTCAGCACCGGACAGGGCCTCGATCAGGCGCTGCGCGCCGCCGAGGTGGTGGTCGACGTCACCGACGCGCCCTCACGGAGGCAGGAAACCAGCACGGCGTTCTTCACCACCGCGACGGGCAACCTCCTCAAGGCCGCCGCCGCGGCGGGCGTCGAGCACTACGTGGCGCTGTCCGTGGTCGGCGCCGACCGGGTCGGCTCGGGCTACTTCCGGGCCAAGGCGGCGCAGGAGGACCTGGTGCGGCACACCACCGTTCCGTACTCCGTGGTGCGCGCCACGCCGTTCCACGAATCGGTGGCGGCCGCAGTGACCGCCGGTACCCGCCCCGACGGAGTGCACGTGCCCTCGTTGCTGCTGCGTCCGGTCTCGACGGACGATGTCGCCGCGGCGGTCGCCCATGTCGCGGTGGGTCTGCCGCGGTTCGGGGTGCTGGAGATCGCCGGCCCGGATGAACTCCGGTTCGAGGACGTCACCGCCGAGCTGCTCACCTCCCTGGGCCGGCCCGGCCCGGTGATCGCCGACGCACAGGCCCCGTTCTTCGGCGCGGTGCTCGAGGAGCGGGCACTCCTTCCCGGGCCGGCCGCCCATGCGGGCCACCAGACCTTCACCCAGTGGCTCAAGAACCGCTGAGTGCGCCGCGCGACGACGCGTCGTCGCCCGTGATACCCACCGAACGCCCTGCGGCGCCCACCGCGTCCGCGGCCGGCGTCGCCGGCACCCACGCAGTGACAGGAAGGCTGCCATGAGTGATCCGTCCCGGCCCACCACGACCTCTGTGATCAGTGAGCTCGACCAGCTACCCGACCGAGACCGCGAGGAGACCGCCGAATGGCAGGCCTCCCTCGAGGCCGTCGTGCGGAACGCCGGGCCGGAGCGGGCGGCCTACCTGATGCGGCGGGTGCACGAGTTCGCCGCGGCGTCGGGGACGCCCCTGCCCGGGCTGCTGTCCACGGACTACATCAACACCATTCCGGCCGCCGCACAGCCGGAGTTCGACGGCGACCTGGAGATGGAGAACAGGATCACCGCGCTCAACCGGTGGAACGCCGCGGCCATGGTCACCCGGGGTTCCCGGCTCGGACTCGGCGGCCACATCTCCACCTACGCGTCGGCGGCCTGGCTCTACGAGATCGGGTTCAACCACTTCTTCCGGGGCAAGGACGGTGACGGCTCGGGCGACCAGCTGTTCCTCCAGGGGCACGCCTCCCCTGGCATCTACGCCCGGCTGTTCCTCGAAGGGCGGCTGAGCAGGGAGCAACTGGACGCCTTCCGGCGGGAGGCGGGCGGTCACGGCCTGCCGTCGTACCCGCACCCGCGGCGGCTGCCGTGGCTGTGGGAGTTTCCGACGGTGTCCATGGGGCTGGGCCCGCTCGGCGCCATCTACCAGGCCCGCTTCAACCGCTATCTGCAGGCTCGCGGCATCAAGGACACGTCCGCCTCGCGGGTGTGGGCGTTCCTGGGGGACGGGGAGACGGACGAGCCGGAGTCGATGGCCGCCCTGACCCTGGCCTCCCGCGAGGGCCTGGACAACCTGACGTTCGTCATCAACTGCAACCTCCAGCGCCTGGACGGGCCGGTGCGGTCCAACTCGAAGATCGTCCAGGAGCTCGAGGCGCGGTTCCGCGGCGCGGGCTGGAACGTGGTCAAGACCCTGTGGGGCGAGGCCTGGGACCCGCTGCTGGGACAGGACACCACCGGCGAGCTCGTACGGCGCCTGGGCGAGGTGCCCGACGCGCAGCTGCAGACGCTGGCCGCACGGGACGCGGCGTACATACGCAAGAACTTCTTCAGCGGTGACGCCCTGTCCGCCGTCTCCGCCGCCCTGAGCGACGCACAGGTGGTCGACCTGTTCGAGAACTCCCGCGGCGGACACGAGCCGTTGAAGGTGTACGCCGCCTACCGGGCCGCGGTGGAGCACCGGGGCGCGCCGACGGTGGTCCTCGCCCAGACGGTGAAGGGTCACACCCTGGGTTCGGCGTTCGAGTCCCGCAACGCCAACCACCAGATGAAGAAGCTCACGATGGAGCAGTTCCGCGAGATGCGTGACCTGTTGGGGCTTCCCATTCCCGACAGCGCGCTCGCCGGTGACCAGGTCCCGTTCTGGCACCCGGGGGAGAACTCACCGGAGGTGCGGTACCTGCGCGAGCGCCGGGCCGCGCTGGGTGGTCCCGCCCCTCTGCGCCGGGTGATCGCCAAGCCGCTGCCGGAGCCGCCCGCCAAGCCCTTCGAGGCATTGGAGAAAGGTTTCGGCCACCAGGAGGTCGCCACCACGATGGCGCTGGTCCGGCTGGTCAAGGACCTGATGCGCGACGAGCGGAGCGGGGCGCGCTGGGTGCCGATCATCCCCGACGAGGCCCGTACGTTCGGCATGGAGTCGATGTTCCCCACGGCCGGCATCTACTCGCCGCTGGGCCAGAACTACGATCCGGTCGACGCCGACCAGTTGCTCCACTACAAGGAGAGCACGACAGGCCAACTGCTCATCGAGGGCATCACGGAGGCCGGTTCCGTGGCCGAGTTCGCCGCCGCGGCGACCTCCTACGCCACGCACGGCGAGCCGATGATCCCGTTCTACATCTTCTACGCCATGTTCGGCTTCCAGCGCACCGGCGACCAGTTCTGGGCGCTCGGCGACCAGATGGGCCGCGGCTTCGTCGTCGGCGGCACCGCGGGGCGCACGACCATGACCGGCGAGGGACTGCAGCACGGGGACGGGCACTCGCACCTGCTGGCCGCCACCAATCCGGCGGCGATCGGTTACGACCCTGCTTTCGCCTACGAGATCGCGGTGATCGTCCGGGACGGTCTGCGCCGGATGTACGGCGAGCGGCCGGAAGACGTCTTCTACTACCTGACCGTGTACAACGAGCCGAAGCACCAGCCGGCCATGCCCGCGCTGCCGGGTATCGAGGAGGGCATCGTCCGGGGCATCTACCGGTACCGGCCCGCCGAACCCGCCGCGGCGGGACCCCGGCTCCAGTTGCTGTCTTCCGGTACGGCCGTCCACTGGGCGCTGCGAGCGCAGGAACTCCTCGCCTCCGACTGGAACGTACACGCCGACGTGTGGTCGGTGACGTCGTGGACGCAACTGCGCCGCGACGCGATGCGCGCCGACGACGCCCGGATGCGCGGTGAGGATCGCACTCCGTTCGTCACCCGGGCACTGGCCGGTGCGCCGGGGCCGGTGCTGGCCGTCAGCGACTGGATGCGGCAGGTGCCCGACCAGATCAGCCAGTGGATCGAGCAGGACTACTACTCCCTGGGCACCGACGGTTTCGGTCTGTCCGACACCCGCGAGGACGTGCGCCGCTACTTCCGCGTGGACGCCGAGTCGATCGTGGTCACCGCGCTGGACAGGCTGGCCCGGGCCGGGCAGATCCCCCTGGCGACCGTCGCGCAGGCCCGCGCCCGCTACGGCTGGGACCGGTGACCGGCGCGGAAGCGCGACCGACCCCCATGACGCAGGTCATTGACGACAGGACCGGAAGGCCGTTGCGCCCGGCCGGTCCGTGAGGAGCTGAACGACATCATGACGGTTACCGTGACCCTGCCGGCCCTCGGCGAGTCCGTCACCGAGGGCACCGTGACCCGCTGGCTGAAACAGATCGGCGAACACGTCGAGGCCGACGAACCCTTGCTGGAGGTCTCCACCGACAAGGTCGACACCGAGATCCCCTCCCCCGTGGCCGGCGTTCTGCTGAGCATTGCCGTCGCCGAGGACGAGACCGCCGAGGTCGGCGCCGAACTCGCCGTCATCGGTTCTGCGGACGCTGTCCCGGCAGCCCCGCCCGCGCCCCCGGCCGAGGCCCCTCAAGCCGCTCCGGCGCCGTCTGCCACCCCTGCGCCTGCGCCGGCGACGGTCACGCCGCCTCCTGCCGTACCCGTCGCCCCGTCGCCGGCCCCCGCATCCGAACCCACGGCGGCACCGCCGGTGCCGGCGCCGGTCGCGCCGGTGTCACCCGCGCCCGCTGTGCCGGCCACCCCGGCGGCGCAGGAGTCGGTGCTGCGCGGCCGGACGGTCCCGATGACCCGCATACGCCGAGCCATCGGGGACAACCTGAAAAAGGCCCTGCTGGAGCAGGCGCAACTGACCAGCACGGTCGAGGCCGACGTCACGCGGCTCATGCGGCTGCGAAACCGGGCGAAGGACGGTTTCCTCGCCCGCGAGGGCCTCAAGCTGTCCCCGATGCCGTTCTTCGTCAAGGCCGCGGCCCAGGCGTTGAAGGCGCATCCGGTCGTCAACGCCAGGATCAACGAGGGCGAGGGGACGATCACCTACTTCGACACCGAGAACGTCGGCATCGCGGTCGACACCGAGAACGGGCTGATGACCCCGGTGATCAAGGCCGCCGGCGACCTGACCGTCGCCGGGATCGCCCGGGCCGTCCACGACCTGGCCGACCGGGCCCGCCGTGGCCACCTCACCCCCGACGACGTGTCGGGCGCGACCTTCACGATCTCCAACACCGGTTCGCGCGGCTCCCTGTTCGACACCGTCATCGTGCCGCCGCGCCAGGCCGCGATCCTGGGCGTGGGCGCGACGGTCAGGAGGCCCGGGGTCGTGCGCAGCGCCGGCGAGGAGGTCATCGGCATCCGGGACCTGGTACACCTGTCCTTGTCGTACGACCACAGGCTGGTGGACGGGGCGGATGCGGCGCGCTACCTGACCACGGTCAGGGAGATTCTGGAGTCCGCGGCGTTCGGGGACGACCTGTACCCCGACGCCGGGACGTGAGGCGTGCCGGCGCCCTTGTGAAGCTGCTGATGAAAAGGCCGATGCGGAACATGATGTTCCGCATCGGCCTTTTCATCAGCAGCCCGGAACCCGGTCCGGGTGACCCGGAAGACGGCCGGTGATCACCGGCGCCCGGCGCGGTGGAAGCGACTCCGCCGGTGGCCGGGCAGACCGGCCGCCAGGTCACGTGCCTGGACCCAAGCGGTGACGGTGCCGCCCTCCTCGCTGCGGTGCACAGCGACGGGCACGTGGTACAGGAGGGCGTCCATCCGTTCGTCGCCGGCCAGGGCGAGGCCGTAGAGCGTCGCCCAACCGCCGCTGAGCGCGTGGTGGCCCAGGTGGTGCAGCAGGCGGGTACCCAGCCCCTGTCCCTGCCAGGAGTCCTCGACAAGAAGAGCGGCCTCGACGGCCGAGTGGTCCGGCATCAGATGGCCCACGGCGACGATGCGGCCGGTGGTGTCCCGTGCGGCCAGGTGGACCGAGCCGGGGCGGGCCAGCAGAGCGGGCAGATAGGTCTGAGGGTCGGCCATGGCCCGGTGGTAGCGGCTCCACAGGGTGTGCGAGGAGCAGCGACGGTGCATCGCCACGATGGGAGCGAGGTCGCCGGGGCCTATGGGAGTGATCCGCGGTTCGCGGGGCATGGGCTTGTCCTTGCGCGGCCGGCCCGGTGCGGGATGCGCACGGGCGGACCGGCGGTCGGGGGAACGGAGTTCGCGCATGTGGAAGCGTGGAACGCCCACGGGACCGACGTGGACCGAACGGTCCGGGTCAGTCCCGTGGGCCTTGCGCGGAAGGGTCAGCGCGCCGAGCGCGCGGCGTCCTCGATGACGTCGGTGACCTTGCCGGGCTGCGACACGCTCACCGCGTGGGAGGCTCGGACCTCCGTGGTGTGGGCACCGGCCCGCTCGGCCATGAACTCCTGAGCCTTCGGCGGGATGTTGAGGTCCTGCGTGGCGACCAGGTCCCAGGACGGGATGGTCTTCCAGGCGGGCTCCGCCGCACCCTCGGCCAGGGCGGCGTTGGTGACCGGTCGCTGGGTGACGGCCATCAGGTCGGTCTCGTCACGGGGCACGTCCGCCGCGAACTGGTGCCGGAACTTGTCGTTCTGAATGTAGAGGTCGGTGCCTTGAGAACCGTCGACGTTCGTGAACGGCACCGGGCGCAGCGTGTCGCCGAGGGTGCTGCCGGGGAACTTCCCCGACAGGTCGACCGCGCTCTCGCCCTTCTCCGGGAGGAAGGCGGCGAGGTAGACCAGCGCCTTGACGTTCTTGTTGCCGGTGGCGGCATTGCTGATGACCGAGCCGCCGTAGGAGTGACCGGCCAGGACGATGGGACCGTCGATGCCGGCCAGGACGTCCTTGAGGTAGGCGGAGTCCCCGCTCAGGGAACGCAGCGGGTTGGCGACCGCGACCACGGGATAACCGTCGTGCCGCAGTCTCTTGACGACGCCGTTCCAGCTCGTGGAGTCGGCGAAGGCGCCGTGGACCAGGACGACGGTGGGCTTGGGCTTCCGCGAGGGGGCGCCCTTGTCGGCGGAGGCCGGAGCGATCGTGGTGGCGAGCAGGCCCGCGGCGATGGTGGCGCCGGCCAGAACGGTGAGCGAGGTACGGGCCCGGCGTGTGCGGGAGGTACGGGTCATGTCGGATGCCTTTCGGACAGGTTGGGGGCAGCGGCTTGCGGAGGAGGAGCGGGCTGGTGCTGAGGTCGATGCCCCTGCGCGGCCCGCTGCCGCAGTGCGGGTGTGGATCCGCTGTGGCTGCGAGGACAGCTCCGAGGCTTCCGCTCGGAGGTCGGCGGTCGGGCCGGCGAGGCGGAGGCGCCGCGGCGAACAGCCCTGTGCGGCGGGCCGATTGGCCCGGCACTTCCTTGCGCCGCCTTTCACTCATATGACCGGAAACACGGCGGATGTGTGACACGTCGTGACGACAGGGCCTGGAGTGTGGGTCGGCGATCAGGAGTGGCGGTGGCCGCTGATCTCCCTGTACTCGGCCGCCGTGGGCTTGGGAACCTGCGTACCCGAGCCGTAGAGGGCATGGCTGAGCCTGACGCGCAGACGCTGGGCACGGTCGGGTGCGGTGCCGTCCGCGTCCCTCACGGGTGCGACCTCAAGGGGCCGGTACTGCGTGTGGGCGGTCAGGACGTGCAGTTGCTCCTGGGTGAGCGGCTCGTGCACCTCGACGTACTCGCCGTGCGGAAGCCGTTTGATGATGCCGCTCTCACGGCCGTGCAGCACCTTGTCGCGGTCCTGCCGTTGGAGACCCAGTGCCACACGTTTGGTGACGAAGAAGGCCAGGACCGGGACGACGAACAGGCCGATGCGCACGGTCCAGGTGACTGATTCGACGGAAACACGCAGATGAGTCGCTATCAGGTCGTTGGCGGCACCGACGAGAGCCACCGAGTAGACGCTGAGCCAGGCCACGCCCAGAGCGGTCCGCACCGGGCGGTTGCGGGGGCGGTCCAGCAGGTGCTGTTCGCGGTCGTCGTCCGTGACCCAGGACTCGATGAAGGGATAGGCGCCCATGGCGAGGAAGAGCAGCACGCCGATCAGCAGGGGCAGGAGGTTGTCCAGGGCCAGGGTGTGGCCCCAGAACGAGATCTCCCAGCCGGGCATGACGCGCAGGAAGCCGTCGGCGACGCCCATGTACCAGTCGGGCTGGGAACCGGCGGAGACCTGGTCGGGGCGGAAGGGCCCGTAGTTCCACACCGGATTGATCTGCGCGACGGCGGCCATGAAGAAGATCACGCCGGACACGAGGAAGAAGTAGCCGCCGGCCTTGACGGCGTACACCCGGAACGGGATGCCGACGACGTTGGTGTGGGTGCGGCCGGGCCCGGGGTACTGAGCGTGCCGTTGGCGTACGGCCAAGGCCAGGTGGCCGACGAGCAGGGCGACCATCAGTCCGGGGATGACCAGGACGTGGAGGGTGTTGAAACGGGCGATCAGATCCTCGCCGGGGAACTCGCCGCCGAAGAGGAAGAACGACACGTACGTCCCGACGACCGGGATCGAGAGGACCGTGCCGTTCACGACCTGCAGGCCGGTTCCGGACAGCAGGTCGTCGGGCAGGTCGTAGCCCGTCAGGCCCCCGAACATGGCCAGGATGAGCAGCAGGAATCCGAATACCCAGTTCAGCTCGCGTGGCTTGCGGAACGCGCCGGTGAAGAAGACTCGCAGCATGTGCACGAACACGGCGGCGACGAAGACCAGCGCCGCCCAGTGGTGGGCCTGTCGGACCAGGAGACCGCCGCGGACGTCGAAGGATATGTGCAGGGTCGAGTCGAACGCCTCCGACACCAGCCGGCCCCGCAGGGGGGCGTAGCTGCCCTGGTAGACCACGGGGCCGGAGGAGGGGTGGAAGTAGAAGCTCAGGTAGGCGCCGGTGAGCAGCAGGATGACGAAACTGTAGAGTGCGATCTCGCCGAGCATGAACGACCAGTGGTCGGGGAAGACCAGGCGCCGGGCGGAGTGGGCCGGACGGCGGTAGCCGAGCCGGCCCTCCGCCCACTGGGCGAGCCTCTCCCCCGTGCGCTCCTGCCCCGGCTCGGCCGGCCGGCTTTCGTTGCCCATCTCTTCACCATTCATTTCTGCATCACCCGAAGCTCGCTGCGTCTGATGGCGCCGCCGTCCCGGGCACTGCCGTGGGTCCGCGGCATTGGCGTGGCGCGCGTGCTCCCCGTCGCCGTGCGGCCGTGGCTGTCCGTGCCGTGTGGGTTCCCCGGCCCGTACACGGACCGGGGAACCCACACGCGGCGCCTCGGAGCCGACTCGTCCATGGCTGTGCTGTTCGGGCATGGTTCGTGAACTGCTGTCCCAGTCATGACCGGTGAGAGAGCCCGGATGTGACACGAGGAGCCGGGTGCCGCCGCGCTCCTCGATGTCCGTGGCCGAGCCCGCACGGGCCGGCACCCCGCCCGCCGCCATCGCTGTCACAGCCACTGCCCCGGTGCTGTCTTGCTGGATATGCACCCTGTCATAGCGAGAGCACCGACCTTCCGGCCGCAAACGGATTCCTACGCCGTCACCGCGGAGTTCTACGACATCCTCCAGGCCGAAGCGGACGAGAGACGGGTCCGTGACCTCTACAGTCGCGAAGTCGCGAAGGCCCGTGTCGGCGTCCTGGACATCGGTGCCGGTACCGGCCGGGTCACGCTGATGAGCCTGGCCGAGTCCCGAGCCGACGTGTATGCGGTCGAGCCCGCGCGGGCCATGCGCACGTCTCTGATGACCCGCCTCGCCGCCCTGCCCGCACGGGAGAGGGCGCGGGTGACAGTACATCCGCACGCCCTGGACGAGGCGGCTCTGTACGCGGTGGCGGACGTGGCCGTATGCCACAACACGGTCGCGTGCCTCTCGCCGAGCGCGCGGCACGCGCTCTGGCATGCCATCGCTGAGGCCCTCGTCCCCGGCGGTTCGCTGTTCTTGCAGCTCCCGCCTGCCCAGCTTCCGGCCCGGGCCATCCTGCGCGTCCTGCCCGAACAGCGGGTCGGCGAGCACACGTACGGCGGACGCATGGCGATGTCGACCGCCGGGAACCGCATCCACACACGCGCCGACTACTGGGTCCGCAGTACGGAAGGTGTGCTCCGGGAGCACACCGAGACGTTCTGGATGTGGCCCGCCTCGCGCGCCCAGGTGATCGACGACCTGGAACAGCACGGATTCGTCCCGCTGCCGGGACACGATGATCCGGCCGTCCTGGCGGTGACGCTCCGCTCTCCCTGGTGAGACGACGGATCACCCATCCGGTGCGCGCGAGGACGGCCGGGACCGCCGACGGCGGCCGCCGCGGCACGCTGACGCGGCGGTGTCACAACCCGTGTCGTCGCCCGGTCTCATGAATGACCGCACCACACGACGCGCTGTGTGCGCCGCACAACCTGAGACGGAAGTCATCATGTCGCCTGGTAACACCTTCGTGATCGTCGGAGGCGGCCTGGCCGCCGGCAAGGCCGCGGAAGAGCTGCGTGCGCACGGTCACGACGGCCCGCTCCTCCTCATCGGGGACGAGCGGGAGCGGCCGTACATTCGACCGCCGCTGTCCAAGGGCTATCTGCTGGGCAAGGAGGACCGCGAGTCGATCCACGTGCACCCCGAGGGCTGGTACCGGGAACACGGGGTCGATCTGCTTCTGGGCACGAGCGTGACGTCGGTCGACGGGCAGGCCAAGGAGGTGACGCTGGACGACGGTCGTCGCGTGCCCTACACCAAGCTGCTCCTGGCGACCGGTTCCTCACCACGCCGACTGTCGGTGCCGGGGGCGGACCTGGACAACGTGCTGTATCTGCGGCGCGTGGGCGACAGCGAGCGCCTCAGGTCCGCCTTCACCGAGGGTGCGCGGATCGTGGTGGTCGGCGGCGGTTGGATCGGTCTGGAGACGGCGGCCGCGGCCCGGACGGCCGGGGCGGAGGTGACCGTGCTCGAGCACGCCGAGCTGCCCCTGCTCAAGGTCCTGGGGCGGGAGGCGGCCGAGGTCTTCGCCGGCCTGCACCGGGACCACGGCGTCGACCTGCGTCCCCACGCCGGGATAGAACGCGTTACCGGAACCGGCGGCCGCGTGAACGGGGTCGTGCTCGCCGACGGCAGTCACCTGCCCGCGGACGCCGTGGTGGTGGGAGTGGGCATCACACCCAACGTCCGCCTCGCCGAGGACGCGGGCCTGGACGTGCGCAACGGCATCGTCACGGACGAGCACCTGCGGACCTCGGCGGCCGGCATCTACGCCGCCGGCGACGTCGCCAACGCCTACCACCCACGGCTCGGCCGGCACCTGCGCGTGGAGCACTGGGCCAACGCGCTGCACCAGCCGCGCACCGCCGCGCTGAGCATGCTGGGCAAGGACGCGGTCTACGACCGGCTGCCGTACTTCTACACCGACCAGTACGACCTCGGGATGGAGTACACCGGTTATGCCGAGCCGGGCGGCTACGACCGTGTCGTCTTCCGCGGGGCACCGGACGAGCGGCGGTTCATCGCCTTCTGGATGTCCGGGGGCCGGATCGTGGCGGGAATGAGCGTCAACGTGTGGGACGTCATCGACACGGTCCGTTCCCTGATCGAATCCGGCGTGGAGACGGACGACGCCGTCCTCGCCGATCCCGACGTCCCCCTGGAGAGCCTCCTTCCGCGCGTCTGAACCACTTCGGCGACACGGTCGGCTCCGAGGTGCCCGCGCGCATCGACTCGGGGCCCGCGCCGGCCGCCGCCCCACCACGCGACATCGACGAGAGCAGACACATGACCGACAGCCCCCCTCCGCCACTTCGCCCGATGCCTGACGACTGGCGCCGGGCACTCGCCGTGGTCGCCCATCCCGACGATCTCGAGTACGGATGCTCGGCCGCCGTGGCCTCCTGGGTGGCCGACGGCCGGCAGGTCACCTATCTTCTCGCCACCCGTGGTGAGGCCGGTATCGACGGCCTGGCCCCCGACCGCGCCCGGTCGCTGCGCGAGGCGGAGCAGCGTGCCGCCGCCGAGGCCGTGGGTGTTTCCACGGTGGAATTCCTCGACCACCAGGACGGTGTGATCGAGTACGGCGTGCCCCTGCGGCGCGCTATCGCCGCGGCCGTCCGCCGCCACCGGCCCGAGCTGGTGATCACGCTGAACCACCGGGACACCTGGGCCCATGGTGCCTGGAACACACCGGACCACGTGGCAGTGGGGCGCGCGGTGCTGGACGCGTCGGCGGACGCGGGCAACCGCTGGATCTTCCCGGAGCTCACCGCACAAGGCCTGCAACCCTGGAACGGCGTCCGGTGGGTGGCCGTCGCCAACTCGCCCGCACCGACTCACGCGGTGTCCGCCGAGCCGGGCTTCGAGCAGGGGGTGCTGTCCTTGCTGCGGCACCGCACCTACATCGAGGCATTGACCGAGGAGGACCCCGAGACGTATGCGCGCCGCTTCCTGGCCGACAGCACCAGCGCCCACGGCTCGCGGTTCGACGGCCGACGCGCCGTCGCCTTCGAGCTGTTCAGCCGGTGACCGAACGCGCCCAGATCTCACACGCCCCGCGGAACCTCGCTCACACGCACGAGACCGCGCCGAGGAAGGACCATCCATGACGTACGAGTCCCCCACCGTTCTGGACGCCGGACCGTCCGACGACGTCGACCCGGACGAGTTCGTCCGAGCGGCCATGCGCTGGCACTTCGACCCGGCGACAGGCTCCCGCTACTGGCTCGACCGGGCCGATCGGCTCGCCTTCGACCCGCGGGTGGACGTCGAGGGCGTGGACGACCTGATGCTCTTCCCCGACATGACCGACGAACTGCGGGACGTCCCGGTGGCCGACCTGATCCCCCGGGGCTACGGAAACGACGCCCGGCTGCTCAACGTCTTCGACAGCGGCGGAACGACCGGTGCGCCCAAGCGAGTCGTCCAGCTCGACGACTGGATGCGGCACAGCACGGAGCAGGTCGACAAGCGCCTCCGGGACCACGGCGTGCCCGTCGGAGCCCACTGGCTGACGGTGGCGCCGACGGGTCCTCATCTGGTGGGTGACGTGCTGCAGCGGGCCGCACGGTCCCTCGGCGGCCCGGGACTGAGCATCGACATGGACCCCCGCTGGGTGAAGAAGCTGGTCGCCGCCGGCCGGAGCGACGAGGTCGAGTCCTACACCGACCATCTCGTCGAGCAGTGCCGGCGGATCCTGCTGACCCAGGACATCGGGGTGCTCGCCGCCACCACCCCGCTGCTGGAGCGCTTCGCCCGCGAGGACGACCTTCTGGAGCGGATCAACGGCTCCGCCCAGGCGATCATCTGGGGTGGCACGCACATGGACCCCGACACCCGCCACCTGCTGGGCACGGAGGTGTTTCCCGACGTACCCCTCATCGGCATGTACGGCAACACCATGATGCTCACCGCGCTGCTCGAACGGACAGGTCTCAGGGCTTCGGAGCCCTGTGTGTTCGACCCTGTGTCGCCGTACGTGTTCCTGTCGGTCGTGGACCCCGACACCGGGGATGCGGTCGATGTCGGTGAACGGGGGCAGGTGATCGTCAGCCACGTCAGCAAGTCCATGCTCATCCCCAACAACGCGGAGCGGGACACGGCCGTGCGCATGCGGCCGGCCGACGGCCTGGCGGGTGACGCCGTCGCGGACGTCGCGCCGGTGCCCACCGTGAAGGGCGAGGCCGTGATCGAGGGCGTGTACTGATGACGGACACCGTGGTCAGCGGGCCGGTGTACCTGGACGCGCTGGGTCCCCGCGGTCCGTACCGGACGCGGGTGCCGAGCGCGGTGACGGATGTGTCCGGTACCGAGGTGGCACGGCTGAGCCTGGTGCCGCCGGTGTTCGTCGGCCGGGCGCTGGCCACGCTGCGCAAGGCCGAGGCGGTGCCGGCGGCCGGCCTCGACGCACTGCTGGAGGCGGCCGGTGAGGAGTTCGCCACCGGCACCGTCGGCGGACTGGACGTACGCGAGTACGAACACCTCGTCAGCCGTACCTCCGGTACTCCTCTGACGGTGGTGCGCGCCGCCACACGGGGCACGGCCCGATACGTCAGCCGGGCCCGTTCCTCCGCCGAACAGGGAAGACCACGCGGGGCGGTGTCCGACCGCCGCGACCCGTCCCTGGCGGCCGGCCACGCCGTCTGGGCCCGCCGGGGACACGTGTTCGCCGTCAACGCCTCCGGCAACCATCCCGGTGTCCACCGGCCGTGGCTCGAGGCACTGGCCCTGGGCTACCGCGTCGCCGTGCGTCCGTCGCGACGGGAACCTTTCACCCCGCACCGGCTGGTCGGAGCGCTGCACCGGGCAGGTGTCCGGCAGGACCAGCTGGTGTTGCTGCCCACGGACCACCGGACCGCCGACGCGCTGATCCGCGGGGCCGACCGCGCGGTCGTGTACGGCGGCGACGAGGTGGTCGCCCGGTACGCCCACGATCCGCGCGTGCTGCCCCAGGGGCCGGGCAGGACCAAGATCCTCATCACCGCGGACACCGACTGGCGGGAGCACCTCGACACGATCGCCGGCTCCGTCGCCGACGAGGGGGGCACCGCGTGCGTCAACGCCACCGCCGTCTTCGTCGAGGGTGACCCCGCGCCGCTCGCCGAGGCCGTCGCGGCCCGTCTGTCCCGGCTGCCCGTTCTGCCGCCGCAGGACGTGCGGGCAGTACTCCCGGTGTGTCCGCTGGACCGGGCAAGGGCCCTCGACTCCCACCTGCGGTCGGTGGCGGCGGGAACCCGTGCCTGGCTCGGTGGTGAGGGCATCGTCGGCGACCTCGGTGACGGAAGCGCCGTCCTGCGTCCCGCCGTCCACCAGGTCGCCGGCTGCAGCGCCGCGCAGCTGCGGACCGAACTCTCCTTCCCCTGCGTATGGGTGGCGCCCTGGAACCGCGCGGACGGAATCGCTCCGCTGCGGGACACACTCGTGCTCTCGGCGCTCACCCGTGACGACGCGTTGCTCGACACTCTGCTGGCCGAACCCACCATCGCCAATGTGTACGTCGGTGACCACCCGACCTACTGGATGGCTCCCGGCGTGCCCCACGACAGTTATCTGTCGGACTTCCTGATGCGCAGCAAGGCCCTGGTCGGCACCCCCTGACAGACGGTCAGTGGGGCATGAGCAGCATCAGGGCCGTCCCCAGCGCCATCGCCCCGTCGCGGACGTGACCGTACGGGTCCGTCGCGGCGGCGCGGTGCGCGGCGTCCGGGGCGGACCGAAGCGAGGGCATGGGGCGGGTCAACGACCACACGGTGCAGGCCAGGAGATACACCGTCAGCAACCCGGTGACCCAGGCAGCCTGCCCTGGTGCGCCGGTGGCATGGCCGTGAGCCGCGGTGTCGTGCGCGGCCGGGACGCCTCCGGCCAGGATCTCGTGGGACGGTACCGCCCGGCCGTGGTGTGTGCGCAGCATCCAGGCCATCGCGGCCATGCCGGCCGCGGACGGCAGCCGGCCGGCGATCTTCCTCACTCTGTTCGCCGTGTGGCCGCGGAGGGCGGTCAGCGGGAACCACAGTGCGGCGAGCGTGAAGAGAACCGTCGTGGCCCGGCCGGACAGCGATCGGCCGAGACTCCAGGGCATGGCCGCCATGGCCACGGACATGGCGGCGTGCAGGAGGTGGTCCACCCGGTCACGGCGTCCCGCCCCCGGCGACCGGACACCGTGCCACAGTGCGTGCACGGCCGCGAAGGCGAACAGCACCGTCAGCATGAAGCGCACGACGTCGGAGGGAGTGTCCATGGGACGCGTGCACCTTTCCTGGTCCATGACCTTTCACCGTCTTGACCGGGCGTGCAGTTGTTATGTGACAGTGCTCGCTCGCCACCGGAAGCGGGCAGGTCGCGGACCAGTGTCGGGCCCTGCATGTGATGCCTTGTACTCACCCAGTGCCACGGTGTGCACGCCGGACGGCGCCCGGGACGGTCGTGTCAATGCCCCCGACGCGACCCTCCACAGCCGCTTGTAACATGGTGCGCACGAAGCCAGAAGGGAAGATCCATGCACGCTGGCGCCCACCCCGACACCCTCGATCAAGCGACGAAGGACTTCCTTTCGGCGCGCCCGCGACTCTTCGGCATCGCCTACCGCGTCCTGGGCAGTACGGCGGAGGCCGAAGACGTCGTGCAGGAAACCTGGCTGCGGTGGCAGAACACGGACCGTACGAAGGTCCTCGAACCGGCCGCCTTCCTCACCACGGTGGCCACCCGGCTGGCGATCAATCTAGCCCAGTCCGCACGGGTGCGCCGGGAGTCCTATGTCGGCCCCTGGCTTCCCGAGCCCGTCGACACCACGGAGGATCCGCAGCTGGGCGCGGAGCGGGCCGAGGCCCTGGAGATGGCGGTTCTGCTGCTCCTGGAGAAGCTGAATCCCGTGGAGCGCACCGCCTACGTGCTGCGGGAGGCGTTCGACTACCCCTACGGGCGGGTCTCCGAGATCCTGGAGACGAGCGAGGCCAACGCCCGTCAGCTGGTGAGCAGGGCACGCAGGCACCTGGCCGCCGAGCGCAGGGAGCGCGTCACGCCGGCGGCCCATCGGCGGCTGCTGGAGGTGTTCCTCTCCGCGGCGCGGACGGGCGATCTGTCGGTACTGGAGGACGTGCTCACCGCCGACGTCGTCAGCTACTCGGACGGTGGCGGGATCCGCGGCGCGTCCAAGATCCCGGTGATCGGACGACCCCATGTCTCGCGGTACCTCGTGGCGTTCGCCCCGCGCTTCTGGCCGCAGGCGGACATCCGGTGGGTCGAGGCGAACGGCCTGCCGGCCGTGCTGGTCTCGTCCGGTGGCGAGGCTGTCGCCCTGCTGTCCGTCGACATCTCGACGGAGGGCATCGACCGGCTCATGTGGGTGATGAACCCGGCCAAGCTGGGGCCCTACGTGGCCTCCCTGCGCGACTGACCCGCCGACAGCCGTCTGCGGGCAGGCGTCACAGGAACGGTTACTTGTCGGTCAACCAGTGGTCCGGACCCCGGACGCCCCGACCCCAGGACGGACGACGTGACGTGTGGTGTGTGCGGTGCGGTGTCGCCCGCGAGAGCGGGTGCCCCGGCCTGCCCGGCGCACCCGCACGTCACCGCCTTCCGTGCCTCCGGGCCCCTGAGTACGCGCTCCCGGACGTCCGCCGGAACGCCGTACCACGACCACATCGGAGTCATGCCGTGACCGAGCGTATCCAGCCGCCCAGCCTGTCGACCGAGAAGGACTACGGCGGGAACGAGTTCTCGCCCATCTACACGACCACCGTGACCGTCCACGGGGGCGTGGCCGCGCACGGGCGGGCCTCCGGCCGGGCACGCTCGTCCGACGGCGCCCTGGACCTCGACCTGCGCATGCCCGCCGAGCTGGGCGGCGACGGCCGGGGCACCAACCCCGAGCAGCTCTTCGCGGCCGGCTTCGGGGCGTGCTTCCACGGCGCGCTGAGCCTCCTGGCACGGCAGGAGGGGCTCGACCCCGCGGCCATCTCGGTCGTGGCGACCGTCGCCTTCGGACGGGATCCGGAGGACGGTGGCTATCTGCTGCGCGTCGATCTGGTGGTGCAGTGGCCCGGTGTCGCTCGCGAGACGGCAACGGATCTGATGGGGAAGGCCGACGCGCTGTGTCCCTACGCGCGCATGGCCTGGAGGGGTACGCCGACCACCATCACGCTCGCCTCCTGACCGGCACGTCCGGCATGCGTCGGCCGTCGCCCCGGGCGGCGGCCGCTCGCCGCCGGCACACCAGGGTCTTTCGACGAGAGGCCCTGGGTCAGGACGGGAACCACAGGTCCGCGTCGGCGGCTTCCTCCTTGCGGACGGCGAAGACGGAGATCTCCTTCTTGTGCAGGCCCTGCCGGGGCAGGGCCGCGACCAGCGGGTGGTCTCCGTCCGCGCCGCCGCGATGATCCTGCATAGGGGTCGCGGCTACGAAGAACTCCGCGTTGACGGACCGGTAGTGCGCCCAGTGCCGTGGCAGGTCGTCCTCGTAGAAGATGGCCTCCACGGGGCAGACGGGTTCACAGGCGTGGCAGTCGACGCACTCCGCGGGGTTGATGTAGAGCGTGCGTGAACCCTCGTAGATGCAGTCCACGGGGCATTCCGTGACACACGCCCGGTCCTTGATGTCGACGCAGGGCTGCGCGATGACGTACGTCATCCCTCTCCTCCTCCTCGCCGTCGAACACGCCACAGGGCCGGCTCGGGCGGCCGTCGGACTCATCGATACGACCGGGGGCACCGTCTCGCTGTGACACGCGCGCTCTCCCCGGTGTCACTCGTCCCGGAGCCGGAGGCGCCCGTGTCACAAAGCTCCGCCTGGCCTGGTCGTAGTCAGTGACACCCACAGCGACGGGAGCAATCGTGGCCATCACCGAACAACGACTGTCGACCATGGTCCTCGTGATCGGTACCGGCGGAGCCGGCCTGCGGGCGGCGATCGAGCTGGCCGAGGCCGGCGTCGATGTCGTCGCCGTCGGCAAACGCCCCAAGGAGGACACCCACACCTCCCTGGCCGCCGGCGGGATCAACGCGGCCCTGGCCACGATGGACCCCGAGGACAGCTGGCAGCAGCATGCCGCGGACACCCTCAAGGAAAGTTACCTGCTCGGCGACCCCCGCACTGCGGAGATCGTCACCCAGGGCGCGGCGCTGGGCATCGACGACCTGGAGCGCTACGGCATGGCCTTCGCCCGCGAAGGGGACGGCCGCATCTCGCAGCGCTTCTTCGGCGCGCACAAGTACCGCCGCACCGCCTTCGCCGGCGACTACACCGGCCTGGAGATCCAGCGCACGCTGATCCGGCGCGCGAGCCAGCTGGACATAGCCATGCTCGACACCGTCTACATCACCCGTCTCCTGGTCCACGACGGTGCCGTCTTCGGGGCCTACGGCTTCGACCTCAACAACGGCACCCGTTACCTCATCCACGCGGACGCCGTCATCCTCGCGGCCGGCGGGCACACCCGCATCTGGCGGCGCACCTCCTCGCGACGGGACGAGAACACCGGCGACTCCTTCCGCCTGGCGGTCGAGGCCGGGGCCCGCCTGCGCGACCCCGAACTGGTCCAGTTCCACCCCTCCGGCATCATCGAACCGGAGAACGCCGCCGGCACCCTCGTCAGTGAGGCGGCCCGCGGTGAGGGCGGCATTCTGCGCAACGCCCTCGGCGAGCGGTACATGAGCCGCTACGACCCGCAGCGGATGGAACTGTCCACCCGTGACCGGGTGGCCCTCGCCTCCTACACCGAGATCAAGGAAGGCCGCGGCACCCCCAACGGCGGGGTCTGGCTCGACGTCTCCCACCTCCCCCGCCAGACGATCATGAACCGGCTGCCCAGGGTCTACCAGACGCTCCTCGATCTGCAGATGCTCGACATCACCCGCGAACCCATCGAGGTCGCCCCCACAGCGCACTACTCGATGGGCGGCGTGTGGGTCCGCCCGGAGGATCACAGCACCGACGTCGGCGGCCTGTACGCCATCGGCGAGGCCTCCAGCGGCCTCCACGGCGCCAACCGTCTCGGCGGCAACAGTCTCATAGAACTGCTCGTCTACGGCCGCATCACCGGCCAGGCCGCAGCCGCCTACTCGGAGTCACTCACCGCGCAGCCCCGCTCCGCGGCCGCGGTGGCCCAGGCCCGCGCCGAAGTCGACGAACTCCTCGCCGCCGACGGACCTGAGAACGTCCGCGCCCTCCAGCGTGCCATCCGCAACACCATGACCGAGCACGCCGGCGTCGTCCGTGACGAAGAGGGTCTGCGCACGGGCCTGGCGGAGCTGGACACGATCGAGAAGCGCATGGAGAACATCGGGGTCCACCCCGACATCGCCGGCTTCCAGGACCTCGCCCACGCCTTCGACCTCAAGTCGGCCGCCCTGGCGGCCCGCGCCACGCTCGAAGCGGCGCTGGAACGCCGGGAGACCCGCGGTTGTCACAATCGCAGCGACTTCCCTGACATGGATCCCGCCTTCCGCGTCAATCTCGTCTGGTCCCCGACGACCGGAATCACCCGTGAGAGCATTCCGCCCATTCCCGGCGAGATCGCATCCCTCATGGAGGACGTCTCCACCGACGGAAAGCTCGTCGAATAGCTGTCCGTCATCCCCGCATCCCTGCTTCCCGTTCTTCGTCTTGTCACAGAAATCGTGCGCAGCCGGTCTTTTCTGATGAAGACCGACGTCACACATCACTGAAAGGATTCCACTATGAAGGTCGTAGTGATCGGCGGTACCGGACTGATCGGCTCGAAGCTGGTCGCCAAGCTCGAGGAGCACGGTCACGAGGCCGTACCGGCGGCCCCCAACACCGGCGTCAACACGCTCACGGGTGAGGGCCTGGCCGAGGTCCTCGACGGTGCCTCGGTCGTGGTGGACGTCTCCAACTCGCCGTCCTTCGCGGACGACGCCGTCATGGAGTTCTTCCGTACCTCGACCACCAACCTTCTCAAGGCGGAGGCGGACGCCGGGGTGACCCACCACGTGGCCCTCTCCGTGGTCGGTACGGAACGGCTCCAGGAAAGCGGCTACTTCCGTGCCAAGCAGGCGCAGGAGGCGCTGATCAAGGACTCGGGTATTCCGTACTCCATCGTGCACGCCACGCAGTTCTTCGAGTTCATGAAGGGCATCGCCGACTCGGCGACCGACGGCGACACGGTCCGCCTGGCCCCGATCAAGATCCGGCCCGTCTACTCCGACGACGTGGCCGCCGCCGTCGGCCGCACCGCCGTCGGTACTCCGGTCAACGGGGTGGTGGAGGTCGCCGGCCCCGAGGTGTTCCAGCTGGACGAGCTGATCCGGAAGGGCCTGGCCGCCAAGAACGACCCGCGCACGGTCGTGACCGACGCGCACGCTCCTTACTTCGGTGCGGAGCTGCAGGAGACCACCCTGCTCCCCGGTCCGGACGCGCACATCGCGGACACCCGTTTCGCCGACTGGCTCGCGCAGCAGCGGTGAGCCGCGGGTGGCGGGCCCTGGGGCAGGGCCCGCCACCCGCGAGGGGGCCTGTCGTCCGCACCGCGGCACGGCAGGCCCCTTCTTCCTGTCCGGCGCGGCGACGGCCGGGACGCCGACACACCTTGCAACCGACGGACAACACCGCAGAGAAAGCCACCCACCATGCTGATGCGACGCGATCAGGCCGTTCCTCCCAGCTCGAGTTCGTACCTGGGGGTGACCGGTACCTATACCATCGACCCGGTCCACAGTTCGATCGGCTTCTCCGTCCGGCACGCCATGATCTCCAACGTGCGCGGGAGATTCGACCGTTTCGAGGGCCTCCTCAAACTCGACGGCTCGGACCCGTCGCGTTCCGAGGCGTACGTGAGTGTCCAGACCGACAGTCTGGACACGGGCATCCCGGAGCGCGATGCCCACCTCGGGGGGCCCGACTTCTTCGACTCCGCGACGTTTCCCCTGATGGCTTTCCGTTCCACCGGTATCGTCCCGCTCGGCGACGACGAGTTCCGTCTCACAGGCGGTCTGCGCATCAAGGACATCGAGCTGCCCCTGGACATCGACGTCGTCTTCGGCGGAGCCGGCGAGGACGCCTACGGGCAGCACCGGGCCGGCTTCGAGGGCACGGCCACGCTGCGGCGTTCGGACTGGGGGCTGGCCTGGAACACACCGTTGGCTACGGGGGGAGTCCTCGTCAGCGACAAGGTGACCCTGACACTGGACGTCTCCGCGATACGGCTCGACCGGGAGACGGCGGCCTGACCGGAAGCCGGTCTGGGCGGGGTGGCACCCGTTCGGGAACCACCCCCCACCCTTCGCCTGCCCGTGTGTGCGCCTCAGCTCCTTCTACCGCGGCCACAGTCGGGTCTGTCCCTCGGCCTGCGCTCACGCGGCGGTTTCCGTCGCCCCCGGCGTACGTGCCGTGCGCCGGCGCATGGCGCGGCGCTCCCCTTCCGTCGTACCGCCCCAGATACCCTCCACCGGATCCGCGTCGACGGCCCACGCCAGACACTGCTCCCTCACGGGGCAGCGACGGCAGACGGCCTTCGCCTCATCCGTCTGTATCGCCACGGGGCCACTGTTGATGTTGCCTATCGGGAAGAAGAGGTCGGGGTCCTCGCCTCGGCAAAGCGCCCGTTCGCGCCAGTCCATGGAACGCCTCCTGGGTGAGGGACGGATACGGTCTCGGGGGGCGGCTCGTCATCAGGGAGTGCGAAGACGCGGGTGGCAGTACACCACCGCTCGTCACTTGAAAGGACCGAGCGGCCGACGTGTGTGTGACACCGAGACGGCGCCGGGCTCGCGTCTCCGAAGGCCTGCGAGTGATCCACCGATGCATGCGAAGGCGCCCCCGCCGAACGCGACCTGAGCTCGGCCGTTGCCCTTGTCGTTGAACTCCGGCATCCGCGACCGATTCACCAGGTGGGTCTTGAGCCCGCGTCGGAGCCCCGCCCTCCTCGACGCCGCTCCCGCCGCACGGCCGTCCCCCGCGTCCGGGACCGGGTCCGTGGGCGACTCGTCATGAACGAGGGCGGTTCCAGGAACGCAGTTTGTCGGGATTGAGGACGACCCAGACGTGGACGACACGCGAGCCGGTGATGTCGAGGCTGATTGCCGCGGCGACCTGGTCGTCGTAGCGGGCGACGAGACCAGTGCGTCCGTTGGCGGAGCGCGTGTGCAGGGTGGTGCGAGGGTGCCGGGCGAACAGGGCCACCAGACTCCGGGCGACACCTCCGCTGCCGGTGACGGACCGCGTAAGCGCGCGGACCTTGCCTCCGCCGTCGAAGAATGCGATGGCGTCCGGGTTCAGCAGGGACGCCAGGCGGTCGGCGTCCCCGTCGGCGCACGCGTGTCGTACGGCGTGGGCGATCTCGTCCTGCCGACGTGGCGGCGTCGGCTGCGCGCGCCGGGCCCGAACGCTCCGGCGGGCCCGGTCTGCCGGCTCGGTGCGTTCCGCCTCGGACCGTCCCACGATGTGCGCGATCGTGCCCGGTGCCATTCCGAACACGTCATTGATCACGAACGCTACCCGCTCGACCGGCGAGAGCGCGTCCGGCGTTCGCAGCAACACCGCGCTGACCTCGGTCTCCGGACGCGAACCGTGCTGCTCCCTCCTCGGCACGGGACCCGGGGCGTCTTCCCCGCGGCCGGGCAGGGCCAGCCGAGCCAGGCGACTGCCCAGCATCCAGTGAGCGACCTCCAGCAGATGTCTTCGCTCGTCGATCAACTCCATGATCGGCAGGATGTCACCGCCGGGCTCCATACGCGTTCTCCCGCCGAAGCCGTGTACGTCTCGTGACCACCTCATTGTTCGCCGAAACACACTGTCATGGGACCCGGCTGTCGATGTCATTTCCCACGGCAATACAGTGAGTCCTGTCGAACAGGCCGCTCCTGAGGTGCACTTACCCGGGCGAGCCCCTGAATACCCACCTTCCGAAGGGGATCAGCACGCGCAAGGTGTTGCGTAGTATGTCCTGCCGCACGGCGCCCCCTTCGCCGAGGACGCCCCTGATCCAGGCTGCGAGCCGAAGTAACGGGGCGCGCGGCTCCACGGCTGTCACAGCTCCCGCCACTGCCTGGTCAATGCGGTGTCGACGGCTTGCAGCGGCAATCGCTCGAGCCGTGCGGCGAAGAAGGAAGAGCATGGCAGGGACACGCCGGCTGCACCTGCTCCGAGAGGCGATAGACACGGTGGACGCCCGCATCGACGCGGTCTCCGAGGCCCTCCGGCAACTGCAGCATTCGGTGGCCCGGCCCGCCGACGGCCGGAAGCACCCGGGCGAGACGGACGGCACCAGGCTCGATCACTCCAGGACCGACCACCCGTGACAGATCGAGCGGGCGGACCCGGTGAAGCGCCTCGCCAGTCGATGCGTGCTCTCCGGTGTCAGCCCGCTCCGTTCCCGACCGGCTGGGGCCGTTGCATATGATGTGCGGGTAGCATCCAACGGTGTTGGGCCCGGTTGACATCGGCGGCCCTGCGGAACAAGGGTTGAGGACGAGAGGAACACATGGGCTCCGTGACCTCCAAGGCTCGTAACATCGAGATCACCGCCGAGAGCCTCCGGGAGGACCTGGCCCGGCTGAAGGTTCAGAAGCAGGCGCTGGAGCGGGAACTGTCCGCGGTCACCGCTCACCTCGACTCCGTGCAACGAGCCCTCAGCGCGCTTCAGGCCTTGATGCCCATGGCCGCTCCGTCGTCTGCGGCACCCGGGTCCGTGGATGTCGGGCCGACGGCGCAGCCCGCGCCCGCGGACACCATCGAGGACTCGGACGCGAGCCGGGCGAGGACCGACCACGCCGACGTCGAGGCCGAGGGCGACAGCGCACCGAAGTACGGCAAGCTGACCGAACAGATCCTGACGTACTTCGCCGAAGTCGCGGACACCGACGTCCGTGCCCGAGATGTCGCCGCCGCTCTGGGCCGGGACACAGACAGTGGCAGCATCAACGCCGTGCGGAGCACGCTCGACCGTCTGGTCGGCACCTCCCGCATTCGCCGTGTCGGCCGCGGCCTTTACCGCGCCGCCAAGCCCTGACCGGGGACCGTACTTCGCCGCGTCAGGTCATGGGTGGCGCTGTCACCTCCGGGCGACGGGTGCTCCCAGCGAGACACCCGTCACCCGGTACGTCACCGCCGGCTCATCCGGCGACGACGTCCGTGGGCTCCTCGCTGCGCCGTGGGGCGCCACTGGAGACGAAGGCGTCTCTCGGGTGCTGGACCGAGACGAGGGACACGATGTCGCGGCCGTAGAAGGCGGCGGTGGCCCACACCGCGAAGACACGGACCTTGCGTTCCCAGCTGGGTACGGCCAGGACGTGGTAGCCCCGGTGCATCAGCCAGGCCGGGAAGCCCTTGATGACCAGGCGCCGGTACTGGAATATGCCGCGGCCCAGCCCCAGCGTGGCCACCACGCCCAGACTGTGGTGCACGTAGTCCTTGGCCGGCCGGCCCCGAAGTGACGCCAGGATGTTCTTCGCCAGAAGCTTGCCCTGGCGGACGGCGTGCTGCGCGTTGGGCACCGTGCGGGCCCCCGGCCGTCCCGCGGCGAGGTCGGGCACGGAGGCGTCGTCGCCGGCCGCCCAGACATCCGCCACCGCCTCGGTGTCCGTGCCGACCCGGAGATCCGCACGCACCGTCAGCAGGCCCCGTTCGTCGACCGGGAGGTCGGTGTGGTTGTGCACGATCGGGTTGGACGCGTTGCCCGCCGTCCACACGATCAGGCCCGAGTCGTACTCCTCCCCGTCGGACAGCACGACGTGCCCGTCCTTCGCGGAGACGAGCTGGGTGTTCAGATGCACCCGGCCACCCCGCTTCTCCAGCGAGCGCACCACCCATTCACCGGACCGGTCGGTCACCTCGGGAAGGATCCGGCCCCGCGCCTCGACCAGGTGGAAACCCAGTTCTCCCGCATCGATCTCCGGGTAGTGCTTCAGCAGGGCGGTCGCCAGAGCCAGCAGTTCCCCGAAGCCCTCCACCCCGGAGAATCCGCCTCCGACGACGGTGACGGTGAGCAGCTTGCGGCGCTCGGGCCCGCGCGGAAGGGTCGCCGCGCGGTCGAACGAGGTGAGCAGCCGGTCGCGGATCGCCACGGCCTCCTCGACGTGCTTCAGTCCGTACGCCTGGTCGCTCAGTCCCGGAATCGGGAACGTGCGCGTGACGGCCCCCGCCGTCACCACCAGCACGTCGTAGTGGAGGTCGAAGTCCGGCCCGGTCTCCGGCCGGACCGTGACCGTGCGAGCACTGTTGCGGATCTCCGTCACCGCGCCCGCGATCACACGGGTCCGGCGCAGGTGCCGCCGCAGCGAGACCGCGGCATGCCGGGCCTCCACCGACCCGGCGACCACCTCGGGGAGGAACGGCTGGTACGTCATGTACGGGCGGGGGTCGACCACGGTGACGCGTGCCTCACCCCGACGCAGCTTCTTCTCCAGGCCCCACGCGGTGTAGAAACCCGCGTAACCACCACCCACGATCAAGATCTCACGCACGGTGTCCTCTGTTCCTCTCGGTTTCACCTATCAAGACCGACCAGGACCTCGTGGTGTGACGTGACCGGGAGCAGAACCGGGAATCCCGTACGTGCCAACCGGCGGCGCCGTTTCTGGTCCGCCCCTCGGACTGGATACCGTCCCTCGTCGCAGAGACACAGGGCGTTTGCAGTGCCGACCGCCGGATTGCCACACGCACGCTGCGTACATACCGCCGGCCGTCATGCGGCCCGCCGGTACCGGGCTGTGTCCGTGCGGAGGGCAGGGCCCCCCTGCTGCCGCCGAACCAGATCGCGGTCCAGTCGCCCTTGTTCCCCGAGCTGCCGCCCGGCGTGCGCCGTGCCGCCCCGGCCGTCGGTGCGGCCGGCGCGTTCGTCACGCGTTCGCGTGCCGGCTCCAGTGCGCCTCCAGGATGTCGGCCACCTCTGCGGGCCGCTGGAGCAGGGGCCAGTGATTGCAGTCCATCTCGATCACCGCGGACACGTGCAGGGAGGCGCCGAGCTTGCGCCCGAACTCGATCTGGCAGGCAGGGTCGAGCGCTCCCCAGAAGACCAGGCACGGTGCCGACACCGCGGACAGCCCCGGCTCCCATTCCGCCCCCGTCGTCACAGCCGACCGGTACAGTCTGAGGATGGCATCCTTCATCGGACCGTCCACGTGGCTCACCGTCTCCCGGGCCAGGTCGATGGGCACGTCGAAGCCGGTCGCCAGGTCGTCGGCGAACTGTTCCGGTTGCAGTTCCTCCATGAAGCGGTCGCCTTCGACCTGGTCCTGCCAGATCTTGGCCAACGGGTGCCATTCGTATTCGGAGTTGATCGGCCCGTTGCCCCCGGCCCAGGTACGGACCAGATCCGGGCGCAGATAGGCGACACGGGCGGTGAATATGCATCCCCAGTCATGACCGACCAGGTCGACCGGCTCACCGACCCGCTCCAGCCGTTCGATGAGCCAGTCCACGTACTCCTCCTTCGTGGATCCGAAGCCGGCCGGGCGTGCCGCGCCGAAGCCGGGTAGGTCCCAGGCTTCCACGTCGGTGCGGGTCAGGTGCCGCCGCACGCCGTCCCATACCCGGTGGGTATCGGGGACGCCGTGGATCAGGATGGCAGGCATGGACAGGTCCCTTCGTCAGCGGGCGTCGCCTCGCGATCGGTGTCGGGAGAGCATCCTGTCACACTGTTATGTACGTGGATTTGCCGGGCTTCGCTCATCGTCACACGGCGGCGTGACAGAGTGGAAGTCCCTCGGATCTGGTACGGGGTCATCCTGGTGTCACATGATCCGTGCCTGCCCGGTCTGCACTCCTGAGGGCACCGAAGACGAGCCCGTCGGCCGAGGGCGTCCGGGACCGGGTGCTCCTTCCGCCGACCGTCACGGGCGTCGATCCAGCCGATCTCGGCGGTGGTGACGCGGTGCCGTGTGAGAAGGAGGATGCCGTATGGACCAGGCCGGTGACGCGGTGCCGCTCGCGGATCTGCTCGACGAACGACGGCATCTGCTCAACGTCGCCTACTGGATGCTGGGCACAGGCCCCGAGGCGGAGGACGCCGTCACCGAGACCTACCGGCAGTGGTACGACCTGCCAGATCTCCAGAAGGCACGCATCACCGACCCGGGTGCCTGGCTGACCGAAAGCACGGGCTCCATCTGCCTGGCACGCCTCATCCTGCCCGAGCGACGACCCGCAGGCCCGGGCGGGAAGGACGGCGGCACGGTGGCGGGACTCCACCGTGCCCTGGAGGAGGAGATCAGCGGCGCCCTGCTCAACGCCCTGGACGCTCTGTCCCCTACTGAACGAGCGGCGTTCGTCCTCAACGATGTCTTCGCCATTCCACCGCGAGCGGTCGCCGACATCGTGGGACGGACGCCACACGAATGCGCCGAACTCGCCGACCGCGCCCGCCGTAGTCTGCGTAGCACCCGCTCGCACCCCACCACACCACAGCAGCACGACAGGATCGTCCGCGCGGTCCGGCGAGCCTGCACCACGGCCGACGCCACTCATCTGGCATCCCTGCTGGCATCCGACGCCGCCGCGTTCTTCGACGGTGGCGGCAAGGTGCGTGCCCTCGCCAGGCCGGTGCACGGCAATCAGCACGTCGCTCGCACTCTCCTCACCCTCCTGACCCCGCGACCGCACACGACTCTGCACCTCAGCCCGGCCAACGGCCGTACCGCAATCGTCGTACGCCACAACGACCAGGTAGCCGCCGTCATCAGTTTCGACATCGCCGACCACTACGTCTTCCAGGTCTGGGCTGTCCTCAACCCCGACAAACTGCGCACGTGGAACCGCCCCCACACCCCTGGCGCCCCCACCGCCAGAGCCCTCGGAGACTGAGGCGCATCCACACCGTGCGCCCGGGCAGGCCAAGCCCACAACACTTTTGTCGCTGCTCACAACAACTCGTCACGATCGACCTGTAACGGATCCGGGATGGCCCTGGTCTATGAAGCAGACACAGTTGAAATCAATGTGACTTGTTGTGGCGTGGCCTGGAGTCGGCTGATGAGCGGTCCGTCACGCGGCAGCCGTACGAGCGTGCCCGCCGGCAGCACCGATCCGCGGGGAACGGAGACAGAAGGATCATGCATCGTGAGACGCCCTCCATGGGGAGCAGCCTGGAGGAGGCCGTATCTGTCTTCGTGGAGCTCCGCCCACGTCTGTTCGGCATCGCATACCGCGTTCTGGGCAGTGCGATGGAGGCCGAGGACGTGGTCCAGGACGTATGGGTGCGCTGGCAGAGAACGGACCGCTCGGTGGTGGTGAACCCCGTTGCGTTCCTGTCGAGTGCGACGACACGGCTGGCCATCAACGTGGCCCAGTCGGCCCGGGTGCGCCGCGAAACCTACATCGGCCCCTGGTTGCCCGAGCCCGTCGACACGAGCAGCGACCCGGAGATCGGCGCGCAGCGGGCCGAGGCACTGGAGCTGGCCCTGCTCCTCCTCCTGGAGAAGCTGAACCCGAGCGAGCGGGCCGCCTACGTACTGCGGGAGGCGTTCGACTACGGCTACACCGAGATCGCCGGGATACTCGGTGTGACCCCTGTCAATGCGCGCAAGATCGTGAGCCGGGCCCGCAGGCACCTGTCGGCCGAGCATCGGCAGTCCGTGGACACGGCCCAGCACCGACGGCTCCTCGATGCCTTCGTCTCGGCGGCGCGGACCGGAGACGTCGCCTCGCTGGAGGCCGTCCTGGCCCCGGACGACGCCCGTCAGCTCGGTGGCAGGTCCTCCCGTCCCACTCGCTGTCGACAGGACAAGACGCTGGGCGCCGCGCTGCCTGTCCCGGTGTTCGGGGCGTTGCTCGAGCTCCGTTGACCTGCGGTGAGGACTGCGCTCGGGCGTTCCCGGGGCGGACTGACGAGCAAGGCCCACGTTGCCGTCGAGGCGGAGGGCACGGCAGGCCGCGCCAGCACTGTCACAACGTGCTTCAGACCTGCCACCGTCGCGGCGGCTGCTCGGCCACGGTGGGAACCTGTGGGTTGGCATGATCCCCCCGCTACGTAGGCGTGCGTCGTTGCGTTTCCAGCGGGCCGGTGTCGACAATCGGTGAACGGGCCGGGCGCGGCAAAGACGAGGACGAGGGGAAGACATGGCCCCGGCAACTGGCGCGGCGCGCAACATCGAGGTCACCGCTGAGGAGCTGCGGCAGGATCTGGCCCGTCTGCGGCTCCACAAGCATGCGCTGGAGAGGGAACTGGCCGCCGTCATGGCCCATCTGGACACCCTCCAGCAGGCCTTGGGCGCACTCCAGGTCCTGATGGCGGATCCAACGGGTGGCACGCCGGATCCCGTGGACACCATCGGTGCGGCCCGAAGTCGTGCCCCGGGGCCCGGACGGGCGCACACTCCACCGGCCGGACGTCCCGCAGCCGCGGAAGTCACCCGGACCTCGGGACCGCCCGGGAACCGGCAGGGACCGGGCATGCGGGCTCCCCGCCCCGAGGCCGAGGGGAAACGGACGTACGGAAAGCTCACCGAGCAGATCCTGGAGTACCTCTCGCAGGCCGGCTACGTCGACGTACGCGCCCGGGACGTAGCGGCGGCACTCGGCCGCGACACCGACAATGGAAGCATCAACGCGGTGCGCAGCGCACTCGACCGTCTCGTCGGTACGTCCCGGGTCCGACGGACCGGCCGGGGTCTCTACCGGGCCCGGCGTTCCTGACCAGATCCACGGTGGCGACTGTGAACGGCCCCGGACGCCGTCTGCGGGGGATCGGTGACGTCCGGGGCACTGCACCCGCTCGGCTCCGTGCAGCGGGTGTGAAAGCGCTCCTGACGCTTGTCCGGGGTTACCACCCAGCGTCAGGAACACTGTGATCAGTGTATCGCACTCACACGGTGCTGAGAGTCAACAGTGCACCACGTCGGCCGCTCCGGCGATGTTCGACCGAGCGGCCCGATAACAGTGGGATGACATGTTGCTTTTCCTGTTGGAGGGCGCCACCCCGCAGTGGATCATCGGAAGGTGTGAAGCACTCTTCAGCGCCGCTGTCCCCCGGCACCCACACGATCACCGTCCCTCACGACGCCGCCCACGTCGAACAGCGATACCACGTCGCCGGTTCGGGCCCGGTATGCATCGCTCACTCGGGCGGACCCGGCATCGGTTGGGAATACTTGCGTATGCCCGCGCTCGAACGCAGCCTCACCATGGTGTACATCGAGCCGGTCGGCACGGGCGCTTCCGGACGGCTCCCCGATCCGGGGGACTATTCCGTGACCACATACGCGCGTCTTCTGCACCATGTGGTCGAACACCTGGAACTGCCCGAGGTCACCCTGCTCGGCCACTCCCACGGTGGTTTCGTCGCCCAGCAGTACGCCCTCGACCACCCGGCGCGGCTCGCCGCCCTGGTCCTGTACGACACGTCGCCGGTGGCAGACGACCAGTTCTGGGCGGCGGCGGTGGCCGCCATGCAACGCTTCGTGGACCGTCACGTCGACGACCATCCGGAGGTGGCCGGTTACGTCGCTGCGCTCACGGCCCGCCTGGACCTGCTCGATGACGACGGCACCACCGCCGTCCTGCGCAAGATCATGCCCGCCTATCTCTTCGACTACTGGGGCAGGGAGCGGGAGTTCGCTCCGGCCCGCCAGTCGCTCCGGATGTATGCGGCCCCCACCCGCGGCCAGGGCATCCCGTTCGATGTCCGGGACGCCCTGCCCCGTATCACCACACCGGCACTCGTCCTGGCCGGCAGGCAGGACTTCATCTGCGGACCCCGATGGGCCCGCCTCCTGCACGAGGCCATGCCCGAAACGGAGTTGTCGATCCTCGAGGACACGGGACACCTCGCGCACATCGAACGGCCCGCACAGTTCAGCGATGCGGTTCTCGCTTTCCTCCGTGGTCAGGGTGTGCTGGGGGGCCGGCCGACCCTGTAGCTTCGCGCCGGACAGCAGTGTGCAAACGGCCCCAGGCCGGCTACGGCGCCGGGAGCTGAGCGGACCCGTGACGCGGGCGACGACGGTGCCGTCCGTCGGCCGCGCGACCGAGCCGACCAGCTTCCGGCGCAGTCCCGTCGGAAGGGCTCCCGCACACCTGCGGGCCGGTCCTGGGGCATGTGCCGGCTCCTTCACAGGGAGCCGCAGTCCTCGCTGGACTGCCCAGGGTCTCGCACCGTGACCTGTCATCTGGTCGCGTGGCCGAGCACGTCCACGGAACCGTCGGTCACCGGGTGCGGACATCACTCGTGGCGAATGGCCTCCACTCGGGTGACCTGCCCCAAGGTCGGCAGCGTCAGCAGGGTCACCAACAGGACCGATACCGCGCCGATACCGGTCATCGCCAGCATGCTGACCCAGTCGAACACCATCGTACGGCCGACGAGGTGGAGGAGGGTGCCGCCGAGCGCCGTTCCGACCAGGCCCGCCACCAGCATTCCGATCGCCACGGGCAGCGCTGTCTGCCACAACACCGAGCCGCTGAGGGTTCGCCGCCGAGTGCCGACGGCGATGAGCATGGCCATGACGCGTTTCTGGTCCCTCAGTTGTTCGACGGCACCGATCAGCATGCTGGTGGCGATCAGGAGCAGGACGACGGCCCGCCTGCGAGCAAGGCGCGCCTGATGCTGCTCAGGGCCGTGTCCTCCTTGCGGTCCCCCGGGAAGTCGACCTGGAACCGGGGGTTCAACCGGACCGCGGCGGTGCGGATGCGGTCCCGGACGTCTTCTCGGGAAGTCCGGTACGCGAGGCTCACGGCATGGGTTGCGTGTGCGGTCGCGGTCGTGCCGGCGGCGCCGGGAGCGGCGAGCAGCATCGTCTCGGGAAAGGCGCCTTGAGGGTTTCCTGGCCTGGCCCGGACCGTGGCGGTGATCCGGGGCACCCGCCAGACCGGGCCACTCTCGCCCATGCGCATCCTCGTGCCGGTCTCCCACTCGGTCATGTCGTCCGTGCTCCCGTTGGGGACGTGACCAGGAAGGCGTCGCCGTCCGAACAGGTGGGCACGGCGGCCAGGAGACGAAGTTCCGCGCAGCCGGCGATGCGTACGGTCTGCCGGATGCCGTAGGGGACCTCACTCACCTGCATCTCGCTGAAGGCGACGGCCCGTGTCACTCCGGGAGTCCGGGCGAGGAGGGGAGCGTACGGCTTCTCACGCTGGGCTCCGACCAGACGGACCACGCCGACCCGCGTGTCCGGCGCCGGCCGCCCCCGTGTCGTGGACGGGTGGTTACCCGTATGGCTGTGGGCGATACCGGTGAAAAGGGTCTGCAACGCTATGGCCCCGGCGACGGCAACCACGATCCCGTTGACCGATCGGGTGGACGCCTCGCTGTGCCATCTCAGCCTGCGCATCGCGAGCTGCCAGGAAAGGGAGCCCGACCCGCCGACCCGTTCGGTGAACCGCTCGAGGAGCCACGGGATGACAGCGGTCACGCCCACGAGAAGCGCAAGCATACCGGCGACCACCGTGACGACACCTGCCGTGCTCTGAACCTGCGATGCGTCCCGGACGGACGTCCGCAGGAGCAACAGGCCGAACAGGGGCAGGGCGACGCGCCACCACAGTCGCCGCTTTGCGCCGACGGACCTGCGCACCACTCCCAGCAGTTCGGCGACCACCTTGTTCATCGCCAGATGAGCGCTGATCAGGGACAGACAAGGCACGGTCACGACCACCGCGGCCGCCAGGGACGGCTCGGGGGTGAGGTCCTGCGGGAAGACACTGAGTCCCCGGACATCGACAAGTTCGACGAAACGGCGTCCCACCGCGAACAGCGCCGCGCCCGCAACGACGCCGATGAGGGAGCTGACCAGCGCCTCACCGGCGGCGATCCGGGCCGTCATGCCGCGGTCCGCACCGATCAGCCGCAGAGCCGCCAGCCGCCGGTCGCGGTGTTCACCGCCGAACCTGGTGACTGCGGCGATGAACACGGCGACCGGGGCGAGCAGTACCACCATGCCGACGACGGTGAGCAGGACGAGACCGGGGGCCAGGGGTTTGTCCGCATAGACCTTGCCGAAGTGGTCGAGCCGCCGTGCGCCCGCCACGCCGCTCTCCATGTGCTCGCCGCCCAGGAAGAAAACGTATTCGCCGGGACCGAGCAGACCCGAGTCGTCCACCTCTCCCGCGACCGGGTGGTCGAGGCGTGCTCGCAACAGTCCGTTCCCAGGCTCCGCGAGCAGTCGTCCGAGGGCCGGTGACACGACCATTTCGCCTGGCTGCGGATACCTGTCGAGTCCGGGCGGCAAGGGGGCATCGGGCCCCTCCGGTTCCACGAGCCGGCCGCGGATCACAACACCGCGGAATGCTGGTTCCAAGCGCATCCCTGCGGGCCATTCAGACGCCGCAAGGTAGGTTCATCCACGTCGACGGGGCGGGCTTCTCGGAAAACGGAGATGTCAAAGTCGCATACGACATCTTCACCAACGGCGGCCCGACGACCCATCAGACGGGAGAACACGCCGACAGGACCAATTCCAGCGGAACGTTTGACGACGACATCAAGGTCAATCTGTCGTCTGTGAGCGGGGCACGGGTCAACGTCGTTGACGTGAACACCCAGATGCACGCAGAAGCCTCCATCTGACAAGTCCCCGTGCCGCGCGTCCCGCCGGGCGTCGTAGCGAATGCCCTCTCCTTCGCCCGGCGGCACACCACACGTCGGCCGATACGGGCATGGTCCCCGAGATCGGCGGCGCTCAGCGACCGCAGGGCAGGCACCTCTCCTGATGACGGGAGGAGCGTCGGCAGCGCTCACAAATTTCTTTCCCCGAGCGATCGCCTTTGGCCTGGGCCTGCTGTCTGGGGCTGTGGGAGCGGCGGGCACTTACGCATGGGAACTCCGGGCGCTTGAGAAGGCCAGGTTGCACGCCTGGCGGGAAGCTACAGGTCCCGGACCGGTGGGTGAGCCCGGATGGGAATCTTCCCCTGCCGGGGACAGCGTGCTTGCCATGCTGAATCCCGAGAAGCGGGCGGTCGCCTTCAACCGCCTGCGGGCACCGGAACGGAGGATCCCTCAGACCTTCTGCGAAAGTCGTGATGGAGCGGACGAGACACGGCGGGGCCGGACCCTCGGGGACCGGGTGCGGGTCGTCCGCGGTGCGGCGGGCTCAGGCAAAGCACGGCTTCTCGTCGAAGCGACATCGGAACCGTCGTATGAATCCGCCGCGCCGTATTGCGGCTGGGTCGCTCGGGGGAAGGAGAGCCAGGCACTGGCGGCAGCCGTTGGGTGGGACCGGCCGGTCGAGGGGCGGCGCGAACGCGCCCCGGTCTGGGGGGCGCTTTGCGGTGCGGGCAGGCGCATCACCTCGGGCCAGGTCCTGGTGTATGCGGTCGGCATCACCGCACACCAGGGGAGGGACGTCTCCTCGCTCGGCGACGAGGCGGCTGTGTCGTCCAGGAACGGCTCGGGCGTTTCAGTGGTCGCCGCGCTCGTCTCGCCGTGAACGCTGGTCAGTGCAGGATGCTCACGGCTCGTGCGATCACCAAGAGGGAAGTCAAGAGGGCGGAGACGCTCTGAACGCTCATCATGGCTTTGGCGCGGGTCGACAGCGGCATGGTGTCGGTCGGGCTGAAGGCCGTGGAGTTGGTGACCGACACATACAGGTAGTCCACCAAGGTGGGAACCCAGTCCGAGGCGCCGCTGGCGCCGTCGGCGACTTCTTGGACGGCGTCGTCGTTCTCGTCCTGTGAGAAGCGGAAGTCCGCCAGGGGCAAAGCGGAGCGGGGCGCCTGGGTGCGGCTGACCGGGCCGCCCCGGTCCAGCTCCCAGTAGGCCAGACCGAAGACGATGATGTTGGTGAGCCAGACCTGCAGCGCAGCCACCAGCAGTGAACGGCCATCCTTCACGCCGGCGTACACCAGCTCATGGATCAGGATGGTCAGCGCCACGAGATTGCTGATGGCGATGACGGCTACGAGCGTCAGCGAGAGCACCCGGAAGGCCTTCGTCTGCCGGGTCAGACGTTTGGGGTTGATCGCGATGAGCGGAATGAGCAGCAGACATTCCAGGGCGGGGAGCACGTAACGAGGAGCGATCAGCAACCGCTGCGGCAGGAACAGGTACAGGGCGATCGCGGCAAGCGTCGCCACCACTGCCGGCAGCCGTGCCTCGCCCCTGCGCTCATGTCGAGGATGCCTGGTCCTCGCATCCGCACGCGTACGCGCCATACAGCCTGCCCCTTCCGGTTGCTGCCACGGACAACGTCACGGCATCCACGTATCCGTCAACAACGGAGGCCGCCGCACATCTTCAGCATCTACCCCAATCCATGGCGTTGGATCAACGCGGACGGCACCCAAGGGGGCCTGTGGCGGTCGGCCCGCAATCGGCCGTATGGGGCAATGGATGACCGGGCCGTGCTGTCACAACGGGCGCCCCGGGTGTCCCGCTCATCTGCCACTGCCGCTCGCACAGTACACGCGGCGGCACAGCGCCCTGGATCGCGAGCAGAGGGAGACAGTTCGCGGCTATGGGCAGGCTCCCGCGGAGTTATGACAGCCTTGACATGCCACACCGGGGGTGGGCCAGGTGCGGCGACAGAGCGATATGTTCGCGACTCGCGACTCGTTTTCCACTTTGCACGTGAGTGCATTTGCGGGCGCCGGGAGACGAGTTCGGCGTCGGCGCAGTGGCATCGGGGGAATCTCCCAGGCTGGCGTTGGAAAGCGACAGGACCCCGGCCGGACGCCGTGCTCCACCGCGTCGAGGGGCGCGGCCCCCTGTGGGAGCAGCACACCATGGGGTGCCTCGCCTTCCCTGCCGGCGGTGCTCACCGGAACGGCGGAAAGGGATCACTGGCGAGCCGCGGCGGCTACTCGACTGTCCGACGGTGCCGCGCCCCGCGAAGACCAGTCCGTACGGGGGCGGTTCACTACACCGGGCCTGGATGGCCAGGGCCGTACTCCGCATGTGCGCCGCCGCCGGTACCCGCCCTGCTGAACAGTCGCGGGCACGCTGACGCGAGCCAGGCCGGCAGCAAGAAGACGGGGCCCGGTGACAACTGTCACCAGGCCCCGGGGTGAGGGTGGGGTCAGCGTCTGCGGGTCCAGCCGGAACCGATACCGGCCACGTGCAGAGCCAGAGCGGTCAGCCCCAGCAGCATCACATTCGTCGAAGAGAACACGTCGTTGGTGCTGAGATCCGCCGCGTTGATCAAAAACGACACGAAGAACAGCACCGCCGCGACTATGCCGAGCATGAGACGAACTCCTTTCGAAGGGGTGAAGCCCGTATGCCCGGTTACCGTCTCCGCAGACGTGAAGCCACCTCCGACCATCGCTGGTTCGCCGGGCGCGGCCCGGGCCGCGTCGGCGGGCCGGCGGTAGTGACGGGTCAGGCGTGAGCGTGACGAGGGCTTGCCGCCTTATGTGGTGCCGCGTGATGCGCGGGCCGACCCGTCTCGGGGACGTCGAGGCGCCGCAGGGACAGGCCGGCGGTGACGAGGAGGCAGGTGAAGACGGCGAGAAGGAGGACGCATGCCCACATCTGCCGACTCCCCGGCGCCTGCCAGCCGGTCCAGGCGGCGCACACGGCCCACAACAGGACACCCCCGGCGTAGAAGGAGCGGACGCGGTGCAACTGCCGCACGGCCCGCAGGAACATGAGGCGTTCGGTCATCGGTGCCATGCGCAGCCGTATACCCCGACGCGCCACGACCACTGCATCACGATCAACCGGGCCATCGACAGCCGTCCCGAACAGCGGCCCGCTCGCCGTCACCTGCGCAGTCACTCCGCGGTCGGACCGAGGTGCGTCTCCAGGACGCCAGCGTGTCGCCACCTGCCGGCGCCGGGGACCACAGTGACCTCATCCCATAGCCGACGCCGCAGCTGGTGGCAATTCCTACGTCGAGCAAAGGTAGAACCACTGCGCACTGTCGGAGTCCCCGCCATCGCAACACTGCTGCCGGTCGGTGATGTCCGCCACGGCGAACCTTGAGATCCTCCCGAGCACTGAGGCCATCTGGGAATCCCTGAAACGCGGCGGCGGCACGACATCGTATGACCGTGCGGCTATGACACCCGGTCGGATCGTCTTCCTCAATCGGCATGTCCAGTAAGGGCAGGTCGAGCGTCGCACGGGAGCTCCTGGACATGCCGGACGAGGGCTGGCAGTCGACGCCTTCGACGCGATGTGCAGCAAGCGGGAGCTCGGCTCAGATGTGCTCGACGCCGCGCTGCGGCGTACCCGGATGGATCGTGGTCGATCATGTGCCGAGCGGGCCCTGGCGGCTGCGCCAGAAAGATCATCACGCCCGGGTCGCGGTGACGGCGGTGCGGTTTCTCGGCCGAGCCAAAGCATCCAGCTTACATCCGTGTACCCCGCCAGACTGTCCGTGTGGTCCACTCGGGTGAATTGCGGGCCGATGCGGTACGGACGGGCGGCGTCCCGGTACAGATCCATGGGGGCGCTCCATCGCGCGCCCTGTTCCGATCGCCGGAGCGGCGCACATGTGCCGAGCCGACGCGAAGGGAGCAAGACCAATGCGCAAACGATCGGTGGCCGCTGCGGTCGCGGCGGTAGCGCTGTGCGGTACGGCCGCACCCCACGCATTCGCCCAACAGCTCGCCGGCCAGGACAGAAAGTTCCTGGTCCAGGTGCACCAGGGAAACCTCGCCGAGATCGCGGCGGGCCAAGACGCCGGCAGGCACGCCCGCAGCGAGTGCGTCAAGCAGGTCGGTGCCGTACTGGTACGCGACCACACCAAGCTGGACGCGGATGTGAAGACACTGGCTGGCAAGCTGAACGTGCGGCTGCCCGCCTCCCCGTCCGCGCAAAAGAAGAGGCAACTGGCCGCTGTGCAGGCCAAAGCCGGAACGCCGGCCTACGACACGGCATGGCTCCGAGTTCAGGAAGCCGGACACCGCCAGACACTCGCGCTGATCGACCAGGAGATCAAAACGGGGAAGAACAGCCAGGTCGTGGCTGCGGCACGCAACGCCCGTCCGGTCGTGGCGATGCACCTGAACATGGTCCGCCAAGGCACCTGCCACATGCCCGCTCACACCGGCATGACCGGGGCCAACCGACAGTGATCCGGCCACAGTCGAAACCCGCGCCACAGCGGTAGGCACCGCGGGCCCGGCCGGTAGCGGGCTGTCCGCCGCCGGCCGGGCCAGTGCTCGCGAACCGCTGGGAGTGCCGCCGGCAACCCTGGGACAGTTAACGACGCCTACGCCGCTGCCACCGGCACCACGCCTGCGGCTCAGGCACTCGCCCAGCACGCCTTGATTGGCTGCATACCAGCAGCCAGGGGCCGGGTGCGGTGACCGGCAGGTGGGGCGCCTCGGCCTCCTCGGTATGGAGCTGAGAATTCTCGCTCCGGTTTCACCGTGCCGCGCAGGCCGCCGCTGCGAGGCCGGTCCGGAACCGGCGCCGACGGACCGCTGCCCGGTGGACCGGGTGCCGGTCGGTCAGGCACGTTCTCTCACTCCTCGCATCCCCTGATGTCGTCCTTGCAGCCCTCCACGTCGACGGGGGCGACCGTGTTGAGGCGCCACTGGATGAGTCCCTGGACGTGCCGGCCGGCGGCGGGGATCCGGGCGGTGAAGCGGCTGCCGGCGGGGATGTTGAACTGGTCGGCCTCGCGGTCGCCGCACGTCACCTCCCACTCGCTTTCCGCGTCACCTCGCGAGAGGGTCAGCGTCAGCGTGCGGTGGGTGGGTGCCTGGCAGGCGATGTCGAAGGTGTGGGGCCGGTTCTCCTTCGGAGTGAAGCTCTTGTCCAGTCCCCGGGCGAGGTTCTCCATCCCCTCGTCGACCCGTGAGGCGCCGTCGGGTTCCACGGCGTTCAGGGCACGGGTGGCGCGTCGCATGGCGTCTTCCTGGGGTGCCTTGCCTTCCCAGGAGGGGGCCGGAGTGGTGGTGGCCGGGTTTGAGGAGGCCGTGGTGCCGGGTTCGGTCGTCGTCTCCCGGTTCTTCTGTTCCGCGCAGCCGGCCGTCAGGGCGGTGGTGGCGACGATGAGGGCGAGGCCGAGACTCTGGTGTGCACGCATGGGACTCCAGTCGGTGGAGTGGGTGCCGCCGCGTCCCGGCTCGGGCGCGGGCCGCGGCAGCACGTCGTACAGGGTTTACCGGCGGATGGAGCGGCGGTACAGCTCGGGGCCGCAGACCCGGGCACAGGGATCGTCCGAGCGCCGGATGCCCGCAGCGGCGCGTGCGGTGGGCGGCGGGACGAGCATGTACTCGCGGCCGAGCGCGTCGGCCTGGGTGTTGCCGTAGATCGTCACCTCGCCGTCCGACCAGCGTACGAACAAGTCATCCTCCCACTCGTTCGCGCCGAACTCGCCTGCCGCGACGACACGGGCATGCTCCCAGGTGCCGTTCTTCGCCTGCAGCTGGGACTCGCCGCCCAGGCCCCGGGTGGCGACGTCCTGGTAGACGGTGAGTTCACCGTCGGACCACTTCACGAACAGGTCGTGGTTGGCGTCGCCGGTCGAGCCGTCGAAGTCGCCGCCGGTGATGAGGTCGGCGTGGTCGGCCCAGAGCTTGTTCTTGGCGAGCAGTTGGGTCTCCGCGTGGAAGCCTCCGCCGTCGACGTTGACGTACTTGGTGACCTCACCGTCGACCCAGCGGACCACGAGGTCGTCGGGCCACTTGTTGCCGCCGTACTTGCCCGTCGCGATGCCCTTGGCGTGTTTCCAGATCGATCCGGCCTGGGCGATCTGTATCTCGTTGGCCGGGTGCTGGCTCGTCGACGTGGGCAGCTTGGTGTTCTGGTCGATGTCCTTGTAGATGGTCACTTCGCCGTCGACCCATTTCACCAGCAGGTCGTAGGCGTTGGAGCCGGTGTAGTCTCCGGCGGTGATCACGTCGGCGTACTTGCTCCACATGTCGTTGGGCTTCGCCAGTTGCACCTCACACGGCTGACCGGCCTTGCACCCGGTGTAGAAACCCTGGTTCTGGTCGCCCGGATAGAGGGTCACCTCGCCGTCGGTCCACGTGACGATCAGGTCGGAGTCGCCGAACTTCTGCGACTCGGTGTGGAACGTCCCGGAGGCGGCTCCGACGGCGTGCCGCCACAGTTCGGCGTCTCCCATGCCGTCTATGCCCTTGGGGGTGTCGGGTGCGTAGTCGTTGACCGCCTGGTTGTACAGGCGCACGACGTCGGCGTCGAACTGGGAGGAGTAGGAGACGTCGTCTTTGGTGCCGCCGGTTTTGTAACCGCCGATGACACCGATGATGTCGCCGCGTTTTCCGTCGAAGTCGCGCAGGAAGGGGCCGCCGGACACGCCGGGGGCGAAGCCGTCGCAGGCGATTTCGAGGAAGCGGCCGTCGAACGCCTTGGTGTTGGTCGAAGGGCACACCAAGGGCGCCTTCGCGTTGCCCGGGAACCCTATGAGGGTGACGTTGTGCTGGGCGAGCTGCGCGGAGTGCAGGGTGGTGAGCTCGTTGCCCATGCCCGTGGCGTTCTCCAGGAACTGGCCTTTGGAGTTCGGTCCGCTGCGCAGGATCGCGAAGTCCAGGTCGTCGGCCTTGGCGGGACCCTGGGCCAGGTAGCGGCCGTCGATCCAGATCTTGCCCTTCTTGATGGGGAAGATGCCGTAGGGGGCGATGCCGCGGTTCGGGTGGGCGGGATCCGGCTTCCAGCCGGGGGCGAAGGCGAGGGACCTGAACCGGTCGTTGTCGTTCAGGCAGTGGGCCGCCGTGATGACGAGCGACTTGGTCGGCGAGGTCACGGAGGACGCGGAGCAGAACTGGTCGCGGTTGCCCGGATCGGACTCCGGGTCGTCGTCGCTGTTGATGAGGAAGACTCCCGCGGTCGCCACGCCTCGTGTGTCGGGGTGGGACGCCATGCGCGTCATCCCGCTCCCTGTCGGCGGATGTTCGGGATCGCCGCCGTCGGCGCCCGCCCCGTCCTTGCCGATGTCGACCGGCACAGCGTTGGCGATGCGCTCAGGCGTCCAGTACGCCTCCGCGGCCTTGGCCTCGGCTATCTCCTCCGGTGTCGCCTTCAGCGGCTCCTCCGGCGGCTTGGGCGTGTCCGTCGGCTCGGTCGCCGGGGCCGAGGGCGACGGTGCTCGCGTGCCGGGCTGCTTCGGAGAGGCCGGTGGCGTGCCGGCCTCGGTACGCGCCGGCGACGGTGTGGAGCCCCCCTCCCCCTGGGTCCGCGCCGGCGTGGGGGTGTCGGCGCCGGTGCGCGCCGGGGACGGCGACGGAGAGGCCGTGGGCGCGGCCGACACAGCGGGTGCGGTCAGCAGGACCACGGCCGTGGCCAGGCCCAGCACGCTTGATCTCCATCTTGGGCGTCTTACATGGGAACGCAATGTATTCGTACCTCTCACGGTTGGTCAGGCCGTCAGGTGGTGTCACATGCCGCAGCGAATGCCGGGAAATGACGCTTCTTCAGCGACCGCACGAATTCGTTCATGCGTGCGGATCGTCTGTGCTGAAACCATAAGCGAGGCCCCGAGTCCGAAACGATCTACGACCCTCTCCCCTGCCGCGCGGCGAAGAGATCCCGCCATGCCGGAATCGCGAATTCGCCTTCCGGATCGGTGGATTGCTGCCCGTCCCGTCGGCCGGCGCAAGTCCCCGCCCGCCTCTCGACCTACCGCTACACGCAAGGGGACGCAGCGTGAACCAGACGTGAACTCACGCTCGCTGCCACGCCATCGGCGTGGTTGCCGCCATCCGTCCGCATGTGCGCATGACGCGATCACGAATTGGCGACTATTCGCCCCTTTCGACGCCATGGTCACCGGACATCCGGCAGAGGCGCAGGTCAGAAGCCGCTGTGAAACGAGTCGTCGTCCTCGGCGTCACCACCCACCTGACCGGCCATGGACCCTGGACGCCATGGCCCGTGCCGAGGGCGCCGACCTGGTGACGGCGCCGCTGGCAGGTGACGACCGCCGCCGGGACCGGTCGCCATCCGGTCGGGATCGACATCGGCGTCATCGTCTACCTCCTCGCACGAACAGAGCTCCCTGGACGCCCCTCCACAAGGTCGAACTCGGCAACTGCGCTCGCCCTGCGACGCCCTGCCGCCACGGGCAGGCATCCGGTGCCCGATGGCCCGGGTCATGCCTAAGGGGTGGCTTCGCCGGTGAGGCGGCGGGCCATCAGGTCGGCCATCGCGAGGTGGATCATGGCTTCGGAGCGGGCGGGCAGGGTCTCGTAGTCGCGGGCCAGGCGGCGGTGGAACATGAGCCACCCGTAGGTCCGCTCCACGGTCCAACGCTTCGGCAGGGGTGTGAATCCCCTGGTCCCGTGGGTACGTTGGACAATTTCCATGTCGATGCCGAGGGTGGCCACATGCTCGACGAGGTGCTGGCGGTAGCCGCCGTCCACCCAGACTTTGCGGATGGTGGGGTGGGCGGCGGCAACCTGGTCGATCAGGTGGGTGCCGGCGACGGAGTCCTGCACGCTCGCGGCCGTGACCAGTACCGCCAGCAGCAGCCCGAGGGTGCCGGTGACGATGCTCCGCTTGCGGCCCACGATCTTCTTCGCCGCATCCGTGCCCTGCCCGGCGGCCGGGACGCTGGTGGAGGTCTTGATGCTCTGCGCGTCGATGACGCACGCGGACGGTTCTATGCGCTTGCCCTCCTGCTGCCGTAACAGCCTGCGCAGCATGCCGGTGAGCTGGGCGAACACGCCGTCCTTCTGCCACTTGGCGAGTATCCGTACACGGTCTCCCGGGGCGGAAAGTCGTGCGGCAGGTAGCGCCACTGAACGCCGGTGCGGTCCACGTAGAGGATCGCGCTCATGATCTCGCGTAGATCGTGCTCGGGCGGGCGTCCGATGTTCAGCGCATGCCGGCGCCGATCGGCCCGCCAGGCGCTCAGCACCGGCTCCACCAACTCCCAGCGGGCATCGGACAGATCACTCGGATACGGACGACGTTCGGCCATGACTTGGGCGTACCGCCGGTCAGGGGCGTGCGCCCAGGCGCGCAGTGCGACCAGCAGAAGCACGCTCTACCGACGTCTTGGGATGAGACAGGCGCAAGCTGCATTCCGCCTCAACTGTCACCCCATGGAGCACGCCCGCCACCTCAACCCCGCCAGTCGCAGCGAGACGACGATCTCGCCCCTAGGAACACAGGTGAAAGCACCCATCACGGGAGAAAACAACCTCTTAGAGGGCGTTTATGCAGGTAAAGCCCTATATGCGGCTCTGCCACTGCCCTGCTTTGAGGGCCTTCATCCCATAGACGACGAATGGCGCTCCCCAGAGCGGATGCTCGGCCATCCATCTCGTTCGCTTCTATACCTGGAAGTCCGTCTGGTTTGAAGTTGCCGCGGAATCGCCCAATGAACAGCGGAACCGAGCCCTCCGCCTCACCCGTGATCACGCTACGCGGTGAGCGAGCGCAAGCCGTACCCCAGCGACCTGTCCGACGCCCGATGGGCCCTGATCGAGCCGACGTTGACGGCCTGGAGGAAGGCCCGACTCGACCGCAGACCAACCGGACAGCCGGCCAAGGTGGATTTACGGGACGTCTTCAACGCAATCCTCTACGTGAACCGCACCGGCATCCCCTGGAAATATCTCCCGCACGACTTCCCGAACCACGGCACCGTCTACGCCTACTACGCTGCCTGGCGCGACGAGGGAATCTTCGCCCAGCTCAACTATGCCCTGACCGGACTGGCGCGCGTGAAAGAGGGGCGCAAGCCCGAGCCGACCGCATCCGTGATCGACACCCAGAGCGTGAAGTGTGGCTGGTTGCAGTCAGGAACGCGCCGGGGGACGCAACCGCTGGGACGGTGTGCTGCCGTTGCGGACCCTTCTGGTCGAACAGCCCGAAGAAGCCGACGAGCCGACCGGCTACTGGATGACCAACCTGCCTGCCACCACCCCGATCGCCGACCTGGTGCGGTGGGCGAAGATGCGCTGGCGGATCGAGCACGACTACCGCGAGCTCAAACACGGCCTGGGTATGGATCACTTCGAAGGCCGCACCTGGCGCGGCTGGCACCACCACGTCACCCTCGTCACCGCCGCCCAGGCCTTCCTCACCCTGCGGGGACTCGACCCAAAAGCCCCAATGCCGGCAACACCCTCTACCAAGACGAGCTCCAGGCCCTGCTGAGGTGCTGGACCGGCACCTGCACCACATGCGGCCGACCCCTCATCACCAGCAGAACCAGACCCAGAACCTAACGCTAGTGCGCGTTCCACGGCGTCCGGCAGGCGTGCGGGGTACTGGATTCTGGTATCGAGGAGAGCTAGGACGGCCGCGACCAGCACCGCAGTGCCTTCCTCTGAGCGGCCCTGGGTGCCGTCCGGTAGAGGACGAGGCAGCAGCGCCATGACGATCGGCACCGCCATCGCTTTGTGATAGTCCCCCGGCGCGCGGGCCGAACCATCCGTACCGACCGGCTGGAAGACGGGGCCCGCCGTTCACCAGCGAGGGCCTCCTTCGGCGAGCTGGAGTTCGCCCCTGCCGAAAGAGAAGTTCTCGTTCGGCGCCGGGATCAACGCGATGAATATGTCGTCGGGCGAGACGTCCAGTGCCTCGACCACGAGCTCGTTGATGGCCGCGGTCACTGCCCGCTTGTCTTCCAGGGGGCGATGAGCCCCGAAGAGAACGGTGATGATCATGGCGTCGCTGCTGCGTTGCATACCCATGAAGGTCGGGTCCAGGAACAGTTCGTCCTCGCCGTGTTCGCTGATCATGATGAAGCGGTCGCCCTCGGGGATTCCGAGCCCTTGTACGAGTGACTGGTTGAGCGCATCGGCTAGTGCGCGCTTCTGGTCCGGCGAGAAGCGGTTGGCGGGGATGTGGGCGTTGAAAACGGGCATGAGATCCTTCTTTCGCGGAGTACGGTGGGGTACGGGGTGCGCTCCGGCCGGCGTTGCGGTCCCGAGCCTTGGTAAAACCGGAGGGGGACCAGTCGGCGTCACCCACTGGCCGCCATTCCTCGCTTGTCGTTGCTCGAGCGCTCAGGAGGCGGAAGCGGCCGAGGGGAAAACCTGCAGGCCCTCGATCACGTCGCGCCCTTTGGCGGTGTCCGCGTACAGCCGCGCTTCCGTGATCAGTCCGTCGGTCACGGTGAACAACAGGCAGTGCTCGTTCTCCATGGTGCGGCCGTTCTTCGCCTTCGCCCTGGCCCTGACGGGAACCACCACGTGCGAACCGGCATCAAGGACCGCGTGCGCGTCGTAATTGAAGTACTCGTAGTAATGGTCGAACAGGTCCTGGTAAAAGGCGCGAAAGCCTTCCCGGCCGTGGAATGTCCCTCCGTACGGCAGGGAGGTGGGGAAGCGGAAAACAACGTCAGGCGACATAAGCGCCACCAGGTCGGACGAATCGTTCTCCTCGAATCCGGTATAGGCTCGACGGCATGCATCGATAACCGCCTGGTTGCGCGACATGTTTTCTCCTTGCTCGGGGATGAATGCGCTAGTTGGCCGGAACCCCGTTTCGGCCTGTACCACTGGGCACATGTGGTTCCCGCGGGACTTGCCGGGACTGTCGGCCTTCGCGCGCCGCCGCATGCTTCTGGTGCGTCCACGCTGTCGACCGGGTCACGAGCGAGACGGAGGCTGGGCCGGGTGCGGCAGTTGACGAACCTGTGCCAGTCAGCGGCCCTGGAAGTCGACGGCGGGTCGGGGCAGCCCCGCCTTGAGCGCGTTGACTGCCGAGGCCAGGCCGGCCTTGACGTCGTCGGTTGCGAAGAGCGGCATGGCGATGTCGAACATCGCCTCGTCGGCCGCCGCGACCCCGCCGACGGCCCAGGCACGCAGCAGGGCCTTGTGTGCGGCGTAGGCGCGGGTGGGACCGTTGGCCGCCTTGCGGGCGAAGGCAGTGGCCTCGGCCAGCAGGGCGTCGTCGGGGACGACCCGGTTGACCACGCCCGCGTCGGCCATGACAGTGGCCGGTACCTGCTCGGAGGTGAGGGCCCACTCCGAGGCGCGTGCCCGGCCCGCCCTTTCGGCGACCCGGTAGATGCCGCCGAGCAGCGTGACGATGCCCAGGGTCTGCTCGGGGTGGCCGAAGCGGGCGGATTCGCCGGCGAAGATGACATCGGCGCGGAGCGCGAGTTCGAGACCGCCTCCGAAGCACAGGCCCCGGACGGCGGCGATCACAGGGAGCGGCAGCCGTTCGAGCTGGTTGAAGACCTGCATGTAGCGCTCGAAGAGTGTGCGCAGTTCCCGTACGTCCGCATCCGGCCAGTCGGCGATGTCACCGCCGTAGCTGAAGTCCGGGCCTTCGGCTCGCACCAGGACGGCGCGGGCGCTGCTGCGGCCGATCGCCTCGAGTGCGTCGGCGAGTTCGGTGGCCATCTGCGGATCGATGCGGTTCTGCGGCGGGTTGTTCAGGACCAGCGTCGCCAGGCCGTCGTCGATCGAGTGGGTCAGGTGGGGCATGTCTCTTCCTTCAGCTCGTACTCGGCCAGTTCGTACTCGGCTCGGCCCGTGAGGGCCGGGCGCCCTTCAGGCGAGGTGCTCGCGGAACCAGACGATGGCTGCGGTGCTCGCCTTGTGGAACTGGACGGTGTAGGGGTCGAAGTGGCCCCCCGGAATCAGCTGCAGCCGCTTGGGCTCCAGCGCGCGCTCGTAGGCCGCGAGCGCCAGGTCGGTCACCGTGACCGTGTCGCCGAGGGCGACCACCATGAGGAGCGGCGTGGGTGAGACCCGCGCGATCCAGGTCCCGGGCTCGTACATGCGTGCCGCACGGGTGGAACGGACCGTGACTGCGTTCTCCCAGACGCCGTCGGGCTTGGGCTGCAGGTAGAAGTCGATGGCCTCCTGCGACCGGTAGGACGCCGGCACTGACGGGTCACTGTTGACGATGGCCAGGGTGCGCGGAGCCTCGCCACGCAGCTGTGCCCGCTCGTCCTCGTCGAAGGCCTCCTCCAGGGCCGCCACGGAGTCCGGAGCGATGCGGCGCAGCCCCTGCTCGTAGCCGCTGATGGTGGGCACCTGGGAGACCACGGCCCGTAGCCGCCGATCGGTCGCGCCCAGCACGATCGCGTGGCCGCCGGCGTAGCTGGTGCCCCACAGGCCTATCCGGTCGGCGTCGACCTCGGGCCGGCTCTCCAGGTAGGAGATGGCCCGTCGCCAGTCGGCGATCTGCTGCCACGGGTCGACGTCCTGTCGCGGGTGGCCGTCGCTGGCTCCGAAGGTGCGATGGTCATGGACCAGGACGACGAACCCGTTCTCGGCGAAGGCCTGCGCGAACGGCTCGAGCCCGTGTTCCTTCACTCCGGCGTAGCCATGGGCCATCGTGATCGCCGGGTGCGGGCCCGGGCCATCCGGCAGGTAGAGCCATCCGCGCAGCATGACTGCGCCCTCGGCTTCGAACTGGACATCTTTGCGCTGAACCATGGGGGCTACTTTCTGAGGAACGGGGGCTTCAGTCCTGGTGGAAATGTTCGGCACCGATCACGCCGTGCAGTCGTGTCCGCAGCTCGGCGGAGAAGCGGTGCACGGCACCCAGCGGCCGGTGATGGACAGCGGCTCGGACGACGTGCCCGTGTGCGTCCTTGGTCAAGATCGTCACGCCTTCGAGCGGCAGGCCGTCGAATGCAGTGGCCTCCCACTCCAGGTAGGTCCGCGGGCCGTTGGTGGTTTCCCGGATGAACCGAAGCGACTCGTAGATCTCGCTTGCAGCCCCCATCACGCTCTTGACCTGGTCTCGGCCTTCCACCGGACGGGCGAGGACGCTCGCTTCCAGGACCACCTGTGCGGCGAACGCCTCGCCGAACGCGGAGGCTGACTTCTGCTCGAAGGCGCTCGTCCAGCCCTGGGGGCGAGGGGCCCCCGAGTCGTGGACGTCACCGGAACTGGACACCCTGGCCAGGAAGCGGTCGAGGTGGGCGGCGACCTCGGTCGGCTGTTCGATGTGGGGCCAGTGCCCGGCCTCGGCCACCTGCACGGCTCTCACTTCGGTGAACTGGGGGGCTACGGCAGCGTTGATCAGGTCTTCGGTGACGAAACCGTCCTCCTCACCGCGGATGATCAGGACCGGTCCGGCGAAACGGCTCGGCTGTCCGCCAGCAGGGTGTCCGGTGTTCCAGCAGTCGGCGAAGTCGCGGACGACCTCCGGGTTGAGGCTCTGCCCGGTGGCCACCAATCGATCGAACTCTGCCTGCGGCAGTGCGGCGGACAGCCGGCCTCGAACGGCACGTTGTCCGTCGCCGTCACCACCCAGGGACCGGAACTGCTCGATCACGTCGTCGGGCAGGCGTGTGCCCGCCAGCGGAACCGGCGTCAACAGCGTCAGTCCCCGAGCCCGGTCGGGACGGTCGGCGGCGACCAGCTCGGCCACAGCTGCGCCCATGCTCTGACCGACAATCACAAAAGGCTTGCCGACGACGTCGACCACGGCTCCCACCTCGTCGGCGAACCGGTCGTAGTCGTACGGCCCATCCGCCGCGCTACGGTCCCCGCAGCCGGGCAGGTTGAGCGTGACGCATTCGATGCCTGGCGTGGTCAGCCGCGATATCAGGGTGTCCCAGACGTACTGATCGTCGAGGAAGCCGTGGACGAACACCACGGCCAGGTCGCCGGCGCCGCTTCGCCGGTATCGGACATCGGTTTCCTTGACGCGTTCCGTGTTCATGTTCACTCTCCGGGTGCGGACGTTGCCCCGGAGGGGGACCAGTCCCGGCTGTCGATCGGGGAGAAGTCGGCAGGCCGTGCGTCCAGGCGCTGCATCCGACGGCCGTCGCGTGCCGCGAGCAGTTCTTCGTCCAAGGGGGTGGTGAAGACGTTGTCGACCAGCGTGTACTCGGCGGCGAGCCGACCGATGGCCGGCACGGCGGCGGTGTCGATGCGTCCCCGGTCCAGGTACAGCTCGTCCGCGACGTGGAACCGTACAACCTCGCCCCACACGACGTGATCGCCAACCTCGTTGACCGGGATGATCCTGTTGACGACGCACTCGAAGGAGATCGGCGCTCCCTTGACTCGGGGTGCGCTCACCACCTCGGACGGCTCCTTCTCCAGCTGGAGCGCATGGAACTCATCCACAGCGGAGTCGAACTCGAATGCCGAGCTGTGCATGGCGTGTGCCTGCGGCAGCGTGGACAGGTTGGTGACGAATTCCCCGGTCTCGCGGATGTTGATCAGCGTGTCCTTCAGCGTGACCCCGTCGGAGCGTGGCTGCAGGGTGAGCGAGACAAGTGGGGGCTTGCGCCCGACCGCGGTGAAGAACGAGATAGGCGCGAGGTTGGCGACGCCGTCGGGTGAAACCGTACTCACCCACGCCACGGCGCGCGGAACGATGCTCCCAATCAGCAGTTTGTATGCCGCATTGGCATCGAGGTCGGCAGCGTCAACGATCACGGTGTTCCTCCATGTGTTCAGGCGCGGCATGCGGACGGCGTCGCACCGCGCGATGCGGCCATCGCCGCCAAGGCGAGGGGTGCTGGGCCGTTACCCCGTGGGGGCACTCCGCAGCGGCACCTAGATGACAGAACCGTAAGCCTTTAGCCCATGTCGCCCGCGCTCGGCGGTGTCGTCGCGGATGCCGAACGCGGCGGCGGTGAGGCTCGCCTCGGGACGCGACGGCGCCGACTTCCGGGGGACGTCCCGGCCTCCGCGCCGAACGCGGGGGGGCCGAGGCGTGTGATCGAACTGATGCCGGCCGGCCTTCACGTGCTCCACACAGGTGCACACACGTGTGTTTCGGTGGCCATGGTGTTCACAGACCCATGTCCAGGGCGAGGCACGAGAAGTGGTTCCAGGCGCCCTCGGGGTTGTACGAGGCGATCGCCGAACCGTTCGGCTCGGCCTCCTTCTCCTCGACCATCTCGTGGAAGTGGACACGCTCGGGCAGCTTGCCGAAGCGGGCGTGACGTGCCGCCGCTGCGGCGTTCATCGCAGACTCGGTTCCCACGGTGACTTCCTTTCTCGTCACGGGCCGGCTCACCGGTCCGATGACCGCAAGACTGCACCTCCGTGCGTAACCTGTCAAGACGGTGACGCCCTTCACGGCATGCGCAGCGCCGTTCGCAAGGCGAGCGGGGTCGCCGCGGCCCAGGCCTGCGGGAGCAGGAGTGGGGGTAGGGCACCGGCCGGCCCGTGGCGGTGCGGGCGTAGCCGGCCAGCACCTCGGGCAGGCGGTACCCGTAGGAGGAGGCCGCCGCCACCAGGCCGTCCACGACCGTGCGGACCTGGTCGGCCAGTCCGTACCGGGCCAGGCCGAGCACGATGACCCCCATCCATCGGACCAGCGCGTCTCAGCCCGGCTGCCAGCCCCAGGGACTGCCGTTGATGAACTGCTGCAGTGAGTACCGGACGGTCGGCGAGTCGGACACGGACCCGGCCAGTCGGCGCACAGACTTCTTGCCGTCGGTGAGCAGCAGTCCCTTCAGACAGGTGCCGGCCCATCGGCGTTGATCGGCGCGCGGCAGGTACCCGAAGATCTGCTGGGCGAAGGTTTCGACGGATCGCGCGCCCATGTCCGCTGGGGTCTGATGTGCGGATAACGAGATAACGAGAACACGGCCGTTGCTCCCTCTTCACAGGGCGAGAACAAGTCGGTTGCGCATCAAACCATCCGGGTTCGGCACGGGTCGTGACGTATACCTCACGACCAGACAACAGAAGATTGAAATATGCGTAGTCGATCGCGAAAGCGGGCGGGGTGCGGTCGCCGTTGGTCGAGCCGAGGTACTGCACGACGAACTCGTAGGCACGATCAGGACGGCTTCGCTCTCGCGGACTCGCCGTGCGTCGATGGCCAGAGGCGGCTCGTCATCGCGCCGGCTGTCCGCGAGAAAGGCCACCGCGAGGTGGAGCACGCGAGGAGACGTTGTGCGATCTCAGCTCCGCGGACGCGGGGTGATCCGGCGGTTCACACAAGGCGTGGTCGGTTGTGCCGCGGACCGGTCGGGGATACCCGGGCCGCGGCGCCGCCGAGCAGCCGCTACCGGCCGGCAGTGGACGTGTCAGGTCGGTCGAGGCAGCGACGCGCCAGATCCCGGTACCCGCCAGGAGGACGGCGTCAGTCCGAGCGCTCGGCGACGAAGCTGTGCGTACCATCTCCCAGTCCGGAGACGGTCACCCTTCCCCCGTCGACGCGCACACCGGGCTGTGTCGCCCGGCGCCCGTCCCACAGCACGCGTCGGCCGGTGCGCACCACGACCCCGCTGCCGTCCGAGGGCAGGGCCACCCGGCCGCGGGTGCCCTCGGGCGCGTGGACGGTGAGGGTGAAGACTTGTTCGGTGTTCTCCCACTCGACCGTCAGCGGACCGTACGGCGTGGGGAGCTTGCCCGCGGCCCAGGCGATCCCGCCGGGGTGGGGGCGTACCTCCCACGCGCTGTAGCCTGGTGAAACCGGCCCGGCTCCCAGGAGTTGGTGGGTGAGCGCCGGCAGAACGCCAGTGGACCAACCGTGCGCCATGCTGGTGTACGCGTCCTCGTACGGCTCCCCCTGCGGGCCGATGCCCTCCCAGTGGGTGATGCCGGGGTCGTGCCGGTCCATCCAGCCGTAGGTGCGCCGTATCTGGTCCAGCGCGGACTCGGCCCGCCCGCTCTCGAACCGGGCCACGATCTCCGGGTACGAAGTGAAGGCGTAGACGCGCTGCGCCGCCCCGGCGAAGAGGGTGTCGTTGTCCATGAACGCGTTGCCGTACGGCCGTCTGGTGGTGGCGTCCAGATGGGCGAGGGCCGACTTCGCGCGTCCGGCGTCGGCGATCCCCGCAAGGACGGCCAGCGCGTTGCCGTCCTGCGCGTGCCGCACGGGACCCGTCGCGGAGTCGAGGTACGCGCCGGCGGTACTGTCCCACAGGAGGGTGTTGACGGCCGCCGCCACCTTCTGCGCGCGCCGCACCCAGCGGTCCGCGTCCGCGTCGCGTCCCAGGAACCGGGCCAGCCGGGCGGCGTCGTCCAGTGCCTGGACGTAAAGGGCGTTGTAGTAGGTGACGCGGCCGGTACGGCCCAGGAAGGCGTAATCGCCGTAGCTGCCCGTCCCGTTGAGGCCCTTGCTGAGCAGGCCGGCGTCGTCGGTGACGGCCGGGTACCAGCCGTCGAGCACCTTCACGAGGTGTGGCAGGTAACGGGAGGCGTAGGCCCGGTCGCCGGTGTAGAGGACGTAGTCCCAGCTGCAGACGACCCACCACAGGGGATAGTCGAACAGGGGCAGGGTGTACCCGGCGATGGAGGCCGGGGGGATCCAGCCGTCCGCGCGCTGGTGGTCGGCCAGGTCGGCCAGTACGTTGCGCACCGCCTCGACGGCGTCGTCGTGCGTGAGGTAGAGGGTGCGCGCGGACACCGCCAGGTCGCCGACGTACGGGTCACGGTCGCGTTTGGCACCGTCGTGCAGGACGAGTTTGCCTTCCAGCGTGGCGCTCCAGGCACCGCGCGGGTCGACGTCGTCCTGCCGGAAGGTGTCGGTGACGAGTTCGTTGGTGTACGACGCCCCGTACCAGTAGCGGTTCAGGTCGTCGTCGGAACACAGGAACCAGCCGCGGTAGGTGCTGGGCGTGCCCCTGTAGGCGCTGAACTCCAGGCTGACGGAGTCGATCTCGACTTCTCCCCACGGCTGGGCGGCCGGGGCGTCGGAGGGCAGTGCGTCCAGGGTGATCCGCAGGTAGCGGAATCCGTGCAGGCCGTCCGCGTAGACCTTGTCCCCGGCCTGGTAGCCCTTGCGGTCGAGCCAGTCGGCGCCGGCGGCGGGAACGGCGAACTGGTCGGTGCCCTGGCCGGCCCCGCCGGCCTGATCGGAGCGGGTGAAGTCGGAGCGGTCCGTGAGGAATCGGCGCGTCTCGGAGAACGCCAGCCGCACACCCGGCGAGTCGGGCGAGGCCCGGGTGAACCTGATCCGCGGGTGTCCGACGACGACTTTGCCGAAGTCGAGCGTGACCCCGGGGACGTCGACCGGGGCCACCGGCGCGGGCCAGACCTCGTTGACGCGGGTGAACGCCCCGCGGGGGGTGTCCTGGACAGCGGTCACCGTGATGCGCACCCGATCGGTGGTGACCGGGGTGGCGAACGGCACGGGACACTGGATGACATCGTTGTCCTGAACCGTTGCGGCGGTCTGCCACGCGCCGTCACGCCACACGTCGACCGTGAACTCGGTGGGTACGCCGTCGCTGTTGGAGAGCACCGTGATCCCCGGCAGCTCGGCAGGGTCGGGCAGGGTGATGGTGAGCGTGTCCGGGAAGGCGCCGAGCGTGTCGTCGTTCCAGAAGGTGTCCGGGTCTGCGTCGACCGTGTGGGCGGCGTCGTAGGTGCGAGGCGTGCCGTCGTTGCCGTTGTTGCCGGCGTGGGTGGAGGAGGCCTCGGCGGTGGTTCCCTCCGGCCAGCGCGGGGCCGGGACGGGACGCGGGCGGCGCAGCACCGCGCTTGCGCCCCCGGGCTTCAGCAGGGCCTGCGCGTCGGTCACGTCTCCGTTCACGGCGACCACGCTTACGGGACGTACGGTGCCCGTCGTGGGCGCCTGGACGTAGCGGTGCCAGTCCGTGGAGGCGCGTGTGGGTACCGTGCGGGCCTCGGCCGCCTCCGCCGGGCCTGTCGCGGCGGACGCCGGCCGGCCACTCGTGGCGCCGGTCACGCCGAGTCCGAGAACCCCGGCCGCCACCACGGAGCGTCTGCGCGGGCCGTCGTGTGGAGCGGACGTGGATGCCATGAAAGCCTCCCTGAAACACCGAAGGGATTGAAACGTTTCAGTCGGTTGCCGATGCCCGACCGTAACCCCGAAGTGGATGAGGCGTACAGAGGGACGTCAGAGGAAATTCCGCGCCCTGGGGCCGGAGACGTCCGGGAACGGCTTCATCTGACGGCTGTTCAGCAGATCAGAGCCCTTTACTGGCAGCCCGAACTTCTCGTCGTCGAAGAGCCCACCTCCCAGATGGACCCGCGTGGCAATCACCAGATCTTCGAACAGGTCGAGGCCGTCGCCGCCGACCGCGTCACGGGCCTTGCCGGGGCTTCGATTCATTTCGGCCGAGGACGGTCACCACGGGCACGCCGGCTGGGCGGCCGGCGAGCAACGACGCGATGTGGTCCGCGCGTCGGACGGCCGCCGTGGCCATGGCCTGCTTGGGTCATCCCGGCAACGTCTTCCCTTACCTACCGGCGCAGCCTCTGGCCTCTGCGGCAACCGTCTGTTGCGCGCCAGCGAGTTCATGACCGGTCGGCGAAGGCCGGTGCGCAGCCTGGGCCAGCTCCCTGTTGGCGGCCCGAGCGGCTTCAGGTTCCTCCGTCCTTTCCTCCATCTCGCCGCGCTTCTCGGCGCGGGCACCGAGCCCCGACTCGCTCCACGCCTGCTCGCCGAGCCGTACGGAAAGCCGCTTCTCCAACTGGCGTACCCGCGTGGCGAGACGAATGTTCCGCTCCAGCGCGTTGGCAGGGTCGGCCTGTACGAGACGTCGAGCCGTAGCCGCCAGGTACGACAAACTCGCGGTCCGCTACGGGGCTACCGTCCTCGTTGCCGCCGTCAACGAGTGGTTGTGACGTACTGGTCCGACGCCAACTCGAACACCCGTACCCGCCGACCGCAGGTGGGATTGACGGTCTCACGAACCGGACGCATCCCCAGTTTGGTCATGATCCGTTCGGAGGCGTCGTTGCCCACTTGAGCGATGCTGACGATCCGCTCCAGCCCTCGTTCTTCGAACCCGAACCGTACAGCGGCCGCAGCGGCCTCGGTGGCCAGGCCCTGCCCCCAGTGGGAACGTCCCAGCCGCCAGCCGACCTCAACCGCCGGCAGTACCTCCGGCAAGAAGTCGGGCACTGAAAGGCCGGTGAACCCGGCCAACTCGCCAGTGGACCGGATCTCCACGGCGAACAGGCCGAAGCCCCGTGACTCCCACTCTCTTTCCCACGCCTGGATCCCGTCGCGAGTCTGCTGTTCGTCGCGGACGCTGCCGTCACGGATCCACCGCATGACCTCGGGGTCGGCATGGATGGCCGCCATGGGGGCGACGTCTTCCTCGCGCCAGCGACGGAGGATCAGACGGGGAGTCTCAAGCGTGACCATCCCATCATTCTGGATCACGAATGGGCTCGCCGCCATCCTCACCAGGCTCGATGCACGCCCTAGGAGTTGTCTTCGATTGTCACGCCCACATCGGGAGCGAGGCGAGGGTGACGGCTGCTTGGCAGGACTCGGCGGTCTTGTCGTAGCGGGTGGCGATCCCTCGCCTCTGTTTCAAGCGGTTGAAGCAGCGTTCGACCACGTTGCGCCGCTTGTAGAGGTGCTTGTCGAAGGCCGGCGGGCGCCCGCCGCGATGGCCGCGCCGGAGCCCGTTGCGGATCTGGTCGGATCGTTCCGGGATGGTGTGGCCGACGCCCCGCCACCTGAGCCAGGTCCGGATCGCTTTGGAGGTGTAGCCCTTGTCGCCGATGACGTGGTCGGGCCGGAGGCGCGGCCGTCCCGGTCCGAGGCGGGGCACCCGTATCGCGTCCATCACGGCGGTGAACTGGGTGCAGTCGTTGGTGTTCCCGCCCGTGACGGTGAAGGCGAGCGGACGCCCCAGGGAGTCGCACGCCAGGTGAGTCTTGCTGGTCAGGTTACCTCGGCTGCTCCGCCGCCACCTCCGGGCGGACACTGGGCCGATGCCCTCCATCAGCCGGACGTGGCGGCCCTCGCTCGGAAAGGACGCTGTCTACGACAGGCTGCCGTACCTCTACACGGATCAGTACGACCTCGGCATGGAGTACACGGGTTACGTGGAACCCGGCGGCTACGGCCGCGTCGTCTTCCGCGGTGAGCCGGCCGAACGACGCTTCATCGCGTTCTGGATGGCGGGCAGCCCCGTGCCGGCAGGGATGAGTGTCAACCTGTGGGACGTCATGGATCCCATCCGGTCCCTCATCGTCTCCCCGGTAGCGATGAGTGACCAAGCGACGCTGGAGCGTCGCGACAGGTCTCACCGGCAGGGAAACTCGCCGAATAGGCAGGCTCCGCGAACCACGTGTCACAAGGAGGGCCGCTGCCTGGTCTCTTCTCGTGCAGACCCAAGTTTCCCAGGAAATCCCTGAGAGGAATCCGTTATGAAGGTCGTAGTGATCGGTGGCACCGGGCTCATCGGCTCGAAGCTGGTCGGCAAGCTCAACGAGCACGGACACGAGGCGGTCGCGGCCTCGCCCAACACCGGCGTCAACACACTGACGGGCGAGGGGCTGGCCGATGTTCTGGAGGACGCATCGGTCGTGGTCGACGTGTCGAACTCCCCCTCCTTCGAGGACCAGGCCGTCATGGACTTCTTCCGCACCTCCACGGCCAACCTCCTCAAGGCGGAGGCCGAGGCCGGCGTCAAGCACCATGTGGCGCTGTCCGTGGTCGGCACCGAGCGCCTCCAGGGGAGCGGGTACTTCCGCGCCAAGCAGGCCCAGGAAGAACTGATCAAGGCGTCCGGGATCCCGTACTCCATCGTCCACGCCACCCAGTTCTTCGAGTTCGCGAAGGGGCTCGCCGACGGGGTCACCGACGGTGACACCGTGCGTCTGCCCGCCGGGAAGATCCAGCCCATCGTGTCCGACGACGTGGCCGCGGCCGTCGGCCGCACCGCGGTCGGTTCCCCGGTCAACGGTGTGGTGGAGGTCGCGGGCCCTGAGGCCTTCGAGCTCGAGGACTTCATCCGCATGGGACTCGCCGCCAAGAACGACCCCCGCAAGATCGTCACTGACCCGAAGGCCACGTACTGGGGTGCCGAGCTGCAGGAGACCACGCTCCTGCCTGGTCCGGACGCGCACATCGCCGAGACCAAGTTCGCCGACTGGCTCGCACAACAGCAGTAGTTCCACCGCGGGTGGCCCCTGCCTCCGTCGACGGGGGCCACCGCTTGTCTTCCTTGTCCTGATTTAAGGTTCGCGATGGTTCGTACCACCGAAATCACGATTCCCGACACCACCCCCTATGAGGAACTGACCGGCATCTACACCATCGACCCCGCCCACAGCGCGATAGGGTTCTCCGTCCGGCACGCCATGATCACCAACGTGCGCGCTCAATTCACCGCCTTCGAGGGACTCCTCAAGCTCGACGGGAACCACCCCACCCGGTCCGAGGCCTACCTCAGTGTCCAGACCAGCAGTCTGGAGACGGGTGTTCCGAAGTGGGACGCCCATGTCACCGGCCCGGACTTCCTCGACTCGGCGACCTTCCCCCTCATGAGCTTCCGTTCCTCCGGAGTCCTCGATTCCGGTGACGACCGGTTCCGCTTGGCGGGGTACCTCCGGATCAAGGACGTCGAACTGCCCGTCCACATCGATCTCGAGTTCGGCGGAGCGGGTCGGGACGCCCAAGGACGCAGCCGTGTCGGTTTCGAGGGCACGGCCACCCTGCGGCGTTCCGACTGGGGCCTCGACCGGAACACGGCCCTCGCCTCGGGCGGCACCCTCATCAGCGACAAGGTGAACCTGATCCTCGACATCGCCGCCGTACAGGTGGAGAGGGACACGTGATGACCCAAGCGACCGAGAACCGCGTCGACCTCATGGCCACAGTGGTCTCACTGGCCGCGGAGGCCCACGCGCTGCAGACCCGGGTCGACAAGCTCCAGAAGGAACTCGTGAGCCTCGACGAACGGATCAGGGCCACCTCCGCCGCCCTGCACGAGCTGACCTCCGGTTGAGGCGTGCCTGCCACGCCGTCTGAGCATGGAACGTCGGCCGGCAGGTCGGCTGAGGATCGGCGTCCGTGAAGAGGACCCTCTGCAGGTGCGCGACGTCGCCGGTCTGGGCTGCCGCGAAGAACGCCTGCACGAGCCGCCGACAAGCGGCGGAGTCCACAGGTTGCGGCACCGGTTCTCGGCGAGACGCTCCAGGGCGCGCGACCTGCTGCCTCACGTTGACGACGCTGAGGCACAGGATGTCGGCGGTCAAGTTGCGGGCGTAGCCTCGCCCTCGTCGCGCAGCACGTCGTCGTCGTCCACGAGCACGAGCGCGCGGGCGGCAGCCCACGCAGGTCCTCCAGCCTGGCCCGTAGCGGCGACACGGTGATCTCCGCGCGCTGCGCCGGGTCGGCGGTGTCTAGCGGCGTTTGTGTGACACCGAGGGAAGGGGCGAGCCACGGGCCGCCCGTCCCCGCCGCCGCAGAAGGCCGGCGTCGGCGACGGGGACGCCCGGGCGTGGGCGCCGGCGCCGTCGTGTCACAAGAACTGTTCCTGTCCGGTCTGGTCTGTCGAGCGGACGAAGAGGCATGACGTCGTGCGCGGTGACCGTGTCGCCGCCGCACGCATCGGCTTCATTGCACGCGAAGGGAACAGTCCGTCCCACACGCATGCCACCGGGATGCCGGGTCCGCCTGGCGGCGTGGCGTCAGGGCGTTGCCGGAGAGGGAGGTTGACGCATGGACTTCGCCGATGAGGCGCTGCCGATCGGGGAACTGCTGGATGAGCGACGGCATCTGCTGGATGTGGCGTTCTGGATGCTGGGCAGTGCCGTCGAGGCCGAGGATGTGGTCGCCGAGGCGTACCGACGGTGGTACGAGCTGCCGGAGACGGAGCGGGCACTGATCGAGGAGCCGCGGGCGTGGTTGTCCGGGGTCACGGGCGGCATCTGTCTGGAGCGGCTGGCGCGGCCGGGGCGTCGGCGTCCCGGCCCGGCGGAGCCGGAGTCCGGTGCGGCGGGGCCGAAGTCTGGTCTTGCGGCCGAGGAACGGCGGCGGATGCTGGAGCGCCAGGTCAGCGCGGTCTTGCTGCAGGCGCTGGACGACTTGTCTCCGGCCGAGCGGGCCGCGTTCGTCCTCAATGACATCTTCGGGATGGCACCGGGCACGGTCGCCGACATCGTGGGGCAGCCCGAGCCGACGTGCACCGAACTGGCGGACCGGGCACGGCAGAGTCTGCGGAACCGGCGCGGGCGGCCCACCACTCCGCGGCAGCACGATGCCCTGGTGTACGCGGTGCGGGAGGCATGCGCGACGCAGGACACCGGTCGGCTCACCACGCTGCTGGCGCCGGACGCGACGGCGTTCTTCGACGGAGGCGGCAAGGTGCGGGCGCAGGTACGACCCGTGCACGGCCGGGAGCAGGTGGCCCGGAGTCTCTTGACGTTGCTGGCTCCCCGGGCACGGACGACGGTGGACACACATTCCGTCAACGGCCGGACCGGGCTCGTCGTGCGGTACGACCAGCGGGTCGCGGCGGTCACCAGCCTCGACATCGCCGGCCGTCAGGTCGTCCAGGTCTGGGTCGTCATCAATCCCGACAAACTGCTGCCATGGAACCAGGCCCCTGTCCGGCCCGGTCCGCCGTAGGGATCCGCCCGACCCGAACACCGGCCCGTCACAGCGGCTGCACAGCACCACCACGTATCCGCGGTTCCGTGGCGAGGTGGAATGCGGCCCGTCCAGGCCGACGGGCGCAGTTGGATGCCGCTCTACCGGGACGGCGGAACGCAAGCCCACGAGGCTACCGACGTCCCGTCGTGGAATCCGTTCGCTGTCGCGCAAGCCATGAATCAGTGTTCATCAACCTTTGTCCCCTGAAAGGACTCTCATGCGCAACCTGTCACGTCTGGGAGCGGTCGGTGCCGTGCTGGCCGCTCTCTCGCTCCCTGCCGGCCTGGCTCACGCGACGCCGGGCGGCCCGGGGATCACCGCGAAAGTCATCGCCCGCGCCACCGTCGGCGACCGGGACTACATCCTGCGCGAGATCACCATCCCTCCGGGCCAAGGCACGGGGTGGCACTATCACGACGGCACTCTGTACGGCTACGTCAAGCGGGGAACGCTGAGTCACTTCGACGCCACCTGCGCTCCGGACGGTGTGTACCCGGCGGGCAGCCCGATCCAGGAACCGGCGGGCGCCGATCACGTGCACATCGGCAAGAACCTCGGCAGCACGGACGTCGTTCTCGAAGTCCTCTACGTGCTGCCGCACGGCGCCCCCTTCTCCGAGGACGCCCCCAACCCGGGCTGCGCCTTCGAGTAGCCGGCGAGGGGGGGCGGCCCATTCGCTCCTCGGCACACACATGTGCCCGCTCATGATGTCCCGTGGTACTGGCAGCAGAGCCGGACTACATGCCGTAGTACAGGACACGAACGAGACCACAGGGTTCAGGGGCGAGAGGAACACATGGTGTCTGCAACCCACGCTGGGCATGAGATCGAGGTCACCGCCGAGACCCGGCGGACGGACCTGACCCGGCTGGAGGTCCGAAGCAGGACCTGGAACGGGAGTCGGCCACCGTCAAGGCCCATCTCGGCTCCGTCCAGCGGGCTCTCGGCGCGCTGCGGACCGTCATGTCCCCGGCCGGGTCGGCACCGTCCGGAGCAGTCGGCGCCACGATCACGCACGAGACCGGGAATGCCGCACGCGCGGAGCCGCGACCGGAGATTCCACACGGAGCCCGGCCTCCACGGCCGTGCCGGGCGGAGGCGTCCGGGCCGCGCGGTCCTCCGACGAGGCGGGATGGCCGCAGAAGTACGGCAGACTCACCGAGCGGATCCTGGACCACTTCGCCAGGGTCGGTGACATCGACGTCCGCGCACGCGATGTCGCCGAGACGCTGGGTCGCGCCGCGGACAGCGGCAGCATCAACGCTGTGCGCAGCACTCTCGACCGCTCGGTCGGCACGTCCCGGATCCGCCGCGCGGGCCGAGGTCTGTACCGCGCCGCGTGAGTCTCATCGGGCCCGGTCGGTCGGATCGGGATCCATGTGACCGGGACGTTGCTGGTACAGAGCAGATGTTGTCACACTGTGCGCACCGACCATGGTGACGCAATCAAGCGTGGCTATACTCTCGGTGTATAGTCCGGGCATGCCGACAGGCGGACTCCACGCCATGCTTCGGCACCGTCTGTACGGCCGCCACCAGCGGCGCTTCACACCCTGGGCCGCCGGACACGCCCCGCGTCCCGTACGAGAGGAAGACAGTGAGCCCACCTCGACAAGATGCGCGCCGTGCCGTGTCCGCGAGCGTCCGAGGCGGTGGACGGCGTTTCGGGGGACTTCGCGCGCTGGGCTTCGGTGCACGACTCGCCCTGACCGGTGGCCGGGACGGCGCGGTCCGCACCGCCTTGATGGCCGTCGGGGTCGGGCTGGGAGTCGCCGTGCTGCTGCTCGCCGCGTCGGTCCCCACCGCCAGGCACCACCGGGACGAGCGCATTCACCACCGCATCGACACCAACCTCGACGACCGCGTCATCAAACCTTCGGCCGGCACTGTGCTGGTCAGTGATATCGACACCGTGTTCCGGGACAAGGAGATCCGGGGGCGCATGGTGCAGCCGGAGGGGTCCGTCGCACCGCTTCCGCCCGGAGTCCAGCGCTATCCGCGCCCCGGAGAGATGGTCGTGTCACCCGCACTGCGCAAGCTGCTGGCCGCGCCGGGCAGCGAACTGCTGCGCGAGCGCCTCGCCCACCCCATCGCGGGCGAGGTCGGCGACCGAGGCCTGCTCGGCCCGGGGGAGTACGTCTTCTACCTCGGCGGAGATCACATGGTGGACGGCGTCGCGGGAACCCGGCGACTGGACCACTTCGGCAAGGTCTACCCGAAGAAGCCCCTCTCCCCCGACCTCGCCCTGCTCGGCATCGCGGGGATCGTCGTACTGCTCGTCCCGGTCGGTGTCTTCATCGCCGCGGCCGTCCGGTTCGGCGGTGAGCACCGGGACCGGCGGCTGGCCGCCCTGCGGCTGGTCGGCGCGGACCGCCGGATGACCGCCGGCATCGCCGCCGGTGAGGCAGTGCTCAGCACCGCCATCGGCATCGTCCTGGGTGCGATCCTGTTCATGGCGGGCCGTCAATTCATCGGCCTGGCGGACGTCCAGGGGCTGAGCGTCTTCCCTGAGGACCTCACCCCCCAGCCTCTTCTGGCAGTTCTCACGGTCGTCGCCGTCCTCACGCTGTCCCTCGTCGTCACGCGGCTGGCGATGAACAAGGTGGCCGTGGAGCCCCTCGGGGTCGTCCGCAGGTCCGGCGGGGCCACACGACGCCTGTGGTGGCGCATCGCGGTGCCCCTCCTCGGACTGGTCCTGCTGCGGACGTCCGTGCGGAACGCTTCCGACCTGCACGACACCGCCGGCGTCGTCCTGGTGGTCGCCGGCATGCTCGCGCTGCTCGTCGGGGTCACCACCGTGCTGCCCTGGGCTGTGGAACGCCTCACCGGGCTGTGCGGCGGCTTCGGTCCGTTGTCCTGGCAACTGGCGGTACGCAGACTGCAGTTGAGCGGTGAAGCCGCCACCCGCACGGTCAACGGGATCGCGGTCGCCGTGGCGGGTGCCGTGGCGCTGCAGACCCTCTTCACCGGGATCGCCCAGACACCGGCGGACAGCACCCCGCGGGCCGCGCACAGTGCCTCCGCGCCCCGTACGCACGTCGGTGTCGCCCGCCTCGACGACCGCAAGGGGGACGTGGAGCGCTACGTCCCGGTGTTCGCCGCGACTTCCGGTGTGCAACAGGCTGTCGGTTTCGGTGAGTTGTCGGTGAGCACGCCCGACGGCGGGTTCCCTCAGACGGTTCGCATCGCCGACTGCGCCCAGTTGCGCCTGCTGGCCTCGTTGCCCGGCTGCTCCGCCGGGGACGCCTTCCTCGTCGCTCCCCCGGGCACGGGCGGGGCGCACGACATGACCACGTGGAAGGCAGGCACGACGCTCCGCATCGGCGCGGACGGCCCCCGGTGGACGACCCCGCCCATCACCGCCACCGCCCGCGCCACGAGCGCCGATCCGCAAGGCGTCTTCCCCGAGCGAATGCTGCTCGCCACCCCCGAGGCAGCGGGACCGACAGCGATCGCACACGCTGTCAGCACGGTCGGCGTCACCTACACGGACACCGACAGGGACGTACAGGACCGCATCCGCACCACGGCCGCCCGGCTGGACCCGTCCTTCACCGTCGGCTTCCCCGGACAGCCCCAGGGTGACCCGGCCCTCGGGGGGATCAAGCGGGCCCTGCTGGCCGGGGTGACGGTCGTCCTGCTGCTGATCGCCGCGAGCATGCTGCTCGGCGCGCTGGAACAACTCCGCGACCGCGCGCGTGTGCTGGCCGTGCTCGTCGCCTTCGGCACCCGGCGGCGTACCCTCGGCGGTTCCGTCCTCTGGCAGACCGTACTGCCCGTCGCACTGGGGCTGCTCGTCGCGGGGCTGGTCGGGACGGCCCTCGGCGGCACGCTGCTCGGTCTCGTCGGCAAACCCGCGGCCTACGACTGGAGCACCCTGCTGGCCATAGCCGGCCTCGGCGCGGCCACTGCCGTCGTCGTGACCCTGCTGACCCTGCCCACACTGTGGCGGTCGACGCGGCCGGAGGGCCTCCGTCACGAGTGAGCGGTCGTCCCTCAGCGGCGATGCGCCCACTGCGCGTGGACCAGCCATCGATCACAGCCCGGTGGGCAGGGGGTGAAACCCCCTGCCCACCGGGCTTGTTCGGTGGTCGGGTCATGTCGGGAGACGGGCCGGGACGGGCCTTGCCGAGCCTGTCGCCGAACTCGGTCTGGCAGGCCGGGCCGTGCACCCCCAGAACACAAGGGCCGGCGCGGTCATGTCCGCCGGCGCCGGCTCCCACTCCGCGCCCATGCGCACTCGGCTGTGCCCTTCCCGGACGCTCGTCACCAGCTGATCGAGTGATGCGCGCTGGCTGCGGCGGCCCACAGACCGGCCACGTGATCATTCCTCCACACCACCACCGCCGCCGCCGCCGGACAGGACCGCCATCTATCGAGCCGGCCGCCTGGCGTTACGGCCGATCTGTGACGCCGGCGGTCGTCCATGACGACGGCGACGCCTACGCCACCTGGCTCGTCCCACCGGCGCCGCCGGCACCGACCTTTCGGGCAAGGCGTACGGCTGCACGGGACTGACGGTCACCGCCTCGCATGAGGGCAATAGCGCCAGCCAGACCCAGATCCGGGCCTCCGGGCCTCCGGGCCTCCGGGATCAAACAGCCGAAGAGCCCTCGCGCGTCACCGGCGCTGTGGTGCTGGCGCCCACAGCCAGAAGATGGGCAGGCCCGTGCTCGTCACAGATCCACTCGGTGCATGGTCGAGATGAGAGAAGGCTTTCCAGCCGGTACGCGACCAACGTTGGCCGACGGTGTGCAGCCTCGGCCCGGGAGAGCCCGCGGACATACGTTCCAGCGCCGCTCACATCCCCGGGGCCTCAGCGGCGGCCACCCGGACCGGTAGGACGGCGGGTCGCGAACCATCACCGTCAACCGCTGACCTGTGCCCCGTGCCGCGCTGCGCGCCCGGGTACCCACTCATGTCGAGGACTCCAGTGAACGCCATACGTCACTCCAGGCTGTGCGGACCGCTCGCATACGCCCCAGCCGCATATCGGCCGCAGCCTGGGCGGGCTGTGCCGTCCTGACCCTGGTCGCCGTGGGCACCTCACTCTCGCACGACGCCGACGACACGGGCGACGACCGCGTCAGCGCCGGGCGCACCTGCCGTTCCGCGCTCCACGCCGACCAGGAGCTGTCCTGCGGCACTCACGGTTTCGGTGACCTGCGTTACCTGTGCCCGACGCACGACGCGCTGCGACGCTGTTCAACGACCACACAGGTGGGGGTACGCAACACAGGGCCGTCCACCGTGTACGTCACCGTCATCCACGGGCCTCGTCAGGGCGAGCGCCAGCAGGGCCCGGAACGGGAGATCGCCCCTGGTCACACGGCCGACCTGCGCCCTGGACAGGGAGACCTGCTGTTCGACCTCACCCTGCGTGGCGCCGGACCCGTCAAGTCTCTGACGGTCGTCTCCGTGCGCTGAGCCCCGTCGTGCGGGCACCGGTCCAGGCTCGCCTCGGCCGTCGCCGCCGAGACAGGGGGGCGACTCCTGGACAGGGATCACGGCACGCCATGTGCGTACCGCGTGCGCCACCGGAGCGCCGAGCAAGCTGCCACTCACCCTGGACTCGCAGGGCGTCGTGGAGCCGCGCCACTGAACTGGACGCGATGCCTTGTTCATCGTTGAGACCCGGCGGTGCGGGGGGGCGGGCCAACCAGTCGGTCGCACACCCCCGCACCGCCGGCATGGAGTCGGCACCCGCATCACCGGGGTGATCTCCAGCGCTCGCCGTGCGCATGTTCTGACGTGGCAGCTGCACGAAGCTGTTGCCCGGTGCGTGGTTGCTGCTCTTGTGGCGCCAGTGACGGGCGCCGCGCCGGGCACGGCGGTGGTGATCGCGAGGCAGCGGGGCGAGTGGCTGGAGTGCCAGGCGTGGGACCAGGGGCTGCTCGTGTCAGCGCTGCGACAGCGGCTGGAAGGACGTCCAGCGGGTGCGGCCGTGCAGGGTGAAGTCGGCCCGGACGGCCACGCCGGACTGCATGAGCTTCTGGTGCACCACCGGGTGGCGGCCGGGGTGGGAGACGACGATGGCGATGTGTCCCTCGGGCAGGCCGGTTACGGCGTACTCGCCCTGCGCGTTCGTCATGGTCCGCACCAACTGCCGACCGCGGGTGTCCATGACGGTCACTGCGGCATGCCGGATGGGTTGCTGCTCGTCATCGCGGACGGTGCCCTCCAGCATGGGCAGCGGCTCTCCGAAGTGGTGGTGATGGTGAACCGGAAGCGCGGTCGGTGCGGGAGCCTCCACGGACGGATCCTCGACCGGAGGCTCCGGAATCTCCTCCTGAGCCTCCTCCGTATTCTCCCCGGCGGCCTCGCGCTGGTGCCGCCAGGCGTCGAGCCCGAGCAGGGCGACACCCGCGACGATCCACGCACAGAGCACGAGTACCGGCCTGAGCACGCCTGCTTCGCCGAAGTACAGCAGCCCCCTGAGGGCGTCCACCGCGTTGCCCAACGGCATCACGGCGTGCAGGTCCTGGAAGAACGTCGGCAGCAGCGGGACGGGAGCCACGCCACTGGTGGGGACGCTCAGCACGATGAACAGACCCATGCCCACGAGGGGGAAGAACTGCCGTGTGAACGGCGCAATGCCGGCGGAGAACGTGGCAACCGCCATCGTGAGCAGGAAGCCGATCGCCAGCGCCGAGGGCTCGTCGGGGAGGTAGTTCAGCCATGTGCCGACGAGATAGCCCACCACGCTGAAGAAGGCGGCGACGCCCGCGATCGTGATCAGTTTCTTGCGGCGGTTGAAGGTCACCGCCCGCAGCAGGGTGGTCGCGAGTATGTAGCCGGGAACGCTCCAGGCGACTCCGAAGTAGACCAGGGTGGTGCCGTTCCGGTCCTTGCTCACGGTGGGTGCCACGTCCCTGATCGTGAGCTTTTGATGGTCGTGCGCCGCCAGCTCGGTGAAGCCCTGGGCCAACGTCTGTTCCAGCGACATCCCGTTGGCCTGAGCCACGTACAGCACAGGGTGTCCGCCCTCGGCGGCGTATCCCGCCACGGCGTCCCGCTGGAGCACTGCCCGTCGGGCCTGCCCCGCGTCTGCCACGGCGCTGACGTCGAACCCACCGGGATGCGTCCTCTGCAGGGCGGTGTCGATCTTGCGTTCCGTTTCCAGGTGGGCGACCGCGATCTTCAGGTGATGCGGCTGGGGAGCGTGGAAGGCCGAGGTGAAGCAGAACAGAAGGCCGAGGAAAAGTACCGTCGGGAACATCAGGGTCTCGGCCAGAGTCCTGATGCGGGGTACGCCTTCGGTGCCCTCCTTGCGATGCCTCACAGGACCGCCCCCCGCAGGCCCCGAACCGGCGCGCGGCCGAGCCTCGGCAGGTGGACGACCGGGTCACGCCTTCCGGCTCCACGCCTCGTGACCGCTTCCGGTGGTGCAGCCCACTCCATGAGATCCCTTCACGCCCTTCGCACGCGGCCGTCGCTGATGCAAACTCCTGATTAATGTACCGATCGGCACACCAACGCCCCTCGAACCTTATGCGTACCGACCGGTACAGTCAAAGTCATGCCTCGCCCAGTCAATGTCGAAAAACGCGCCGAGTTGCTCCAGCAGGTGGTGGCGCACCTCCAAGAGCATGGGCTCGCCCAGATGTCCCTGAGCCCGCTCGCCGAATCCATCGGCACCACCAAACGGATGCTTCTGTACTACTTCGGCAGTCGCGAGAACCTGCTCGCGCAGGCACTGAGCGCCAACCGGCCCGATGCCCATGCGATGTTCGACGACGTCCACGACACGGCCGGCATGCGGCGGGCCGCCCGCACACTGTGGGAGGCGATGACCGTCGGGGAACAGTCCGGACCGATCCGCATGCTGTTGCAGTTGCTGAGCCTGGCCGTCACCGACCAGCAGCAGTACGGCGAGTTGGCCGCCGACACCGTCGAGGTCATGATCGGCCCGATCGCCGCCGCCTACGCCCGGCTGGGTCACCCGCCGGAGCAGGCACGGGCCGCGGCCACGCTGCTCGTTTCCGGCCTGCGCGGCTTGTGCCAGGACCGCCTGGTGACCCATGACGTCGCCCGTACCGACGCGGCAGCCGATCGTCTCATCGATGGAGCCACCGCGGCGCCGGGCTGACCCTGCGCGTCGACCACCTCGCCGCTCCCCCGGCACTCGTCTCCCCGGTGCTCAGCCGACGGCGCCCACCGCGGTCGACGGCCGGCCGGGGACCGGTTCGACGTCCCTCACCGTCGTCCCTCACCGTCGGAAGGGGTGCGGGCAGACTTCGACACGCCGACATGGATGTCAGTCCTCCCGTTTCGGCCGGCACCGCCGAGGGCGCGTGTTCCTGCTGATCGACGACCTCAACGACTCGGACAGCACCTTCTGGAGTACGGCCTGGCGCGCCTCGCGGTAGCGGAGGTGGACGACTCCAGAGCTGAAGGGCGGGTCTCGACGAGTTCGAGGTCTGCCCGGCGCTCGCGCTGGGGGAAGAACGGAATGCAGCGGCCGGACCAGCACCGGGTAGCTCCTGGCCCGGTACTCGTCGATCAGACCCGTGGACGCCGATCTCTCGGATCTCGTCGGTGACGAAGCGAAACACCTCCTCGTCAGGGCGCCGTCCAGTCGAAGTCGCTGTCCAGCGCGACGATGCGGGATTCCCTCAGATCTCTCCGGCCTCGCCGAGATCAATGACGAATACCGGCGCGCCCTGGTCAAACCCCCTCGGCCCGCCGTCAGAGGGCGGGCAGAAGGCGGCGGAGTCAGATGAGTTCCAGCCCGCCGTCCACGGTGATCACCTGACCGGTCGCATGGCGCCCAGCCGGGTCGGCCATCCGAAGGATCCAGGGGCCATCTCGTCGGCGCTCGCGATGTGGTCCGTGGGGATACGGTCGCTCTCGTAGGCGTACATGTCATTGGCGGCCTCCGGCGTAAGGCCGGCGCGCAGCATGACGTCGGTCCGGGTGGGACCGGGAGCGACGGAGTTGACACGAACACCTTCGCCGGCAAGCTCGAGGGCCCAGCTCCGCGTCATCTGCCCGACGGCCGCCTTGGTGGCCGAGTAGTGCGCGCCGCCCGTCACGGGGCGGTGACCGTAGGTGCTGGAGAGGTTGATGATCGCTCCGGAGGACTGCCGCAGGTAGGGCAAGGCCTCGTGGACGCCGACGGCGCACCCGCCAAGGTCGTCAGTGCCGCCGTGGAACAGTGGGGACGCCTCGACTACTTGATCAACAACGCCGGTGCGACGCGGTCATGTCGCTGGCGGAGACCGACAAGCAGACGATCGTCTATCTGTTCGCGCTCAATGTCGTCGCTCCGAGCAGACGGTCCACGAACCGCTGCATGGCGGCGACCGCCGCAGACCAGAACTGCTCGTCCGCCACGGTGACGTGTCGTACAGGACCAGGGCAGCGAGCCGCTCGGAAGGGGCCGCCTCCTGCACGAGGCCATGCCCGCCGCCGAGTTGTCGATTCTCGAGGAAACGGGGCACCTCGCGCATCTCGAACGGCCCGCAGAGTTCAGCGCTGCGGTCCTCGCCTTCCTCCGCGCTCACGGTGTGCTCGGAAACCAGCAGAACTCGTAGCCGTCTCGTCGGACACCAGTGCGGAAACGGGCACGGAGTGGCCGCGGTGCGCCGCCCGCACCGCGCGCGTCGGACGGCGCTGCCGATGACGCCGACATCGACGGTGCAGACGGAGGTGATGACCTTGCGGGTGTGGGGTCGCGGGCACCATGACGGTGCCGAGCTCGATGCCGTCGGTCGGCCCCGTGGCCGATCATCGATGCGGCTTCGCTGTCGGATGGCAGGGCTGCCAGGAGGACGGCCATAGCGATCTGTGCGAGCAGTCCGGAGACACGTGCCACTCGAGCCGTGGACAGGGCGGAAGGCGCGGGCCCGAAGGGGTCGATGGCGTGCGGGTGCGTGTTGAGAAAGCGCAGATGCAGGGCGGTGTCGCCGTTGTTCGCCTTGCACACAGCGTCGAGGTGGACGCCGTCCAGCCCGGCCAGCTCGCCGGGCTGGTCACTCCTGTCCCGCACTGTGTCCTGTACCGCGCGGCCCGCGCTGTCCGCGCCGCCGAGGCGCCGTGATCACTTCACGAACAGCATGTCCGGGTATTTCGCCGACGGTCCGTCCAGCAGCTGTCCGCTGCGGTTACGCAGCCAGTGGTCGAAGTAGGCGGATACATAGGCCTCGATGGTGCGGACGGCGACGCCCGGGTCGATGGTGCCGATGTCGCTGACTCGGTCGCGGTGCGGCAGCCGCAGCTGTGGTATGAGCGCCTCCGCGTCGGTGAATGATCCATGCTCGGCGCCGCGCAGCGTCAGCTGACGGTTCCATCCGGGGGTGTGGGCGCGGAACGCCTGCCAGCCGGGCCCGGTGTCGGTTTCGCCGTCCTTGCCCATGAGTAGGAAGGGCCGGTCGAGGCCATGGCGGGCGACCGGCATCAGCGAGCCGTCGTAGTTGGTCAGATTGCCGTCCATGTCGATGCCGCTGGTGATCCGGTGGTCGGCGTCCATCGCCAGCGCGGCGGTGGTACCGCCCATCGAGTGACCGAACATGCCCACCTCGGTGAGATCCAGTGCACCCGTCAGGCCGTCGGGCAGCGGCTGTCCGTCGGCGTCGGGGTTCCCGCCGCTGTTCAGTTCCTGGAGCCGGTCCAGCACGAAGCTGGTGTCGGCGACTCGGACGGCCAGCGCCTTGTGCAGATAGGCGTCGATGTCGTCCGTGGGCGGCGACAGGGTGGTGAGGGAGCCGTCCGGGAACTGGACCTCGGGCGACTCGTAGGTGTTGTCGATGGTGACGACCGCGTAGCCACGGCTGGCCAGGTCGGCCGCCAACGTCGTGCCCCAGGTGCGTGGTTCGCCCAGACCCGGGGAGTAGAGCACCACGGGGAGCCGTCCGCCGTGTCCGGTGGCCACGGGGGCGCTTCGGGTCGCGCGGGTGACGGTGCCCGCCCAGTCCGCACGGCCGGCGGGCACTCGCAGCTGGAGGTACTCGTTCGCAGTGACTTGGTCGAAGTGGTCGGCGGCCGCGGGCAGCATGTACGGGGCCGCGGGGCGGCCGGCCGTGTGCGTTGCGGGATAGTACACGCTGACCATCAGCTCCCGCCGGACCGGCGCGGACTGCCACGGGTCCGTCCGTGAGTGGTCCACCAGATGCAGGTCCACCTTCCCGACCCGGTACCGACCCGTAGGTGCGGGAAGGAAAAGCGGCCGAGCGGACGACGGGGCCGGTCGGTCGGGGGTGGCCCGGGAGGCGGCAGCGGCGGGCACAGCGGCGCTCAGCGTGCAGAGCGCGGCGACAATGCAGGCGGCAAGCGCACGGCGCCGGGTGACCCTGCTGCGGTCAAGTCGGTGTGATTTCGTCATGGTGCAAGGTTGACGTTTCGTCGACTCCCGGCTCATCAGGGACAGTCCCTGATAAGCCCCCGATCTCGGCGTCGGGGTATCCGTAGGGGCTGCCCGGTGCCGGCACCGGAGGAGTGACGGCGGCTGCGGCAAGCCGGTCGCGCGTCGCCGCCCAATAACGATCGACGCCCCTCGCCAGTGCGTCGGTGTCCGCGGCAGTGCCGATTGTCACGATGTGTGTCCGGCCCCTATCTCGGCGTACTGGCGTACCAACCTCACCGGGCGTGAACTCGCCCCGCTGTCGGGGTGTCGGAGTTTCGGCCGCAGACCGCATCATCGACCGCCTCGGGCCGTCGCTCGCGCTCCAGCAGCGCAAGAGGTTCCGGAAGGACGCCGTGCTGATCGTGGACGGAAACCCTGGTACCCACTCGCGATCACGGCACCGCCAAGCAGTCGAAGAATTACCGGTACTCGACCAACCACCAGGTCGTCATCGACGCCGACACCCGGCTTGTCGTCGCCGCCGGCCGGCCGGTCGCGGGCAACGGCAACGGCAACGGCAACGCCTGCATGGCGTGGGAGATCTCCGGCGCCAAGGACGCCGTAGCAAGGAGGACCGTGACCGCGGAGGGACTGCCAAAGGGCGCTCGACGAGCATCGACTCGGACGTTCCCGCAGCGGGCTGACCAGCAGGATCCACCTGGCTTGTGACGCGCGGGGCCGGCCGTTGTCCTGCATGGTCACGGCCGGGACCCGCAACGACTGCACGCAGGCCGAGCCCCGGGGCCACGGCCAGGAACCAGTCGAAGGTGCCATCGGCGGCCCAGCGGTCGGTGACCTGGCCGAAGCGGTTGACCCGCGGAGTGAACCATCGGCCGGTCTCGAAGACCTCCCTGGGCTGTGGCCGCAGCGATGGCTGTTCCTGGGCGAAGGTCTCGCCGATGGTCCGGGTCTTCGTCCGCAGGCGGCAGCCGTCGTCGCCCAGGCCCCACTGATCGGCCATGGCGTTCAGCTCGGTCAGCGATGCGACCTCGGAGACGGGGTGAAGTGATTGCGCCGGTAGTAGCCGATCTGCCCCTCGACGCCCGCCCTTCTCCTGGGCGCCCTCGATGCCGGGACGGCACTAGAAGGTCGATGCTCCAGTGCAAGCGGAAGCAGTCCAGTTGCCTGCATAGGTTTCAGGCGGGTTCTGGCGCACATTCCGTGAGGGCAGCGGTCAGGAGGGCGAGGGATCGGTGTCGTCCCATTTCCACCCGGTTTGAGGGAAGTGCTTCAACAGGGCGGAGAGGGACGGTGCCTGGTGGATGGCTGATGACCAGTCTTCCGCGGACACGTCGAGTGTGACCAGAGGCGGGGTGTCCTGGCGAAAGTCGTAGGCAAGCAGCTCGCGGCTTCCGTCTCCTCCGATGACGACGGCACCGGGGAAGCGTTTCTGGAATTCACCGGCCTCGTTGATGCCGATGAGCTCGTCCAGCGCCTCGATCACCAGGAAGTCGTCAGCTGGAGGAACGAACTGACTCAGACTCCCTGTCGTGCGCAGGAAGTCCCGGTAGTCCTGGGGAAACCGGACTCCGAAGTGGTGCTCAACCTGCACGATCCGGTCGTCAATCGAACTCATGAAGCAGTTCTATCAAGGGCAGAGCGGGTGACGGGGGCCGCCTTGTGCCGCAGTGAGGAGGACACGTTTGCGGAGTAGGGAAGCATGGCTCGCCCGAACATCTGGCGTTTGATCATCTTGATGTGGTTGACACGGCCCTCGACGCGGCCGGAGTTCCAACTGGTGGTCAGGCCCTGGACGACGGCGTCCCAGTCTCTCTCCAGACCGGCGGCGAACGTGTGCTGCCGGGGCAGGTCCGCGGCTCGGGTGGCGGTGACCCAGTCCTTGAGGTGCTGGCCGGAACGACTTTGAAGGATCTCCGCGAAACCGCGGACGTACGCGTGAAGCCTTCAGCTCAGGACAGAGGGCGAGGACAGCGGCGAACTTCTCACGTTCCTCGTCGCCCAGGCGCTCGGGGTGTCGCATCATCCAGCCGGTGACCCGGCGGATTCCCGGTGGTGCGGGTGGGACGACACGGATGCGTCGCCGGCGCCTCGGTCTCAGGTAGTCACTGATGATCTGGTAGCTCCCGCGATAGCAGAGGGTTTGGAGTTCGGCATGCAACTGGATGGCGTTGGTGTGTCCTTCGGTCCAGCGTTTGTCCAGGTGGGGCTTGTAGGAGTCGAGCTGGCTTGTCCGGGGCTGGTGCCGACCGGTCAACAACTGTTCGGGGACTACCGCGCGCGCATTGCGGCGGACGGTGTTACCGCCGATGTGCAGTTCTCTGGCGATCTCGCGGATGCCGTGTCCCTGGGCCAGCAGGGCGTGGATGGTCGCGTGCCGCTCTCGGATGCGGGCTTCGATCGGCGACATGCCTTCGTCGCATCCATGCTGTCGCCATCGTTCGTCGGGCCGTCGGGGCTGGCGACGGCCGTCTTGAGGCATTTGCTGTGGAGTCGAATGCCGGATTCGACGGCGGTGCCGAGGTTCTGCCAGGTGGAACCGGTCGGCCACCTGGACCGCCTTCGGGGCACCGGTGCGGGCGCCATCGGCGTAAGAACCGGCCCGGTCACGGCAGATGATCTCGGCGCCGGGATGCTCGCGCAGACAGGCCGCCAGGGTGGCGGCGTCCCGGCCGGTCAGCAGGTCGAGAGGCTGGCCAGTCTCGCGTCAATGAGGACGGTCCCGTAGTGATGCCCGCGGCGGGTAGCGAAGTCGTCGACCCCCAGCACTTTCGGGACGGCCCAGGCGGGATCGGGTAGGGCCATGATCGCCCGCAAGAGCGTTGTCCGGCTCACGCTTATATGAAGGGCGGCTGCCGGACGGGCACCGGCGCGGCCGGCGAGCGCGACGGCAACCGCCTCCAGGAGGCGTCGGGAAGAGGGTGTTCGACGTCCATAGCGAATGGTCAGCCCGTCGACCTGTTCAGCGAACGTACGAAGCGTGCAAGCAGAGTTCTCGCAATACAGACGTCGCACCGTCAGTTCGATCACGACTGGCCGATCACCGACTGGCGTGTCCTCAAGGCGCCTTGCGTACACGCTGTGGACTCGATCACCGTGGCGAAACCTTGTAGATCGGTCTCAGGGAATGTGTGCCAGAGCCTTCAGGCGAGAGCACTTGTTGGTGGGTTTCGACAGCACGCGTTGACTGATGAGACGCTGTTCGCGGCCGTCATCTACGCACTGGTCAGCGGGTGCGCCTGGTGGGCTCTGCCGCCCTGCTTCGGTATGCCGAAGTCGACCTGGAGATCGCTGAGCTGCGCGGACGGTGTCCGAGGTCCGCGCCTCTACGATTGGGTGGCCGAGCCCATTCGGCCCCTGCGCTGTTCCGCCTGGGATCACTGGCTGCTGGCTCGCCGTAGCCGGTCGAAGCCCTCGGAGATCGCTTACTACATCTGTTTCGCCCCCGAGGGCACCGCCTTCGAGGATTTCATCCGCGTCGCCGGCTCCCGCTGGTCGGTGGAGGGATGTCCAGACCGCGAAGAACGAGACCGGGCTGGACCATTACCAGGTCCGCGGCTATGAAGCTTGGTACCGACACATCACCCTGTCCATGACCGCCGCTGCTTTCCTCGTCATCCTCCGCCGCGCTTCCCGAAAGGGGGCTCCGAATCCGGCGAAAGACCGGGGAGTCCGGAAGATCTGGAACCGTATCGTCCAGGTGCCGAAGACTTCCCCGAAACGGGCAGAGAACTGGTCGGCCTGGCGACGAAGGAGGAGCCTGAGGGCCCGCATCAGCCTCCCCCGAAGACGCGGCCATCACGAAGTGTCGTTGTCGTGTTATCAATTCGCCCACAGGCAGCCCTCCTGCCTCGGGAGAACACCAAGGTGCTGCTTGAGGATTGCCTCGACAGGCGTGAGACGTCGGTCGCATGCGTGACCCATCACGGTGAGACCACCGTGTGGCTGTCACCCGCAAGACTGTCAGCGACCCGGGCTCTTCGCGGAACTCGCCCACTCGGTCGGCATCGCCGATCTCCTGCTCGACCAAGGGAGTGTCTTTCCGATCACCCGATCGCTGAACTGGTCGTAGGGATGGAGAGATGTTCGACACCACATGGGCGGCGGTCGAGCCGCTGCTGGCCGCCGATAAGCCGTGCCCTGCAAGCCCTGACCGGGGGCATGCGAGCGCTTCATGCTTCGTGAACCCTCATCGCTCGACGACTGCCTACCACGAAGTCGACGTGTCGTCAGGACTCGTTACCGAGCAACTGTGCGCACGCAGCCGACTTTTCAGATGGGCTTCGGAGTGCTGGGGCAGCCGCTCATGGTCGCGTGCGTTGCGTCGAGGCTCGTTGACGTGACGTACACCGAGGCTCAGTTCCAAGACGCTCCGACGGACGCTCTGCACGTCGCGCTGACCCGGGCGGTGACAGATCTGATCGTGATCCATCCGATGCCTGGCCCCGAGCAGTTGTCCCGACCGGTGGCGGCCCGGGACCGGGCCAGTTCTCCGCCGAGCGCACAGGAAACCGACTGATTAAAGTGGGTCGAGGGGGGGGCCGCACCTGAGTACAGGTCAGCGCGGCTGGTGGCAGGTCGGAGAAGACCGGCCGGTCGTGCCCCGCAGCGGTGATACACCGCTGTTCAACAGTTGAAGTCAGCATCAGCACTAACTCCGACACTCGAAGGAGGCGGAGTCATGGTGAGCAGTATCAAGCGCCGCAGCGCCTCAACCGTCGCAACGGCTCTGCTGGCTGCAGGAGCCATCATTGCGCCGACCGCGGCGGAGGCGGCGCCCGCGCCGTCCTCCGGCACCGCAGCCCTCGCACCCGGGAGTCCCGCCGTCCTACCGACGCAGGTCCACATGGGCAAGAACGTGACCTTCGGCGGCGGTGTCCCGGTGGGCGGCTGGTACTCGCTGAGCGTCTACCCCAGCGGGTCCTACAGCTACTCCGGCCACATGCACGACTCCGGCGCGCCCAGCTACAACTTCGCGGGTGTGTGCGTCGTGCGCTTCTCCGACGGCACGGCCTTCGTGTTCCAGACGTCAGGCCGGATGCACGGGACTTTCGAGTCGGGATCCCGTGACTACAACTGGAGCAGAAGCGCCTCACGGAAGTCCATCCGTGACGCCTGGCGAGCCTCGGGCGGCGGCTGGAGTGCGCGCTGCACCAACAAGGTGAACGCAGACATCGGCGCTCTGGTCGACTCGACGATCCAGGCGGTCGGATACGCCGCGAAGGTCATCGCGATCGTGGCCTGAACTGAGCGAACGGGTCACACCACTGTCACCGGTCAACTCCCCGGGCCGGCCCGGCGATCCTCGCGGGGCCGGTCCGGCCGACCGCCACCCGGCAGACCTTACAGCGGCTAACAGAATGCCTTGAGTTGCCGGTGGTGACCAGACAGCAGGCGAGTCCGAGGAACGCTTCGTGCATGTCTGCTCGTCGTCCCCAGCGCACGCGCAGTCGACGGAAACCATGGAGCCAGGCAAAGGTCCGCTCGACCACCCACCGCTAGGCGCCGAGGCCGGAGCCGTGCAAGGTGCCGCGCCGTACGATGGCGGGCAGCCGCGGGCGCGGAGGTGGCTGCGGTAGCAGTCGTGGTCGTAGCCGCGGTCCGCGTAGACCGTCACCGCTCCGAGCGTCACCGCTCTACGGCGCGGTCGGCCGACCCGACCGCGGACGGGCGGGACGGCGAACAGCTTCCCGATGCCGCCCTTGACCGTGACCTTGATCGCGGACAGGTGTGCCGCTCCGTCGCCGCCAGGAGGCCGGGCCCGTCGGCGTGAACGGCGAGGGCAGGCGCGGGTCCAGCTCCACATGGGAAAGGTCTGCCAGCCAGGAGCATGTCCGGCTACAGCGGCGACGCCGTCGACGTGTCGCGCGTTGGCAAGGACCTGAACGTTGTCCTGTTCGACAAGAGCGACGTGCGGTACGCCGCCAGCGTCGGCTTCGTCGCAGGGCTCCAGTTCAAGCTTCGGGAGAGCGTGAAAGTCTTTGGTAGCCGCCCTTGTACCTCTGATACAAGGTCGAAGCCGTTGGCGTTGAGGTTGTGGATCACGTCCCGGACCCGGTCCGCGCTGGTGAACGTCACCTTGGCAATCTCGCCACGGACATGCCTGCGCGGATGACAGCACTGTCTGCGCCCGCCGCCGGGTCACCACCGACCCCGTACCTCTGCGGACGGTCCGCAGCAGGCGCCGCATGCGGGCATCCCGTGCGGCGCGATGCGGTCTCGATCCTCTGACTCCCGGATTGTGGCGCCCGCCGACGGGAGGCAGGGTGGTCTTGAGACCGTTGAGGCGAAGGCAGAAGGCACACGCCTGTCACGGCTGCGGGCTGTGGCTTTCCTCATCGCGAGCGAGTTGTGTGAGCCGGGAACCGACGACCTTGGTCACCGCCGAACGAGTGGTCGTACACCGTCCGGAATACGGTGACCGACGCAAGATCGTCCATTCCGGGCAGGCTTACGGAGGTGTGGTACATGTCAGAGAAGAACCCGGAGCACGGGACCGCCCGCGAGGGCTCCTTGCCGTCCGAAGTCAAGTTGCTGCAGGAAGTCACTCCGCCGTTCTTTCCCGAAGGTGGTTCGGGAATGACCATCCTCGTCGAGTGGCCTCCCGGTCACCCCGGGCTCCCTCCGCATCGCCACTCGGGCCCGTCGTTCGGCTACGTGATGGAGGGCGCGCTCCGGTTCGAACTCGAGGGTGAGCCGGAGCGTGTGATCGAGGCCGGTGGGACCTTCTGGGAGCCGGGCGGTGACGTGATCCACTACCAGGACGGCAACGCCCTGTCTGATGCACCGACCAAGTTCGTGGTGACCATGGTGTGCGCGCCGGGTCAGCCGATGCTCACGTTGGTCGACGAGAAGGAGCTGAAGGAACGGGCGCACCTGCGTGCCCAGCGTCCCTCCGAAGGCTGACCCGCGAGATCGACAATCGACAAGGGTGCGGAGTCCGGAACACCGATCACGGTGCCGGGCTTTGCAGCACGCAGCACCCTCTGGCCTCCATCGTCATCGATTTCACGAACCCGCACACGTTCTGCCACCCGGACCGACTGATGGTGACGCCTGTGCCGGCACCCGAGCGGCGCGCCACATTACAACAGGGCCACCTTTTCCTGATGAGACATCTCAGGGGGCTAACAACGGTTAACACAAGATTCCGCACAGCACCTGCCGGTCCGGCAACGGCTTACGGCCCGGGCGGAACCTGACCGAGGCCGAAAAGGAGGCAGGTGTCCGCCACCACGTGGTGCTCTCCATCGTCGGTGTCGACCAGGTGCCCGACCACGGCTACCGCCGGGCCAAGGTCGCCCAGGAGGAAGCTGTGCGGAACAGCGGCGTTCCCTACAGCATCGTGCGCGCCACCCAGTTCTTCGAGTTCATCGCCCCGGTGATGGACATGACCACCGAGGGCACCGACGTGCACCTGCCGTCCCTGCGGCTGCGCCCGGTGGCCTCCGCCGACGTCGCCGCCGCCGTCGCCGTCGCCGACGCGGCGGTGGGCGAGCCGTCGTACGGCGTCCGCGACATCGCGGGCCCCGAGGTCGAGCGGGCTCGACCGGCTCGGTGAGATCACCCTGGCGGCGAGGCCGGACGGCCGCTCCATCGTCACCGACGAGGCCGCGAGCCCGTTCGCGGGCATGCCCGACGGGGTTCTCGTCGGCGACGACACGGCCCGCCTCGCGTGCACCCGCTACGAGGACTGGCTGAAGAGCTGACCGGTCCCCCCGTCGTCAGAGCGACTACGGGCGCCCCCTGGATCTGCGAGCCGACCGGTCGTAGGCCCGCAGCTTGTCGGGCGCCAGGAGCCAGTACAGCCCGTCGATGCCGTCCGGTCCCACGGTGACGCTCACCAGAGCGACCGTGACCCCATCCTGAACGAGCAGCAGGCTGGGCAGGCCGTTCACCTCGGCCATGCCGTACTCGGCCCCGGGGAAGAACTTCTTGGCGAAGGCGCTGACCCTGGCCACGCGCTCGGCTCCCACGATCGCCACCCGTGCCACGCCGCGCATGCCGTTCCCGTCCGCGTAGGCGACGACGTCCGCCGACAGCACGCTCTCGAGCGCTGCGACGTCACCGTGCTGCGCGGCGGCGACGAAGGCCTCGACCAGCCGTCGGTGCTGGTCCGCCTCGACGGGTCTCCGGCACTCGGCGGACAGGCGCTTGCGGGCCCTGCTGAGGATCTGCCGCGTATTGGCCTGGCTCAGCTGGAGCATGCCCGCGATCTCCTCGTACGCGTAGCCGAACGCCTCCCGCAGCACGTAGGCAGCCCGCTCCACGGGGTTCAGCTTCTGAAGGACCAGCAGTACGGCCAACTCCAGCGCCTCGCCTCGCTCCGCACCGACCTGCGGATCCACACTGGTGTCCACGGGCTCCGGCAGCCACGGCCCCACGTACGCCTCACGGCGAACCCGAGCCGACTGAGCCACGTTGATCGCCAGACGCGTGGTGATCTGCGCAAGGAACGCCCCGGGATCCCGCACCGCGCTCCGGTCGGCGCCCTGCCAGCGCGGCCACACGTCCTGCACCACATCCTCAGCCTCGGACACGCTGCCCAGAATGCGGTAGGCAATACCGAACAGCCGTGGACGCAGTCGCTCGAACGCGTTCACCGCCTCGTCAAGGGACTCTTCGGTGAGCTGCTGTCGCTCGTCCATGGTGCCGATGCCTCCGCAGCGAACTTCGACTTCTGAGCGTGGTCATCAGGGCCGGGTAACCCGTAGGTGTCGTCGTTCGGCCAGTTCCTCCGCGCCGACCACGGTCAGAACCGGCGTACCCGGCGGCGCGAACATGGTCACCACCAGCTGTGACTGCGCGTCCGGAAGGTTGTTGGCGCCCTGGTAGTGGATCACGTCGCCCCCAGGCTCGAACAGGGCCTCACCGGCTTTGAGCACCCGGGGCGGCTGCCCCTCCAGTTCGAAGAGGATCTCGCCCTGGGTCACGTAGCCGAAGACCGGCCCGGGGTGCCGGTGCGGCGGCGCGCCGGGGTCACCGGGTGCCAGGGTGACCCGGATGGTCCTGGCCTCGGCGCCGGCCGGGATCCGGGCCGCCGCTTCCGGCAGGGCCGCGATCACCTCAACGCCGGGGGGCAGGTGTGCGTGCTCAGGGCTCATGTTCTCCTCCAAACAGGGACTGTCCTCAGGAAGGACAAGACGGCCTCCCCGTTTGTGACAGCCCGACCCGGCGAACGCGGAGATGCAACCGCCGTAGGATCGCAGCGGGCGGGCCGTCCTCGCTCCGGAGGTACGCCAGCCCGGGGGCACGACCTGGAGGCGCGGCGCTCGCGCAGCTGTCCGCGACACCGGGCCGGACGGCGAGCTGGTTGTGTGGGAGCGGGGCCGGCCGGCGTTCGAGCGGCTTCAGCGGCGTCTCGCCCGGCGCGGGGCCGGTGCGGCCGGGGCGGCGCGCCGATGGCCTGCGCGCTCTGTGGCCTTCGACCTGGTTCGCGCGGGCGCGGATCTGGCCGACTGGTCGTACGAGCGGCGGCGTGCCGCCTCGGAGGCGCTGTTCCGACCACAAAGGCGCCGCTGACGCTGTGCCCGTCGACCACCGCCCGGCTGTGGCAAGGGGGTGGCTGGAGTGGGCGGCGGCCGGGGTGGAGGGCTGTGCTTCAAGCGGCTGGGCGGCTCCTGGACGACGCCTACCACGAAGCCGCCCACGGCACAGCCTTACTGCCGATCGCCAGCCCTGTAACCGCGACCGCAAGCCTAGAAATCCGCATCACCTCCCCGCCCGCCGGCCACACCGGCCCCGACACCGCCATGACGACCTTCAGCAAGGTGCTCACCGAGGACCGCACCATCGAAGACAGCCGCGCTCGCCTCCTGCACGAACCCGCCGAACAGAACCCACAGACAGGCCGGGAACGGTGCCGGCCGACGGCCGCGATCACCGCCGCCCTGCGACAGCGCAAACTCCCCCAGGCATACATCCCAGCCCTCGGAGGAACGTGACCCATGCGGGCTGCCACTGGGCTCCACTCGGTGTAGTGGATGCCGGGCATCGTCGGCGTGCATCGGATGCACTCAGTGAGCTTCCGCCAACCTGAAGCCGCTGGTCAAAGGGCTGGCGTGACGGGCCTCCGGGTGCTCACGCTGGTCATGGGCGGCAGTCTGAGGAGTAGATCGTTTGTCAGCGGTTGACTTCGAGCCAGGATGCGGTCGTGGCGGGCGGCCGTGTTGTCGTGGGTGCGGCCGGGCCGCGCGGCGGATCTTTAGATCAGGCGGCCTCCCTCGTCGGTCAGGGCGAGGAAGTGCAGGCCGTGATGGTGATGTTTGCAGAGTAGTTGCGCCAGTCGGCTTTTCCGGTGCGGCGCTGGGTGGCGATGAGGGTGCCGTCGATCAGGACCACCTCCTTGCCCTGGTTGGCGATCTTCTTCAGGGCGCGGTCCAGGCGCGGTGCCTGCGCGGCGAGCAGGGTGATCAGCTCGTCGCGCCAGCGGCGGACTGTGGACTCGGACACGTTGTTGCCGCCGGCCATGTCGGCCAGGCGCTGGTCGTGGCGCAGAACGGCCAGGACGATCACCGCAATCTTCCCGGGCGGCAGGATCCGCCACCTGGAACGGATCGCCTTCAGGTGACGCCGTAACGGGTCGGCGAGGTGGTTGACGGTCCGCGTAGACAGTGGCAGGCGGCACTGGTAGACAAGCGGGCAGGTGCCCACGGCGTGCTTTTTGGTTTTCGTCACACAATTCCAACGGCCGCCGGGGGACCCCGGTTACGTCTCCATCGCGCTGCCGCAGGCGGCGGGGCAAGTCACAGGCGGGTGGTGACCCGGCCGTCGGGCAGTTTGCGCAGCCAGCCGCGATCAGCGAGTCTGACCAGCTTGCCGCGCAGCGGTTCCAGCTTCGACCGAACGCTGACATCGATTCCCAGCGAGTCACAGACCTGCCGGGCCATGACAGGCCCTGCTGCCTGCCGCACGGCGGCGAGAATGCGCTGGTAGTCCGGCGGGAGCATGGCCTCGTTCACGTCCTGCGTACGCGGCGGGATCAGCATCACCGCACGCCCGCCCACCTGTCCGGGCGCCGGCGCGGCAGAGGCGCGTTCGTCCGCGAGCTGCCCGCTCACCCTCTCAAGGACCCGCTCGGCGACGGCGAGCTCGTCCCGCTCGGCCCGCACCTCCGCCAACTTCTTGGCCAGCCGTTCTTCGGCTTCGTCCAGCTCCGCGCGCCGCGCGGTAATCCGTTCCAGCAGCTCGGGATCCGAGCATGCACGGGATCGTAGAAGCCGACCCGGCCGCAGTGGACGGGAATGGTGAACCGACCTGCACGCGCGGCGGGCAGCGTGCTACGCCCAACGAGTCAGGTCGTAGACCGTGTCACAGTTCGGGTCGTATGCGTCCGGCACCTGGTGCGCGGCGAGAGTGGTTGGCTCGTCAGGAGTGAGGATGGCGTTGAGCTTGGCCGAGGCCCACCACCCTGTCGAACGCGGCTCGCCCGCTTCGTCATCGACAACAGCCAAGTCCACGCCGATCGTGCGCCCGGAGTAGGGAATTTCCAGGTACACCCGGATGCGGTCTTCCGTCATAAGGTCGAACCCGATGAGCTGGTACAGCTCGGGAGCGGGACTGTGCTTACTGTGCCAGGCAGGGTCAGCGAGGAGATCTCCGATTACGTAGTCCAGACTGTCGTCCGCGGTCGTTTCGGTTGCAGCGGGAATCACTCCTTCTGCGATCAGAGTTTCGCCGTCGAATACCTGCGCCTCATGCCCTTCGGGGGACAGCCGGCCGGTGGTCTCGGCCCATCGCGCGGCATGGCGGAGGGCGCCTACATACCACCAAGTAGGCATCGGCACTGCCTCATTGGGCTGGAGCACGGGCAGGGTGAGCACCAGCTGGCGGCGTTCTGGGTCTGCCAGACGCAATCGCAGAATGTCGCCTGACCTGACGAATCCACGCAGGCGTAGACGGGTGTCCGGAACAGGGACGCCGATGAAGCGCCGCAGCGCCAGCAGAACGTCGGTGGTGTGAATGTCCTTCACAGCTACTCCTACCCTCGAATGCTGGCGCTGCGGGCTTGGGTCAGATCGCCCGCCGCAGCGTTGCCCGCCCGCAGGAGATCTCCTGCTACATCGCCTACTGCCCAGCCAGACCACGTTGGATGACCTGATCCGCGTCGGCGGGCAGCCGGTGGGGCTTCGAGGAATGCTTCCAGAGCGCCAAGCAGGAAGGCGGCCTGGACGACTACCAGGTCCGCCGCTACCCCGGCTGGAACCGCCACATGATCCTGGCCATGGCCGCCCACGCCTGCCTGACCGTCCCGCGAGCCCGGGAACTGGACGCCGGGAAAGAAGAAACGGATCCTCCCAGCTCATCCACCTCAGCCTCGCCGAGAGACGACGGCTGATCACTCGCCTCACCGACCGCCGACCCACACCCGTCGAGCGCATCCTGCACTGGTCGACCTGGCGCCTAACGTCGACAACGCCGGGCCCGCACCAGACACTACAGACGACGCGGACACAGTCCCTGACCTGGCCATCAGTCACGGCAAACACCGTTGCAGTACTAAAGTGCCCTAGGCATGCAGCTTCGGCTCATGCCCGTGGAGGGGAAGCGGTGGGCAAGGATCGTCACTTCTCGTCCGGCCGACTGGGCAGGCCGGCCGTCGGTCTCCCCCCGCTCGGCAAGGTTGGCAGAGGTCGGCTCCAGGCCGGGGCGTGGAGAGTCAGGCGAAGTCTCTCGGTCGGTGCCCCGGCCCGTCTCTCCAGGGGTTACTTGGGCCCGGTGAACGAGTAGGTGGCAGTGCCCTTGAACCGTGTTCCGTCATCGAGTTTGCCAAGCTCGAACTCGTACGTTCCGGCCGGGTTCCTGCCTACGTCGAAGGTCGCCCTCTGATTGGCACGGCACTTGATGGTCTCCGTACCCACGTCATAGTTGAAGCCGTCGGTGCGCCGCAGCAGCACCGTCATGTCTTTCGTGGGCCGGTCGCACGCCTTGACGGTGAAGTGAATAGGGCCACCTGCCGTTTCGAACTCGGGCGTCAACCATAGGTGCGTGTAGTCGAAGTGCACCGTCCGGCTTGCCGCGTACGCAGGTGTTGCCTGCGTGGCAGCGAGAGCAGCGGCACAGCAGACGGTCAGAGCGAGACGTGTCCGGAGAAGGCTGGCCATATAGTCCTCTCTCTTTTCGGGGACCCATCGTTTCGAACCGGAGCCGAGCAGGGCTATCGCGCATGCAGGTGACGACGCCATTTCCGCGTTGACTGCGATGCTGGCGCGCCGCGCGAGCACCTGTGGGACCGTCCCGAGCATTGATGGCAGATTGAGGTTGCGCCATCAGCTCCCCGGTCAGGCGCCGCCCCGAGCCCAGTTGCCGTCCTGCGGGACAGCGAAGGAGCAGCTGAAGACGGTGCCACGGGTCGAGCGGGCGCCGAAGAGGCTGGCCGCCGCGTTCCAGATCATGTCGACACCATCAGCAAGCGGGCCGACACCGACTGAGGGGCACGACGTTTACGTATCTGGCCGGTGCGTGGCGCGCGACCAGTCGATGTCGACCGCTGGGCCGCCGGTGGTGACGGCGGCATCGTGCCCCGTGTACCAGGTGTGAGTAGTTGAGGTGGAGAAATCCCGGTGAGATTGACCGTGCTGGGATTCCCTGTGCGCGGGCTGGATCTGATTCGGGCCTGGGCCGGCGTTCCCCTCGTCGGTCTCCGCGGCTTCGGACTGGCGGCTGAATGGTCCGGCACTCCCGGAGCCGTGGCCCCGATGCCGCCTGCCCCTTTCGTGCGGTGCGGCGACATGGGGAACGGCTAGTCAGAGGCGGATGCGGTAGACGCGCCGGGTGTCCGGGTGTTCAGCGAGGCCCCACAGGGACCCTCCCCTGGCCTGCGGCTGGTAGCTGAGGTCTTCCGGCCCCAGGCTGAGCTTGCCTCGGGGCGCGTTCATCTTTTCACCCCGGGGCCACTGCAGCCACAGATTTCCCTGCTTCGGCTCGTCGGTGATGGCCTCCACGGCGGGGTTGGCCGAGTAGTAGGTCTGGTCACCGACGCAGACCGCGCCCTGCACCCTGGGGATCTGCAGAGGCCAGGCGGAGGTAGCCCGCTCGGCGGCGATGAAGCCGGCTCTGTTCAGGCTCCAACGCACGGCCACGCCGTCGGAGCTCTTCTCGAAGTACTCGCTGACGACGAGCGAGTGCGTGGCCCCCTGGGTACGGTCCACGGACACCTGGGAGTACTCCAGCTTCGCCGACCAGCTGGCCGGCCGGTACACATGATGAAGGGGCATGACGTACCGGTAGCCGTGCGCGTAGTACTTGTTGTCTCCGCCGTGATAGCCGCACCAGTTCCTGGCGCGCTCCCGGGTTTCCTCCGTCGACCCGCGTGACACCTTGAGCGTCCTGGTGGTGTCAAAGACATACAGGCCATGGATCCTGTCCGCCACGTACAGCCACTTCCCCACCCATGCGATACCGCCCGCGTGGAGTTCGGTGACGTTGAAGTCGTAGGGCTCACCCGACTCCTTGGTAGGCACGACCAGGAGGACATGGTCGTACCGAGGGCGGCTGGACGAGCCAGTGCGGGTGACGTCGATGACGGACACCCTGGCGCCCTGGTTTCCGCCCGCCCGCTTGTCGTACCAGGAGACGAGGGCGACCTTCCTGCCTCCACTCCTTGGCACGGGGCCGCCGTAGGCGTCGTAGCTCGTGGTGATGCCCTGGGGATACCACCGCTTGCCGCTGGCGTCCTCGCTGTATTTGGGCCTCGCGTCCCATCCGAAAGCGAAGTCGAATCGGTCGGGCTTAGGGGCCGTACCCGGACCGTCCCGCCAGTCACCGGGCGCTGAAGCGCGCCGCTCGGCCCTGCTGAGCACGTCGTCGACGAGGTCGGCCACGGCAAGCCTCTGCCTCGAGATCAGCCCCTGGGTGGCGGCTTCCCACGTCGTGCCTGTCGGTGAGCCGTCACGGTCATACATCCTCAGGCCGTACTCCGGCTCTGCCGCCCGTGCCACGGACGCTACGGGCAACCCGCCGGCGGTCAACGCGAGGGGAACAGCCGCGGCGCCCTTCAGTAACGCTCTGCGTGTGGTGTCCATGCTGAGCGAGGGTAAGGGCGAACCAGCCGTTCCAACCGGCCTTTGCCGGCCATGTCGGGGACACGTTCCGGACATGGAAACCCGGATAGCGGTACCTGGACGGTCGACGGAATCCAACTCGGCGTTCTTCTTGACCCTGACCGCGGAGCGGGCCAGATTCCGAACCGACTTCTGGTTGGCAAACCCCTCCAGCAGCACGTCGAGGAACTGCTCCATCCGTCGCGCAAGCCACCAGCCCTGGACACAACAGCGCGACTTCGCCCACAGATGAAGCCGGGACTTCACGACTGCCACGGCACGGGCGACCCGCAGACCCACACTGCCGCGCGCATCATGCTCACCGACACGCGGTCGGCCACCTGCTCGTCGTCGTGGTCCACTCGACGCTCTCTCAGCCCTCGGCGTACCGCAGCACGTTGGACAGCGTCTCGTGGTCGGCGACGCCGCGCGGGTCCTCGAAGAAAGCTCCTCGATCGCCCAGCGGGCTCCGGCGGCGCGGACGAGTTCCGGCAGTGGGGTGCCAGCGGGCGCGTGGGTGAGGTAGTAGGTGCGCTCACCGTCGGTCAGGGATCGGCGGATGAGCACGCAGTCTGCGAAGCCGTCATCACCGCTGCCGGGCAGCGCAATCAGCGCCCAGGCGTATGCGCGCAGGCCGTGAGCGCCGTCGGCGGCCGAGCGGATCTCCTAGGACCTGTCCGGCCGATCATGGCCGCCACCTCGAAACACGTTAACGAGACAGCTTTCTGCGTGCCATGATCAGCGCATGAGCGAGCACTCCTGGCCTTTGGAGAACGGCAGGTGTCAAGCAGCCGGTGCCGCCGCGGCCTGGCCTGAGACGGTTCGCTCGCTGCCTTTCGGTACCTCGATCACCGGTGAGGTCATCGGTAGACAGCCCTTCGGGTGTCTTCCTCTCCATTGACGGCCAGCCTGAAGCCGTAGGCCTGACCGGAGTCGACAGGATGCCCAGATGCATGGAACTGCCGAGCGTAGGACAGCTCGTCACCGGCGAGGTGGTCCGGCATGCCGAGCACAATCACCAGGTAGGCATCGTGCTCCTGAGTGGGTGGAGCACGAGGACTTGCTGCCTCGGTTCGTGGAGTGTGCCGGTCATGCTGTCACCGGACGTGTCACGAAGATCGCGCCGATCGGATTCTTCGTGCGCATCGCCGACTGCGTAGAAGGTCTCGTTCCGGTCGCCGAGCCGGTCGCGGACATGGCGAAGAGTGTCCGCGAGGGCCAGGAAATATCGGTGCGGATAGTCGCCGTCGACCTGGAACGGTCCCGTGTCGTCCTGGCAGCCGAAGGCTTCGCCTAGAACCTTCCCCAACCCATCAGGGTGCGGAGCCAGATGGTCAGGGCCGAGACCATGGCGGTGCCGAGGTAGACGTAGCGGCGTTTGCGTCGTAGCGAGTGGCCACGGTCCGGGCCTGCCTGAGCTTGTTGATCGCCAGTTGGCGGTGTTGCGTTTCTTGTACCGCACCTCATGAAGCCCGCGGGCCGTCCGCCGTGTGAACCCTTGCGCCGGCGGGCGGCCTGGCTGTCGGCCTTCTCCGGGATGGTGTGCCGGATGCCCCGACAGCGCAGGTAGCGGCGGCACGAGCCGTTGCTGTACGCCTTGTCCGCGGCCAGACTGTCCGGCTTGCTGCGCGGTCGGCCCGGCCCTGGGCGAGGCACGCGAACCTTCTAGAGAACCGGCTCGAACTGGGTGCAGGCCGCCCGCTGCCGACCGGTGACGACCAGGGACAGCGGGCGCCAGCGCCCGTCGGCGCTCAGGTGGAGCTTGCTGGTGAACCCGCCGCGCGAGCGGCCCAGGCCTTCGCCTCCCGCACCACCTCCACCAGCCGGTCCACGAGGCTCTGCCACGGTGTTCCGGCCCGGTGTGCCGCTGCTTCGGCCCCCATTGACGCCGGGCGCGGCGGTGGATCGGTGCGGGCGCCGGCCGCGTGCTGATGCGCGCGCACAATCGTGGATGCGACGATGTCCTCACCTACGTCACGACACTGCACGGTCACCAGCGGCGTGACCAACTCGTCGCCCTACGCTCGCTGTTCACCTGGGCCAAACGGCACGGGCTGATCTTCCTCGACCCCACCAGCCGCATCAAGGTCGGGCAGAACGAGTACAACGTGCTCCAACCGCTCCTTCCGGAGCCGGTCGAGAGCTCGGAAGTGGCGGCCACCACCCCGGCGGCACGGCTCGTCCTCGCGCTCGCGGCGGTTCACGCCGCCCGGGTCGCCCAGATCGCCACCCTCACGCTCGACGACGTCGACCTCGGAAACCGCCGGCTGACCATCGCCGGGCGCCCGGCCTCTCGACGACCTCACCCTGAAGCTCGTGACAGACTGGCTGGGCCACCGGCGGCGCCGGTGGCCCAGCACGGCCAATCTCCACCTGCTGATCAACAACCAGACCGCCAACACCACCAGCCGGGCCAGCAACCACTGGATCAGCGCGCCGATGCGCGGACAGGACGCCACCCTGGAGCGGCTCCGCGTCGACCGGCAGCTTGAAGAGGCCTTGGTCCACGGCCCTGACCCACTCCACCTTGCCGAGGTCTTCGGCCTCGACGAGAAGGCCGCGATGCGCTACGCGGACTCCGCACGGGCTCTCCTGGAACAGGCAGCCGAGCACTCGACAGGGCCCTCGGCAAAAGAACTTGGCCCGGGGCGGAGAGCCTTGGAGAATGATGGCCATGCGGATTCGACAGGCAGGGCCTGATGACGCCTCGGCGGTCGCTGGTGTCTACGTGAGCTCCTGGCAGGCGGCCTTTGCCGGTCTTGTTCCGCAGCACTACCTCGACGCCATGGACCCAAGCCACGAAGAGTCCAACTGGAAGTCACGTATCGCAGAGACACGGTGGCCATCGTCGGGAGTGCTGGTAGCCGAAACCGAGGCGGGGATCGTCGGGTTCGCAAGTTTCAGCCCGTCTGAGGACAGCTCTGCCACCGCGGAAATCGGCACGCTCTACGCGATGCCCGAGGTCTGGGGCACCGGGATCGGAAAGCAGTTGATGGCGGCAGCCTTGGCGACTCTCGGACAGGCTGACTACGCACAGGCCGTCTTGTGGGTACTCGAAGACAACGAACGGGCCCGGCGCTTCTACGAGGCCGCCGGTTGGCGTCCCGACGGCACGGCCGTGGTGGACACCACCGGCGGGGCCGCTCTCAACAAGTTGCGTTACGGCCACCCCCTCGGTTAACCCGCTTACCCTCTCGGCCGCCCAGCGAGCCAGGAAGCGGCATGGTCGTGAGTTGGAGTCGAACTCGTGGAACCAGCACCGTGAAGCACGGCGCCCGGACCCTTGGGTTCCCACCAAGAACCCTTCAGTTTGCGTGAACCCGCGGGACTCACGCGTCGGTAGGGACATCGGTACAGCGGCTGTCGGTGAGAACGATCAGGGTAGTCCAGCATTGTGATCCACTTCGCCGCTGGGGTCGTTGTGGCGCAGCTCGTTCAGCCGGCGGGGTAGTGGACGCAACGCCAAGCAGATGTGGACTCTCTGCTAGCGACACGCCGTAGTCCGTCCGACAGGCTGAGTTCAACGCCGATACGGGAATACCGGCGTCGAAGTGAGTGGCGACTACCGCTGCGGCGGAAAGCCGTTCACCGGCCGACATTCCCGTGCTCATGGCGCGTGCCCGCGTCCGTTCGGCAGTCACCGCACGATCCACACGTCAAGGAGTTGTGTCATTAAGCGCGCTCTTACCGCACTTGGCCTCGTCGTCGGCACGGTCTCGTTGGTCCCCGCCCTGGCCTCTGGAGCCTCGGCCAACTCATCGTCCGCCGGCGTTTCGACGCCCTCGGCCATCACGGCCCCCCGGCCGGCCACGGGGCCCGCGGCGAGTCCCGCCGCCGACCAGGTCTGCGCCACAGCAAGCGGCGCGGAGGGGTGTTTCGTTAAGTACGGTGACAAGTTCACCGTTGCGGACACGAAGTCGGACGGTTACTCAGCCGCCGTGTCGTGGGACAACTACCTCTGGGACGGCTCACGTTGGCGGCTTTACCGTTCGGGAGGGTGCTACAACAGTGCCGGCGCGGGCACCACGGGCTTCTGCAATTACGACTTCTACGAGAACACCAGCACGAACGCCTACGGCGCCAAGGGAAGTAAGCTGGTCTTCCAGGCGTGCACCTACAACTCCCCCACGGATACCGTCATAAGTTGCGGAGCCGAGACTACAGCGGTCAACGACGGCTGATCCGCACCCGGCCCAGCTTGTTCTCAGGGCAGTCGGTCCGGTGGTGGTCGGCGCCGTCGGGAAAGGTGCACCGGTGCGGCACGTTTCTGCCGTACTCCGGCCGACCTCCCACAGCGGCGGCCACTCATCGGCCCGGCTCCGCAGTCAGTGGGGGCTCGTAGGTCATCACGGCAAGGCCCCGAACCGCGATCTACCCAAGCGGCCGACGTGTCCAACGAACCCGTGCTATCCGGGGTCCGTGGCGGCATGAATCCATCGGATCCGTTGGTGATCGATGACCGGGTTCGACGACAGGTAGGGTCCGATCCCCCGCAGGGAAGGGGCCCTGTGGGGGCCCGCCTGGTCTACGAGCGGGTCTCGACCGACCAGCAGTCACCGCCCGGCAGAACCTTGTGCCGGACGAGTCCTGGATCGGGAACTCGTCCCGGACGAGGCCTGGATCGGGGACCCGGTCGCCTCCGAGGAGAAACCGGGCACCTCCAGCCGCCTCCACCCGCTCCAGCGGGCCGGAGTTCCTCGCTCTCCTCGACTACGCGCGGCCGGGCGACACCGTGCACCTCTTCGGAATGTCCCGCCTCGCGCGCGGCACCGGGCACGTCCTCGGTGTCCTCGACATCCTTCACCGTGACCAAGTGGCGCTGCGTATCCACGACGGCGCGTTCTCCGCGATGGACCTCACCGCCAGGCGCCCGCGCACCGGGAGATGGTGTCCACCAGCAGGCCAGCACGTCGTGCGTGGGGGCGTGGCGGAGATGCACGAGCGTGGCGAGGAGCCGGTCGACGAACATCAGGCGTTGCTTTGCGCCGGCGCCCACTGCCCCCGCTGCCCCCGCTGCCGCGACCTGGACACGAGTTCGGCGTGGTGTCGGGCGTGCCACAACGGGCCCGCCTCGGCGACGAGTTCAGCGATCACCTCCGCCGGCAGGCCCGTGTCCGTGTCGGCGACACCCCCGCCTGGCACCAAACGGGCAGGGCCCCGGCATGGGCCGGACGGCCCCCGGGCAGCGCGCGGACGCAGTAGGTGACGGAAGCAACCGAGGGTCCGCGCAACTGGCGCTGGCCCTCGGTGTGCGCGAGACGGGGTCGGCTGCCGGTCGATGAAGTCCCTCCTCGTCGCCGTCAAGCGTACGCAAGGTCCGGTCGGAGGGGCGGATCAGCGCAGTCCGGCAAAGAGATCGTTCTCGGGTATGGCCGCGCCGGTGGCGTCCTGGACACGTACGAAGGTCTCCATGCCCATCAACTCGCCGAACCGCTCCTTTCCCATCTTGAGAAAGAAGATGTTCTCGCCCTGACTGGCGTGCGCGGCCAACGCGTCAAACTTCTGACCGCTGAACCGGGTTGTGTCCACCCACGTGGTGATCTCATCGTCGGGAAGGCCGATCTCGGCCATCGCGGCAGCTTCGGCAGGATCCGGCTCCGGCATGTCCTCATGAAACTCGCGCATGATTTCGCCGAACCGCTGCATCATCGAACGAGGCATCGTGGTCCAGTACACCTTCGGTGCCAGCGCGGTCATCTCCAGCGCCGCCATCGTGATGCGGTGGGCCTGGATGTGGTCGGGGTGGCCGTAGAAGCCGTTCTCGTCGTAGGTGACGACCACATCAGGTCGGTAGTGCCGCATGAGTTCCGCGAGCCGGGCCGCGCCTTCCTGCACGGGGGTCCGCCAGAAGGATCCGGGGGCGTCGTTGCTCGGCCAGCCCATCATCCCGGAGTCGGCATAGTCCAACATCTCCAGATCGCTGACCCCAAGGACGGCACAGCTCGCTGCGAGTTCTTGACGGCGCATCAAGGCGACCGCCGCCGGATCGTGCCCGGGATCGCCCGGCTTGACACCTCCTGGTCCGTCACCGCAACCGCCGTCGGTACACGTCACGAGAACCGTGCGGATGCCTTCTGCCGCGTACCGCGCGAGGACCCCTCCGGTTCCGGTGGCCTCGTCGTCGGGGTGGGCGTGCACTGCCATGAGCGTCAAGGGCCGGTCAGTCATGAAGCGATCCTCCTACGGAAATACGTCTTGGTCTGAGTGTGCGGCGGGTGTCACCGCAATCTTGGGGCCCGGATCCTGGTACGGCGCCGGTCTCTCAGTCGATGCAACCGTGCCGGCCGGCCCGGCTGTTCCCGGAGCGGCGCTTTGGCCTTCAGATCCCGGTGGGACCATCCCCGCCGCTGCAGGGATGGTCCCACCGGCTCATCGGCCAGCAGTCCCCGCCACGACCGCTCCCCCGCGTGTGGGGATGGTGCCGGCTCGGCCACCCGGGCGGGTGCCGGCACCCGCTGCTCCGCGCGTCCGCGGGGATGGCCCCCTCTTCGCCTCGCGCACCGAAAATCACCCAGGTCTGGGCCGACCGCGGACACGCCGGTGACCTCGTGGACCGGGCACGCGACCGCCTCTGGCTCAGCCTGCGCATCGTCTCCCGACCCAAGTCCACCAAGGGCTTCGTCGTCCTGCCCTGCCGCTGGAAAGTAGAGCGGACGATCGGCTGGCGCATGAACGCCCGCCGCAACGCACGCGGCTACGAACGCCTGCCCCAGCACTCCGAAGCCCACCTGAACTGGGCACTGACCACGATGCCGGATCATGAAACATGCACACGGATGACTGGCAACTCACCGACGACGTAGAGGACTTCCTCGCCCGAGCATGAGACTTCCTGCGCTCCCGGCCCGCTCTGCACAACATGCCGTTGACAGCCATCGAAAAACTGCGAACACGTGGGGCGAATGCACACAGTGCCGAACCCACCATCTTCGGCCGGCTGGAGTCACGAGGCGAGGTCCGCGCCATCTTTCATCGCACTCCGCGCGGATACCTGTGGGTCACCCCCCTCTCTGCCGAGCAGGCTGGCACCCTCGCCGCTCACCTAGCCGACCTCGGCCGCTCCCACTCCGGTGTCCTCGCGGACCACGACACCGCCACCGCTTTCGCGGATGCCTCGCAGCGTCACACGGACGCAGCGCCGACACCCTTCTGGCGGACTCATCTTTACCAACGAGCAAGTCGTTCGCTGGTGCCGCGAGTTCTGCGTCGATGTCGGGGAGCAACCCTCCATCGACTTGATCGACGCCGTCTCCTGGGCCCACTCGCGCTTCGGCGACAGGCACTTCACACTCTGGGAGACCCCGGACGGCACACCGGTCTCGATGGCGGCTGCGACCTCGATCGACGGCGGCATGGTCCGGGTGGACCCTGTCTACACCCCAGCTCACCTCCGGGGCAGCGGCTACGCGGGCGCCGTGACGGTCGAGGTGAGCCGTGCCGCGCTGGCCGTAGGCGCGAGGGATGTTCTCCTGTCACGGACCCGGCCAACCGCGCCAGCAACGCTCTCTACCAGCGGGTCGGATACGTCCACGTCGCCGACTTCACCGGGTACGAGTTCTCCCACAGCGTCACCAGAAGCCGGTGAGAAACATGATCGGCGCAAACCGCACCTGCCATCAGGAAGTTGATCCGTCGACTCCGTCCTACTGGTCGTAGCAGGGAGGGAGAAGAACACCCTCTCAGAGGGCGGTTCGTGAGTTTTTGAATGGCTCTGTCGTCGCCTGATGGTGTGGGCACGGGCGGAATCTGCCGGTCCGCGGCCGGTGGTCTGCTGGTGTGGCGGGGTGAGTGAACGCAAGCCCTACCCGAGCGACTTATCGGACGAGCAGTGGGCTCTGATCGAGCCGGTGATCACCGCATGGAAGGACCGGCACCGCTCGGTCAGCGGCCATCAGGGCGCCTACGAGATGCGGGAGATCGTCAACGCGATCCTCTACCAGGGCCGGACCGGCTGCCAGTGGGCCTACCTCTCACACGATCTGCCACCGAAGAGCGCGACGTACTACTACTTCGCCGCCTGGCGGGACGACGGGACCGACCAGGTTATTCACGAGCTCCTGCGCTGCCAGGTCCGGGAGCGGGCCCGGCGATTAGAGGACCCGACCCTGGTGGTGCTGGACACCCAGAGTGTCCATGTGGCCGCCGGGGTCCCCGCCTCCACGACCGGCCGGGATCCGGCGAAGCGGGTGCCGGGGCGCAAGCGGGGACTGGCCGTGGACGTGCTCGGGCTGGTCATCGCCGTCATCGTGCTGGCTGCGAACAGTCACGACAACGCCGCGGGCATCGCCCTGCTAGACGAGGTCGTCGAGCACGCAGGCGGTACCGTCCGCAAAGCCCTGGTCGACCAGGGCTTCAAGAACCAGGTCGTCGCGCATGGAGCCGGCCTCGGAATTGACATCGAGATCGTCGAACGCAACCCGCAGGACACGGGGTTCGTTCCGCAGCCGAAGCGGTGGAGGGTCGAGCAGACCTACGGGATCCTAATACTGCACCGGCGTCTGGTCCGCGACTACGAGCACCGCCCGTCCTCCTCGGCCTCCCGCGTCTACTGGGCGATGACGCATGTCATGGTCCGACGCCTCACCGGCGCGAACACTCCCACCTGGCGCGAGGCTCAGGCGGTGGCAGCGTGAACATCGAGCCCCTGCTCGACGCGCTCGGCCTCCAGGAGAACGCCGCCCGGTCCCTGGCCGACGACCTCCGCGCACAGATCGCCGAATTGCAGGGCCGGCTGCGGGAGACCGAGACCAATCTCGAGCACCTGGTGATCACCAGGAAGACCGTCACCGCCCTCGCCGACCGGCTTCCCGCCCAGGCCGCCGCACCCGAACTGCCCGACCACCCGGACTACCCCCGCATCCTCGCCGTCTTCAACGACGCCACAGGCCCGCTGCGGGCCCGTGATGTCTGCGAAACCCTCGGCCACGAACTGCTGCCGAAGAACATCGAAGGCACCCGCGCCAAGCTGAAACGCCTGCTCAAACTCGGCATCCTCACCGAGATCGACACCGGCAGCTTCACCAAGAAGCAATAGTCGACGTGAACGAGCCGATTGACCACGCTCCGAGATCGCCCGAGGGTCATATGGCATTGCGCCGAGCGGGTCGTCGGGCTGGATCGGCGACTGCTGGTGACGTTTCCACGAGCGACAGCACGTCGGCCAGCGTGGGCAGAGCCGGACCGGGCCAGTCGTCCTCGCGCGCGTGTGCGTCGTTGTCGGCCCAGTCCGCGGCCCGGAGCATGAACGCCTGCATGCCGCAGTTGGATGCGCCGGTGAGTTCGTCTCCTCCGCCGTCGCCGATGTAGAGACAGTCCTGTGGGGCGGCATCCAGGTGACGCGCAATCAGGTGGAAGAGTTCCGGATCGGGCTTGCGGCGACCCTCCTCACAGGAGAGCACCCGTGCATCGACCAGTTCGGCCACCGGCAGCTGTGCCCAGGTCTGGGCAAGTTCAGCGGTGCAGTCACTCAGAACACCCACGCGCAGTCCCCAGGCCCGTAGTGCGGTCAACGTTGTGGCCGCGTCGTCACGCAGGACGAACAGCTCTCGCTGCGCCGCCATCCGCGCGGTGCAAGCGGCTGCGAGGGCTTCGTCGCTCGGGTCGACTCCGCTGCGGAGTGCAAGCGTGTGGAAGGTCGCCGCCAAGTCGCCCAGGTCTCCAGTCGCCCGTTCGGGAAACGATGCGTCCAAGGCCGCGCGCCACGTGCGAGCGGGAATGCCGAGGGGAGCCGCGCTCCGCGCGGCGTGGTCGTCCCAGACGTGCGCCGGCGTGCTGGGGGTGAGAGTCCCGAAGAAGTCGAAGATGACAGCGGTGATGGGCATGCCAGGACCCTAGCGGCCCGCGCAGGCGACGGATCGGTGGTCAGGCGCCTGCGGCAGCCTGCTGCCTGGCTAGAACTCGTTCAACTGGGAAGCCAGAGGAAGTTGTTCGCGTCCAGCCTGGCCCCAATCCCTAACCGGTGAAACGGACATCACCTCACGAACCGCCCTCTCAGATGACGGGCAGCTGTGCCGTGGGCGGCGTGGGCCCGGGCCAGCTTGCCTTGGCCGCGTTCCACTCCCTGCGGAACTGCGCAGGCAGTACAGCGCGCTTGATGATGTCGAGCGCCAGCTCATTGAGGGACACGTAAGTGCCGTCCACCCGCTCCACCAAACCGCGGGCGATGAGCCGTCGACCGCCTCACACACTTCGTCGACGGTGATGAACTCCAGCGGCATGAGGAACAGCGCCAACGCGAAGCTGTCCAACGTCCTTGCCTCCGCTCCGCGACCGATACCGCGCCCCAGGGACCGGGGCCGGGCTGCCGCGGGTCCCCGCCCCGGAGATCCCGATCGAGGCGGGCGGATCGGGCCGTTCGGTGATCAAGCGGGTCTTTGCTCCTTTGTGGCCGGGATCCACGGTTCCGACCCGTCTTGGCCCTCCCCCGGCTGTCGCCCGCTGCAAGGACCGGTGGCCGGGCGCAACCAGCCGGGGTGACGGTGCGAGTCACCGGACTGGGATGATGGCGCGGTCGACGGTGACCGCGCGGTGTACCGGGGTCGAAGCCGTCCCCGGCAGAGTGGGAGGCGGCCGAGGTCCCGGCGGCGCACACCGGGCGGAGATCGGTCATCAGCGGGGCCGCAGCGGCGCGCAGCCGTCGATTGTCGCTCCTGGAGCCGGGTTCACCTGCTTGTCCGCAGGGAGCCGGCCGGTGTCGCGGCACCGCGTCTCTTCACTCCAGGAGCCGCAAAACCGCGATCCCAGGTTTGTATGAGCGCGGACGGTACAGACGAGGAGCTAACACAGTCTTTATACAGCGAGACGGAGACACATCATGGGCATCATCGCGTGGATCATCATCGGCCTGCTCGCCGGCGCCATCGCCAAGGCCCTCATGCCGGGCAAGGACCCCGGCGGCATCATCGTCACCATGCTCATCGGCATCGCCGGTGGGCTGCTCGGCGGATGGCTCGGCAAGGTGATCTTCGGCGTCGACTCCGTCGACGGGTTCTTCGAACTCTCCACCTGGATCGCCGCGATCGTCGGCTCCCTCATCCTGCTCGCTCTGTACCGCCTCATCGCCGGCAACCGCCACACGCACCGGCACGCGTGACCCACTGACGCCGCACGCGGTCGAGCATCTCTGGACGGCTCCCCCCGATCCGCAGGGGGAGCCGTCGCCGTGTACGAGCCGGCCGGGCGGCAGGACGTCCGGGGGGACGCAGCACTACGGCCGACCCACGGGCGTGGGCAGGGCTGCCGCTTCCCGCACACGGGCCCTTCAGCTCGGTCCGGACTCGCGACGGTTCCGACGACCACGCTGTTCCACGGACCCAGGACGGTGAGCCGTCCGCATCTTGCCCGGCGTGCAGGAGTTGCCTCGCTGCCCATCGGTGGAACGCTGATCGTATGAGCAAGACTGCGCTGATCGTCATCGACATGATCAACACCTACGACCACAAGGACGCCGACCAGCTGATCCGCTCGGCAGAACCGGTCGTACCGGTCTTGACCGATCTCCTGCGGCGCGCACGTGGTCGCGGGGTACCGGTCATCTACGTCAATGACAACTTCGGCGAGTGGCGTTCACACCACGGCGAGTTGCTCGAGCGGGCTCTGGCCACTCCTCATGCCCATCTCGTCGAGCCTGTGAAGCCCGATGCGGACTCGCTCTTCGTGCTCAAGGCCCGCCACTCCATCTTCTTCGAGACACCGCTGCATTACCTGTTGCAGCAGCAGGGTGTCGACCGGCTGGTGCTCGCCGGGCAGGTGACCGAACAGTGCGTGCTGTACTCAGCCCTGGATGCTCACATCCGGCACTTCGAAGTCATCGTTCCGCAGGACGCCGTCGCGCACATTCACGAGGACCTCGCTCAGGCGGCACTGCGGATGATGGAGCGCAACATGGGTGCGCACGTGTGCGGAAGCCAAGAACTCTGGGTGTGAAGCCGGGTGCCAGGACTGATTGCCTGGTCCTCACCGCCCTGGACGCCGCCGCAGAGTACGCCCCGATGCCCAGCGTGGAGCGACTGCCCGGTCACTGAGGGCATGTCTTCGACCTCGCGCACACCCGCGCGTCCCCGGGGCCGGGCCCGCGAGGGGCCACGAGGTCGACACCGGTGATCACGTCTGCCAGGTGTGGGATCGCACCGCCGACGCCATCGACCGCAGCCGGGCCTTCGTCGCGGACGGGGCGTTGCACGCTGACAAGGCGGTGATCGTCGGGCCCGCGTCGCCCCTGCCGAGCCGCTGACCCGGACCCGGCTCCCACCGCGTCCAGGGCGGCACGGGCCGGCCGCCGCGAGGCCGGCCCGGCCAGGAATCCGACAACAGCCGCGGTCCGGCACGAGCCACCAGCCACGCCCGTCGCCGTACGGGGAGGCGGGCATCACGAGGGCGCAGGCGGGACGCCGTGGTCTCCCGCTGCGCCCCCAGTCCGCGGAGCCGCTCCGCTCGGTGCCGGTTACGGACGGATGCCGAAGGGGTCGAGGAGGCCAGCGCCGTTGCGCTGGGACTCCAGCAGCGCGTAGGCGTTGTCGACGGTGAAGACGTCGGCAGCGGCCAGGGCGCCGGTGCACGGCGAGGTCACCTGGTCGGCGGCCCGGCGGGCGACGCCGCCGCCGAAGTCTCTGCTGACCGCTTGCCCGAGCACCGTCGGCTGCCCCAAGCCCGCCCGTACGCGCGGGCCGGCCGGACCCGCCCCGGTCGCGCAGGACCGCCCCACGGACCGGCCCTGCGCGACCGGGGCGCACGAAGGGCCACCTGCTCCCCTGGGTCGGTGGCACATGGGCGCGGCACTTCACGGGCCGCCGCCGCCTTCGTCGGCGACATCCTCGTCGGGACCTTCCGCCGCGGCCTCCGCATGAAGGTGTCCGGCGCGCGCCCGGCGTCTTCGAGCTCATCTGGGACAGGCATGGTCCCGCTACCTGGTCGTACGGGCCGCGGATAGTCCCGGGCGAGCAGCACATCGCCTGGTGCCGGGCCAGCAAACAGGACATCCTAGGCATCTATGGCGCATCATCCACTTGGTTCATAACCGGCCCTGCGTGGGACTCCTGCCAGAAGCAGACAAACCCCGCAGAGAGGACAAGTATGAATGACGATGCAGCACGATGGCCCCGGGGAGAGCCGCAACCGGGAGATCAACCCGGTGCCCAGCCGTGAGCCTGTACGAGTGCCCAAGTATGAGCCCGGGCGGTGCCGTCGAGCATCAGCTCGTCGTGCATGACCTGATAGGCGGAGTCCGGTGAACCTGGCGACGTTCGCCGGACCCAAATCCCGGCGGCTGATGGCCGAGTGCGCCGAGAAGGACATGATCAGAAGGACGAGTATCCGCAGACCTCGGAACTCGGCACCCGGTGCGTACACATCCCTCACCGGGATCACGAGGATGGTGGCTATGGCGCGGAGTCCAAGAAGCCCCACGCCCCGGCCGCCACTGACGACAGAGCACGACTGCCGGCCCGGCACGAGCCAGGGAGGGCCGGCCCACCCCTCTGGAGGAATGCCGTGTGCCGTCTTTTCGGCCTCAGCAGCGCCCCGCGCCGTACCCACGCCACCTTCTGGCTCCTGGACGCCCCGGACAGCCTCAGCCGGCAGAGCCAGCGAGACCCCGACGGCACCGGTCTCGGCCACTTCACCGCCGACGGCACCCCGCGCATCGACAAGGCCCCCATCGCCGCCTACCGCGACCGCGCCTTCGCCGAGGAAGCCCGCGAGGTTGAGTCGGCAACCTTCATCGCCCACGTGCGCTTCGCCTCCACCGGAAGCCTGGACGTCCGCAACACCCATCCCTTCGAGCAGGACGGGCGCCTCTTCGCCCACAACGGGGTCATCGAGGGCCTGGACAAGCTCGAGGACCACCTGGGCGAGGATCGGTCACTTGTGAAGGGTGACACCGACTCCGAGCGGTTCTTCGCCCTGATCACCCGGGAGACCCGGCGGCACGGCGGTGACGTCACCGAGGGCATCCGGCACGCCGCCCACTGGATCGCCGGCAACCTGCCCGTCTATGCCCTCAACCTGATCCTCATCACCGCTGAGGAGCTGTGGGCGCTGCGCTACCCGAACACCCACGACCTCTACGTCCTCGAACGTCGGGCAGGCGGCCAGCATGGCAACCGGCATCTCGACCACAGCGGCACCCACGGTCGCATGCGCATCCACTCATCGCCCCTTGCCGAGCACCCCGCCGTCGTCGTCGCCAGCGAGCGTATGGACGACAACCCGCACTGGCGCGAGGTGGAGCCCGGCGAACTGCTCCACGTCGGCCCCGACCTCCGCCTCACCCGTCAGGTCGTCCTTCCCGATCCTCCGGCGCACCAGCTCACCCTCGACGACCTGCACCCCGACGCAGCCGCCTCCCAGAAGGCTGCCTGAGGGTGCCCGCACCGCAGCCACCAGGGACCTGGCCGGCCACCGGCCTGCGGCTGCGGGAGTCACGCGTGCGACTCCGAACGGACGCGGGCGGCTTCGAGCCCCCGGGGGTCGGGCTCGCCACCTTGCTGAGCTGCTGGTCCGCGGTTGCCCCTGCCCCGGGGAAGGGGGCATGCTGAAGCGCCCGAGCGCAACACACGTGTGCAGGAGGGGTGTTCGCTTGCCCCAGCTGGCATCAGGCGAACAGAGGTGGAGCAAGTACTTCGAGCTGGTACGGCGTCAGCCCCTGCCCAAGCGGAAGACGCTGAGGGAGCTCTCGTCGGTTTTCTCCGCGGTGCTGACCGGCCTGATAGGCGGTCCACCCAGTACAACTGGGCAACAGCAGGTCGCAACCAAGGTCATGAGTAGAGGTGTCAGCTACGCCGCACTCACCGTTGGATCACGAGACGGCCACAGGCACCGCTCAGGGCCGCCGCCAGCCGCATGATGCCCTCTCAGCATCAGCAACCTACGGGGGATCATGAAGATCCGCACTGCCGCCTGCGCCGGCCTGCTCGCCCTCGCCGCGGCTCTCACGGCCTGCAGCAGCGGCGGCGACACCCAGGCCAAAGAGGCAGCCTGCAAGGCCGCCATGAAGAAGTCACTCAAGGACGCCATGCGCAATCAGCTCGACCACGCCACCCGGGTCTACGAGAAAAACGCCTGCAAGGGCCTGAACGACGAGAGGCTGATGAAACTCGGCGACGAGGTCGCGAAGGAGGCCTACGAAGAGGACAGCCGCAACGGCCTCATGGGTGCCCAGCCGTAACGCGCGCGGACCGGGCCCGGCCCGGCCGGCAAGCGGAGCCCGGGGACTCCCCACAGAGGCCGGGCGGCACGGACCGGACAGCACGAGGCCCGAAAGACCGGCCAGACACCAGGCTACTTCGAGCATGGCAACGGGAGTTGACGCTCCCCACCGCGCCGGGCTGGGCGCGATGTCGGACGGCGTGGGGAGACAGCCTCGCCCGGGTCCGCGTCACGTGGTGTGGCGACCGGCTCGGAGTACGGGACCGCGGCGAGCAGCGTGCGGCCGTACAGCCGTCCGGGGCGAGACGGGGTGGGCGATCAACAGGGTGGTCAGCAGCAGCGCGTTCTCACCGCCCGGCGGCCGGCGGCACAGCAACGGGGTGGTCGGCCACCCTCCGCCGGCCGCCCCGTCCGGCATCTGCCACCGTGCCGGGCGCGGCGTGGGCGGTTGCCCGCCGGGTTGTGTCGATGTCGCTGGCGTCGGCCAGCCCTGTCCTCGGCTCCCGCAGCCTGGCCTGTCATGTGGGTGCCGGCGGCATGGTGTGGGTCGATGCGGCGTGGTCGTCGGCTGCCTTGACGTCTTCGGGGGCGGCCCAGCCGTCGTAGCGGGTGCCCACAGCGGTGGTGCGCGATCTAGGGACGAGGCGTCCGCGCAGGACATCGGCGACGAACTCCCGTCAGGGCCTGTTCCTCTGCGTTGTCCAGCCGGCGTGGGCGGGACTGTGCCAAGAAGGGGCTTGGGTCACAGACTTCCGCGCAGGCCACGACGCTGAAGCGGCGCACGGCGGCCCGGCGCGGTGCGGCTGCGGGCGATGCGGACGGCCCTCGGGGGGGCAGACCACCCGCGAGGACGCGATGCAGCGGATCGAGGCCGGCCACGCCGGCGCCGTGGCAGTGGGCCGGGCTCTCATCGCCAACCCCGACCTGGTCGAGCGCTGGCAGGGCGGGCACCCCGAGAACGAGCCGCGGCCGGAACTGTTCTACACGCCGCGCCGAGGGCTACACCGACTACCCCGCGGCACCGCCGGGCGTTGTGCTGGCGCCGCGCTTTGGCGGCTTCGTCTTCGGAAGCCGGGCGTGCGCTCACGCCTGAACTGCCCGGCCTCGTGCAGCGGTCGCTTCCGGGCGCGGGTCGGTGCGGCGCGGATGGACGTACCGCTCGCGCGAGACGGTGACCTGACCCCCGTTTCTCTGGGGGAGCGCCCGCCGCATGCATTCAGAGGGCGCCGACGCAGGCGTCGTACCTGTCGTGCCCCCGGTCAGACGCGACCCGCGAGGTGCACCCCTCCCTCCGGGCTTTACCTGGGTGTCGAGACCTGATCCCGCGGCGAGCGGACCGCTGTGGAGGGAGACTCCAGTGCGCCCTGTCCCGAGCTGAGCCCGTCCAGCAGAAGTTCCCCGAGCTCGGAGAAGGCGTCGCCGGCGGTCAGGCCGGGTCTCTCCAGGAGGAGCCCCGACTGGACGGCGCCGATGGTGACTGCCACGCCCTGGGCGGCGAAATGCCCGTTGAGCGCGCGGAAAACGCCGGACCGTACGCCCTCCTCGATCAGTTCGTGAACCCGGCGCGCCGCAGCGGCGGAGTTCTTGCGGTAGATCTGTGCGGTCGGTTCATAACGGACCATGTCGTCGTAGAAGGCGTGGGAGTGCCGGCGCATGGCCGTGCCGACGCCGGTGAGGTAGACGCGGATCCGCTGCCGGGGGTCGGGCTCGGCCTGGACTGCCTGCTCGATCTCGGCCGTCGCATCCCGGAAGAAGGCACGGGTGACCACCAGCACCAGCTGTTCCGCGCAACAGAGCCTTGCCTGCCGCCCTCGCTGCGGCGCGGGTGCCGGGGTACGGGGGTGGCCGCGGGGTACGCGACAGCCAGTCCTCAACACGATCTATGCCGTACGGCGGTACGGGCACGACCGGCAGCAGCAGGCAAGCGACGATGACCACGGTCTCGGGCTCTCTCACGGCGGGCAACCGTGACGGGGGCCCGCGCGCCGCACCCGGCCGACGCCTGACAGCGCCCCGGACCTGGGCCATGGGGGCGCCTTCGGTCAAGTGGCGATGGTGGCCAGTCCGACGATGCCGATGAGATAGATCACCACCGCGGCGATGCTGTCGACGCCCATACGGGCGTACTGGCGGCGCGGACGAAAGATCAGCCCCGCCATGTAGACCACGGTCAGGATGATCCCGAGCGCGGTGAGGTAGATGTCGGTGTCGTGCGCGGCCGGCAGTACCGGCTTGCCGGAGATGACGGTGGCGAGCAGGAACAGCACGGGCAGGAAGGCGTTGCCGCCGAAGATGTCGCTCATGGCGAGCTGGTAGTCGCCCAGCTTGGTGGAGGTCAGGCCGGTGCTCACCTCTGGAAGGGAGGTGGCCGCCGCCAGCACGGTGGCGCCGAACAGCACACCACTGAGTCCCTGACGGGCGAAGAACTCCTCACCACTGCGCTCGATCACGACACCGGCCACGAGGGTGGCCAGCGCGGATACGCCGAACACCAACCCGGCGCGCACGGTGCTCACGCCCTTGTCGCTGGCGGCCTTCTCTTTCTTGCCCTTGGAATGGCCGCGCGGTTCGGGCTGGCTGTCCGGGGCGTCCCCGCCCTCCCGCCACGGCAGACCCCGGCCGGCCCGGTTGAGAAGGATCAGACCGACCACCCACAGGATCGCGATCGCCACCGAAGCAGGTGCCAGGCGGGCGGCGTACAGGCCAGGGGAGAGCTGGGTGCCCATCACCACCACGGCCAGGACGACCACCACCATGGCCCCCTCCAGGACCAGCTGCAGACTGGCCGCGAGCCGGGTCAGCGGGGCACGCGGGCGGACCCCGGCCGCGTCCAGCACCGCCAGGACGATGGTCTGGATGGCGATGCCGCCCAGGATGTTGCCGACCGCGACGTCGAGCTGGCCGGCCATCGCCGCACTCGCCGTGATCGCGATCTCGGGAAGATTCGTCGCGATCGCCAGCAGAATCAGACCGCCCAGCGCGCTGCCCAAGTGAAGCCGTTCGGCAAGCACATCAGTGGTGTCCGACAGCTTGATACCCGCAAACCAGATGACAGCCGCACTGGCCACGAACAACACCAGCAGCACCGGCGAACCCAAAGATCCCATGCCGCTGCAAGTACCCGCCGGTCCAGGGCAGAACCAACGCACGCCGAACATCACCCCTCACGGCCCATCCCGGCTCCCGAGCCGCCGCCCGCTGCAACGCGTCAAGGACGTCACCCCCGCGGACGCGGACACAGACGAGGGGCCCGAACCGTGCCCGGCTTCGGGTCTCTCACTCTGCCCGTGCTCCGGTCGTCGCATCCTCGCTCGTGCCCTGCACAGGCGGGGATCTACGAGTGCGGCTGCGGGCAACGCCACGAGTACAGCACCGATGTGAAAGGCCACCGGTTCCCACCTCCGCACGACAGCTGCCGCGGCAGCGGCTGGACGCTCGGAGCCGCCTCCCACCCCAAAACTGAGTGCCGCGGCCGTCAGTGCCAACGCCCTGACAGCTCGCACAGGTGATTGCCACCGGCGCCCTGTGAGTGCATCGTCTGGCCGTGTGTGGAGCCATTCGGTGAAGTACGTGTCGGAGCCGGGGCTGATCGTCTGCTACGTCGACCTGCGCCAGACAGTCGACACCCGGGCACCCGGAACCGCTTAGCCCACTGCCGGCCTTCCGGGGCTGGCGCGTCGCCGGCACATGGCCGGGTCAGGTCACCGGCTTGGTCCATGGTCCGTGTGGAAGGCATGGGCGGTGACGTGGATGCTGCCGGAGCCGATGCCGAGTACTCCCGTGCCCAGCCCTGATCCACCACGGGCTGGGCGGGGGAACCGGAGTGGGACGGATTCCGCGCGCTGGTCTCCGTAGAGGCTGGGACGTCTTGATCGCCGGACCCGCAGGTTCGTGCGCTCCTGGGGTGCGCGGGTCAGACGTCGGCGCAGCATGAGCCAGCCGAGGCTTCCTCCACAACCCAGCGCCCTTTGACGACGTGGAAGCCTTGAGTTGCGGATTTCCGGGACACTCATTCCTACGGCGTTCTCCGAGAGGCTCGCGGCGATGACGGTGACGGCAAGGGATGGCGGTCTCGGGCGCCAACCTGACGGGCCACCCGTCCCCGCAGGACTGCGGCGCCGCTCAGGACGCCGAGGCGACGGGAGCTGGGCCCTGTTCGAACCGTCCCGGTGGTGTTCCCCCGTGCCATCGGGACGGCTTCGCACGTCCGGTGCCCGGCTCACTCGGTGCCGTCGACTGTGTCGGCCGGGTCGGCTTCCGCGAGGATGCGGTAGACGCTGGCGACGGAGGGGCGCTTGCCCTGGTTCTTGCCACACGACGAGCTTGCGGGCGATCTCGGCGACGGGGACGGCGCTGGCCCGCAGGCTGTGGGCGTAGGCGGCCAAGTGTCGTCGGCTGGGCCAGGCCATGGCGGCCGTGCCGTCGGTGCCGCCGCCGAGATTGGTGCGCAGCATCGTCTCCAAGGGGTCGTGCACCCACAGTGCAACGTCCAGCGCCTGGGTGTCGTGGGCGATCAGGTGCACCTCGACCCTGGGGGGGCGGCGAAGATCGATCTACGTCCCTGACGCCACACTCCGTGAGAGGCCCCGCAGTTCTCGGAAAAGAGTTCGGGAAAGTTCCCCCTCTGCGCGACGGACGCTCCAGCCGTCCCCGTAGAAGGGGCGAAGGCACCACCCGCACCGCCATTCTTCGTCCGACCCACGAACTCACGAGGTACCTGTGGCTCTACTCTCCGTACTCCGCCTTCGCGGCCACGGCCACCCACGGTCGCGGGGACGCATAGCCGTAGGTCTGCTGACCCTGGTCGCCGGCAGCCTGACGACCGTGTCGGCCGACGCCGCCACCCCGGCCTCCGGCTCGGTCAGCGACACGGCACCCACCACCACGTGGAGCGCCGGCCCCTTCACCGTACCGAATGTCTCCGGCACCACGGGAGGTGACGTCACCTGCGGCAACCCCCAACTCTGCGACGACTTCGCCCTGCGTGTCAGCGTCCCGTCGGGCTATGACGCCGGTCACAGCCTGCGGATCGACATCAAGTGGCCCGATGCCGCAGCCGACTTCGACCTCTACGTCCTCGACGCGGACGGCAGGGAGATCGCCGCCTCGGCATCCTCCAGTGACCCCGAGACCGTCCTGCTGCCGGCGGTCAACGCCTCCTACACCGTGCGGGTGGTGCCGTACGCGCCGCTCGGCGACAGCTTCACCGGTACCGCGAGCCTCGTCACCAATCCCGCCGACCCGCCGCCCAGCACGGCGACTCCGCCGACGTACGCGTCCTCCTCCGCCCCCGACGGCATCGCGGACGCGCACAACGCCGGCGAGCCTTCCATCGGCGTCGACCGTGCCACCGGCGCCGTGATGTTCCAGGCGTACACCTCGACGCTCAAGGTCACCTACGACACGACCGGCACCGCCACCTGGCAGGACAAGAGCGCGAGCTTGGCCAATGGCTGTCCGCAGGGCAGCCTCACCAGCCTCGACCCGATCCTCTTCACCGACCCGGCGACACACCGCACCTTCGAGTCGCAGCTCGCCGGCAAGACCGCGCTGACCTGCTACACCGACGACGACGGGGAGACCTGGACGCCGACGTCCGGCTCGGGCATCAACTCCGGCGTGGACCACCAGACCATCGGCGGCGGCCCCTTCGCCTCCGGCGGACCGGGTGCCCTGACGTCGTACCCGAACGCCGTCTACTACTGTTCCCAGGACATCGCCGACGCCTCCTGTTCGGTCAGCCGCGACGGGGGTCTGACCTACGGCCCGGCCGTTCCGATGTACTCCCTGCTGGACTGCGGCGGGCTGCACGGGCACGTCAAGGTTGCGCCCGACGGCACCGTGTACGTGCCGAACAAGGGCTGTGGCGGCAACCAGGCCGTGGCGGTCTCCGAGGACAACGGTCTGACCTGGACCGTCCGCAAGAACCCGTCCAGCACTCCCGGTGACTCGGACCCCAGCGTGGGCATCGGCGCCGGCGGCACCGTCTACATGGGCTACCAGAACAGCGACGGCACCGCCCGGATCGCCGTCAGCCACGACAAGGGAAAGACCTGGCTGTACGACCAGAAGGTCGGCGGGTCCCTCGGCATCAAGAACATCGTCTTCCCCGTGGTGACCGCGGGCGACGACAACCGCGCCGCCTTCGCCTTCCTGGGCACCACGACCGACGGCAACTACCAGGAGACGGACAACTTCAAGGGCGTGTGGCACCTGTACGTGGCCACCACCTACGACGGCGGACAGTCGTGGGTCACCGTCGACGCCACCCCCACCGACCCGGTCCAGAAGGGATCGATCTGCACAGGCGGCACTACCTGCGGCGAGGACCGCAATCTGCTGGACTTCAACGACATCACCATCGACGCGCAGGGCAGGGTGCTCGTGGCCTACGCCGACGGCTGCACCGGCGCCTGCGCCACCGGCGGCCCGCAGAACTACGACGCGCTGGCCACCGTCAGCCGCCAGTCCTCCGGGAACACGCTCTACGGCGCGTACGACGCCGTGGTCGGCGGCAAGCACAAGAAGCCCAAGCCCAAGACCGAGGGAGGCCAGTAGGTGAAGCCCCTCCTCCCGGGCGTGGTGCTGGCCGCCCTGACCGTGACAGCGCTCGCCGGGTGCACCGCGGGCACTGCGGATGCCGGGTCCCCCGCCCCGTCCCCGAGCGCGGCGAGGGACGCGGACACCGACGGCACGATGCCGAGCGGCTGCCCCACCGGATCCCCACCGCCGCTGCCGAAGGACTTCCCGGCGGACCTGCCGGTGCCGGACGGCGCGGTCGTGACCTCGGTGGAGCACCGCAGCGGCGGTCGGCTGGTCGTCGCGACCGTGGTCCGGGGCGGCTTCGACGTCGCCTTGGCCTTCATGCAACAGCGGCTGCCCAAGGCCGGATACACCCTGAAGGAGGGCGAGGTGGAGGAGGACGACGCCGAGTCCGACTTCTCCTCGCCGACCGTCGAGGGCCGCTGGACCCTGCGCAAGATGCCCGACTGCGAAGGCGGGGTGTACCTGACCTACCTGACGGCGGCCACATCCTGACCCGTAGGCCAAGAAGGTGGATCCTGGGGCACCTGCCGGGCCACGAACCGGCGGTGCCCCAGCAGGTGCACCACCCGCCCGTTCGTATCCGGTACGAGAAAGCACCGTGTGCCCCACTCCTCGTCCCCCAGTTCCCGCGGAACCCCGACGTCCGCGGGCCCGCCCTGACCAACGACGAGCCATCCCTGTCTAGTTGGAGCTGCGGGCATGAGCATCGGGCATGGCCATCGGCGTGCAGGCGATGCATCATGGAACGATGAAGTTCCGTCGGTGGCGCGCCAAGGAACGCGGCCAGGACGTGCTGGCCGCCGCTCTCTACGAGGGCAACAGCCGGGCCCGTGAGCGGATCGACCGGTGGTGGGCGGCCGGCGGAGCCCACCGCGACGAGGTCTGGCGCGGCGCGTGGTTCCTGCTGACGGCGGCGCACTTCAGGTTCGGCAACCACGAGCGGACGGAGCGGGTCGTTCCGGTGCTGGAGTTCCTGCTCGAGGCCGACCCCACGTCCCCGTACCGGCCGCAGGTCCGGCTGACCGCCTGTCTCCCGCAGACCGCCGCCGACCCGCCGAACGGCGTGTACATGGGCGATCCGGAGGTTCCGCGGCTGGTCGAAGCCGCGCTGAGGTTCCCCGATCCCAGCTTGCGGCAACGGTTGGCCGACCTGTTGTCCGTCACCGACCAGCCCGGCCTGCTGGACGCCCTGGAAACCGGCTTCCGGCCGCGTGCGCGGCTGGGCCCGACCTACATCGGCGCGGCACCGCCCGGCCAGGAAACCCGGTGCGCCCTGTGGAGTGAGGGCGAGCCGAATGCGTTCCTGAAGGTCGTCTGCGCCAACCCGAACCTGCCTCGGCCGCCCGCCCAGCCCGAGGACATCGACCTGTCTTTGCTCGCGCTTCTGAAGGACCGGCCCGATCTGCTGCCGGCATTTGAACAGGGCGCCCTGGCCGTGCGGCTGCTGGAGTATCTCGGCACCTGGCTGCCGGAACAGGTCCACGAACGGTGCCGCCGCGCGTTGCGTGACCTGTCGGCCCGAGAGGGTGTCACGGCAGTGTGTGACCAGGCCATACTCGGTGACGCCGAGGCGATTGCCGCGGCCCGCGACGCCGGGTACCGGCCGGACAGCCCCGCCTGGACACCCGTCTTCCTGCTGCTCACCCGGCAGTTCTCGGCCTATCGCGAGGCCGATCCGGACGGGCGGGTCCTGCAGCTGGCGTGCTCCGTCGGCGGGGTGAGGATCGGCGAAGACGTCCTCATCGACCGGATCCTGGCCATCCTGGACACGGACCTGCCGGACGACGTGGCAGCAGCCGTACGGCGGTCTCTGCGCGACCTCGGTCCCTTGGACAAGCCCTCGGTCGAGGACCTCCGACGCCGGAGTATGCGAAGGGCCGTCCTGACCCGCGCGATCAAGCTGGAGCGGGAGGCGGTCGCGGCCGTGGTCGACGCGGGTTACCTGCCCGAAGACGACGACCACGAACTGCTCCCGCTGCTCTTCCTCACCGAGCAGTTCGAGCGGTACGACCGCGAAGACCCGAACGGCACAAAGCTACGCGCCGTCCTCGCCGAGAAGCATTACTGGTACGAGCGCAAGCATTTCCGGACTGTCGCGAAGCGGGCGGGACGCCCAGATCCCTGGCCGCCCAAGCAGCCATCGCCGCCGGGTGACCGGACGTCGACCCCGCACGTCACCACTTGGCCGAGCAGCTACGGCGTCGGCGGCCACTTCTGAGCCAGAAATTCCGGCATGGCACATCGTGCCGATCGGCCCGATGGCCTCGCCGCGGTGGGAGCCGGAACCGTCGTCCCCCATCGTGCCCTGCTGTACCGATCGGAGGGATACAGTCCGAACTGGACAATTCCTGGGCACGGCTGAGGGCACTGTCGCATTGTCGCAGCAGGCATGCGCGCGGGCTCGGACCGCTCGACGACATCGCCTGGGCCACCAGTAGCAGGGTGTTTCCGGCAGACTTCGCCGGCCCCGCTTGAGCAACGGGATTCGGCTGCCACTCACCGATTCGGCGGACGGGAACGCACACCTCTCAACGGGAGGTGCGAAAGGGCTCAGCCTTCCGGACGTCGTCCGCCGCCGAGCGGCGCGTCGGCACCGTACGGCCCGCCACATCGCGGTACCCGCACCCGATCCGCCCCCGCCGTTCCGCGCGCGCCGCGCTGCCGCGCCTGCCCCACACGCCCTGCCTGCGGTGCGAGCCGCTGGTGATCATTACGGTGCTAGTTCAGGGGCACGCCGCTGCTGGACAGAACTGCCCGATTCGCAGCTTGCGATGGCCGAGATCATCCTGCGATGTGCTCAAGGGGTTCGAGCATGGCTTCGGCGGTTCGGAAAACGGTAGTAGGGAACCGTCGTGATCGTCACACTGGCGGGATGAGCTTGTTCCACACCGACGCTTACGATCCTGACGACATGATGATGCACCCTCGCCATCAGGGGATGCAGCCGGTCTTGGCTCAGCTCATTCAGCGTCTTCGTGGCTGCGAGACGGTGGAGGCCGGCGTCGATTTCCAAAGAGACCTTCTCCATCGCCTGCTGGAGGTGCAGAAGGACCGCGCGGGGCTTGAGCGTGCCGCCAAGCGGATGCGCAGCGGCAAGGGGCCGCAGACGGAGGCGCCGGAGCCCCAGTCGGGCCGTGACCTTGCCGACGTGGCGACCTGGCGATTCGAGCTGGACGTGTGCGACCGGCCGGCCCGCCAGCTGCGCCCGGTGGGTGATGCACTGGCCTGGCGCGTCTCCGGTTTCCACCGCCCGTTCATCCTCGTTCTGCATGCCGAGGGCCTTCAAGGAGGATGGTGCTTTCACGCTCCTGCACGACCTGACCAACTGCCTGGGCATCGGCGACATCACGGTCTGGGACGGCGTGCGCCGCCCCGCACGAAAGAGATCAAGACCAACCCGAACAACACCGAGAGCGCTCAACCACCCCGGATCAACCAGGCCCGCGCGGCGGTGCTGGACGGCGGCCCGCTGCCAGGAGACAACGCCTCAGCGCTCCTCCACGAGCCGGCGTCAGTGAGCGCGCCGGTCACAGTGACCACCGGACGCCGACCCTGGGACCGGGCCGCTGTCACCACGATGGTCCACCGCCACCCACATAGGCATGATTCAACGCAAGTTATCCCCAAGGCCCCGGTTCACGCCATTGCTGCGCTCAACAAGACCAAGGCGCGCCATGAACATTCCCCCGCCGCTCCGATAGCATGTTCGAACTCGCGCCGACCGCCCCTCCGTCCGACACCAGAATCCATGCCACCCAGCGCGAAAAGTGACCCTGGTTAATCACACAACAAATCGGCTAGACAGTTGACATCTAGGACATCGCGGATGTTTTCGCGAATAAACGGGAGAACGACCCCCGCCGTGTGGCGTCAACCACGCGCGATGCTGTGGGCCACGGCTGGTGTGGCGGCACTCGGCTTCCTCATCACCCTGGAGATCGTCGCGCGTCGCTGCGCCGGCATACCGGGGCCGTTGACCGAACAGGCGAAAGAGACGATATTCGCCCCCAAGCCGGGGCCGCTGTACGCCGGTCTGGCTTTGACGATGGTGGTGCTCACCTGGCGGCAACGGTTCGTCGCGGCCGGCGTCGCGATCGGCATCGACGTCGTCTTCGTACTGGTGCGATGGGCGATCGACGCCAAGGTGGCCGACGGTCATTTCTTCGGCAACGGCGCGTTGTGGGTGATGTTGGGCTATGCGGTCATCGCCGTCACGCGCCGCAGCGGCCGGGAACGCGTCCTGCTGCTGAAGGGCGTCGGGCTGGGCCTGCTGCTGGCGGCCGGCCGCAAGACGGGTGACATCTGGCTGCTCATCACTGCGAAATCCCGCCCGACCGTGCTCGATCAGTACGTGGCAACCGCCGATCAAGCGCTGGGCAATCCCTCGTGGCTGCTAGGCCGGATACTCGAGGCCACCGGCCCGGTCGGCACGCATCTTCTCGGCCTGGTCTACGCGCAGCTCGCGGTGGCCGCGGTCGTCGTCGCGCTGTACCAGCTGCGCAACGTCAGGGTCGAAGGCCGCTTCCCGCGCCATCATCTCGTGCGCACCTTTCTGGTGATCGGCCTCCTCGGACCGGGCATCTACATGCTCTTCCCGGTGGTCGGACCGGTCTTCGCCTACGGCCCGGGCGCCTCCGGCACTGGCGGCGTGCAGTGGGCGGTGGCCAACGTGTGGCCGCACACGCCGCCGCCCATCAGTGCCCCGCACCCGATGCCCTACGACGGGATCACCCCTCGTAACTGCATGCCCAGCTTGCACACGGCGTGGGCCACCGCGATCTTCATCCATACTCGCAGGGGCCCACGGATCCTGCGGTACTCGGGCACGTTCTGGCTGATCGCCACGCTCGGCGCGACGCTGGGCTTCGGCTACCACTACGGCACGGATCTCGTCGCCGGCGTGGTGTTCGCACTCACGATCGAGGTAGCTCTGCGCTCGTTCGACCACGGCTGGGATCGGTCAAGCGTCCAGCTTGTCGCTTACGGGACGACGGTCTTCGCCGCGCTCTTGGTGTCCTACCGCTATCTGCCGACGGAGATGGCCGAACATCCTTGGCTGTTCGGACCACTTCTCATTCTGGCGATGGCGTCAGTGATCCGCGGTTACGTACGCATCACCGAACTCTGGGAACCGAAAGCCGCTCCGGCCCGACAGCCGGACCCGCAACCCGAGCTGGTCTGAACTGTCGCATCAGCTGCCCCCGTGGTGGTCCAGCACCACCCCCTCTGCGGCTATGCAGGTGATGCGCTCTTACCGGGTGGGTGTGCCGCGGAAACACCAGGGTGAGGCAACGGACGCAACGGTGCGCGCCCTGAGCAGCGCTTCCTGGGTGCCGAGTCCGTAGGCCGGCCCGTACACCGGGGACGTCGCTGCCAGGCACAGCCCGATGGGCCAGGAACACGATCGCCGCCAGGGCACCACCCGCCTGAACATGATCCAAAGCTCGTCGGACGTGGCCGACTTCTTCGCTGGGCTCTTCTCGGCCGGCCGTTCCTTCACGGTGGACATCTTCGGCTGCGGCAGCTCGTGCACCTCTGCCGGGCCGGCCTACTCACCCCGGGATACCTTTGCTGAATCCCAAGGCCCTCCAGCCCGTCCACCGTCCTGGTGTCCCTGAGGGCGAGCGCACCGTCGATCTCCGTCTCGGACACCGTCTGCCGCGCCGGTCACCAGGATGGGCCCGCACGCCTGCTCGCGAAGTGAGGTCCATGGCGGCGGCCTGTGGTCGGCACGACCGGGAGCAACCGAAGGAATCCCGGCAACCGGCCGGCGGCAGGAGCCGGGGGCGCCGATGGCGTCACAGCACGTGCCCGTGGACGATGAACAGGGCGTTCGTATCGCCTCTTCCGTGGGACGGAAGCCGTATTGCGCCCCGGTGGAGGCTCTCCCGACGATGGCGCCACCACGAGAGACGGGAGCCGACCCCCATGCCTCATATGACCGCCTTCGCCAGGAACCAGTGGTACGTCGCCGCCTACAGCCATGAGGTCGGGCGCGAGTTGCTCGGCCGTACGATCCTCGGTGAGCCGCTCGTCTTCTACCGCACCGGGGACGACGGCACCCCGGTCGCGCTGGCCGACCGCTGCGTCCACCGCCGCTTCCCCCTCTCGGAGAGCCGGCTCGACGGGGACCGCATCGTGTGCGGGTACCACGGGTTCACCTACGACACGACGGGCGCCTGCGTGTACGTGCCGGGGCAGAAGCGCATCCCGCGCACGGCCCGGGTCGCCTCGTACCCGGTCGTCGAGCAGGACTCCCTGGTGTGGGTGTGGATCGGCGACCCGGCGCTCGCCGACGCGGGGACCATTCCGCGGGCCCGGCACCTGGACTCCCCGGACTGGGTCACGGTGCGCGGCATGGAGCCGATCGACGCCGACTACGGCCTGCTGGTGGACAACCTCCTCGACCTCTCCCACGAGACGTATCTGCACGGCGGCTACATCGGCACCCCGGAGGTCGCCGAGACGCCGATCACCACCGAGGTCGACGAGGGCGCCGGCATCGTGCGGGTCAGCCGGCACATGGACGACGCCGAGTGCCCGCCCTTCTACGCCCGCTCCACCGGTATCGAGGGCCGTATCACCCGCTGGCAGGACATCGAGTACCACGCGCCCTGCCTCTACCTGCTGCACAGCCGGATCGCACCGGTCGGTGTCCTGCCCGAGCCGGACGGCAGCGACCCGAACGGCTTCCACACCGAGATCACCTATGCGATCACCCCGTCCACCGATGGCAAGGTGTACGACTTCTGGGCCGTCTCCCGGGACTTCGCGAAGGACGACGAGGAAGTCACCACGTTCCTGCACGACTTCAACCACACGGTCGTCATGCAGGACGTCGACGCGCTCAACCTGCTGCAGAAGACGCTCGGCACCGAGCGGGCCGGCTACCAGGAGCTGAGCATCAACATCGACACCGGTGGTCTCGCCGCCCGCCGTATCCTCGCCCGTCTGGTCGACGAGGGCGACAAACCGGTGGAGAAGGTCCGGTGAGCACGCCGTCCGCCGCTGTGAGCCGCGAGGTCTACCGCATCGACTGGCTCCCTGGCACCGACGTCCTGCACGGCACCTGCCACTGCGGCGCCGAGCACACCGCCGAGGACCCGGTGCAGATGTGGGAGTGGATGCTCGCGCACCCCGAAGGACACCAGCCCCGGGGAACCACCTCATGACCCTGTACGAAGCCGAACTCGTCGTCGACCGCCGCGTGCCGGCGGCCGAGGGCGTGCTCGCCCTCGTCCTGCGCCATCCGCTGGGCGAGGAACTGCCGGCCTGGGAGCCGGGCGCCCATGTCGACGTCCTGCTCGGGCAGGACCTTGAGCGCCAGTACTCGCTGTGCGGCGATCCCGCGGACCGGCACCTGTGGCGGATCGCCGTGCTCCGCGAGGCCGACGGGCGGGGAGGCTCGGCGTACGTCCACGAGCAGGTGCGCGAGGGCGACAAGGTACGGGTGCGGGGGCCGCGCAACCACTTTCCCCTGCAGCCCTCCCCGCGCTACCGCTTCATCGCGGGCGGCATCGGCATCACGCCCGTCCTGCCGATGCTCGCCGCGGCGGAAGCGGCGGGCGCCGAGTGGACCCTGCTGTACGGCGGCCGCACCCGCCGCTCCATGGCGTTCATCGCGGAGTTGGAGCGGTACGGGGACCGGGTCACTGTCGCCCCGCAGGACGAGAGCGGGCTGCTGGACCTGGCCTCGGTGCTGGACGACGTGCCCGACGGCACGCTCGTCTACTGCTGTGGCCCCGGCCCGCTGCTGGACGCGGTGGAGGGGCGCTGCCCGGCCGGGACGCTGCGCGTCGAGCGGTTCCGTCCCAAGGGGCAACCGGCCGCAGACGACGGCGCGTTCGAGGTCGTCCTGGAGCGGAGCGGCCGTACGCTCACCGTCCCGCCGCGGGTGTCGATCCTCGACACCGTGCGTGCCGCGGGTGTCGAGGTGCTCTACTCCTGCACCGAGGGCACCTGCGGTACCTGCGAGACCGACGTCCTGGAGGGCACCCCGGAGCACCGGGACTCGGTCCTGACGGACGAGGAACGGGAGTCCGGCGAGACGATGATGATCTGCGTGTCCCGGTGCCGGGGCGGGCGGTTGGTGCTCGATCTGTGATGGACCCCTCAGGTCACGAGAAGTACGCCTCCGCCTCGCTGAACCGGGCTGCGGGCCGGCCGGTGTTGTCGGTCACGACCGTGACCGTGCTGCCGGTCGCCGGGCCGAAGCGGTGGTCCTTCTAGGATGCGCGCCTGGCAGACCCGACAGCGGCGGCAGCTTCTGTTCACGTCCCCGTCGACCGCCTTGCCCGGGGTGTAGACGCCCTGTGAACCGGTCGAGGTGCCGGACGCCCCTTGGTGAGATTGGCGACCAGGTCCGGGGTCGGGTTGCCCTCGCCGGGCTGCGGCCGGGTCGAGCAGTCACCGGAGCCGAAAGGATAGGGGGCAGTTGTGCACGCCTGCCGCGCCCAGGCCCGTGGCGGTCACGTTGCGGAAGGTGGCGGCGCCCTGGGCCTCGGCCTGCACGAAGACCGTGCCTGTACTGCGCACCGTGGCGCCGTCCACGGTGACGTTCCAAACCGGGTATCCTGCCCGCCGCCGGAGACGAACTCCAAGGCGTTGTAGGGGCTGTCAGCCGTTACACCATCGAGGCGTTCTACCGTCTCCCCGCCGACTGGGACCCCGACCACAACGCCTGGTCCGGCATCGTCAGCCGTACGGGCACGGGCCGGCCCGGCCGGGAAGACCGCCGACGATCCCGACGAGCCGCTGGCCACGCTCGTGCTGTCCGACGACCGCGAGCCGCAGTGGGCGATGCGACCGTTCAACCACCACCCTGTACGTCGAGGGCTGCCCGGTCGTCCGCAATCCGAAGGCCGCCGAGATCGGCATCACCTCGGTCGGGCTGTCCTGGCTGCTCGGCGGTGTTCACCCCGAGCCGCAGGATGTAGGGGCGGATCTCGTAGGGCGGGGTGATCATCGCGACCCGGCCTGGGTCGAGGACGACTCTGGGATGGGGCTTCGGTGCGTCGCCGGGCGTGGAGGCGTCCGTCCCTGCCGACCCTTTCCACACCCGGTAAGCCGTGCAGGGAGCAGGTGGCGGAGCCGGAGTCGGTGAGCCTGGACGGGGATGTCCGAGTACGGACCCTTGCCGTACGCGTCGCCCTTCGCGAAAGGCATGTGCGCGGTTCCGCCCATGGGAGCGTTCCTCGCGGTGCTCCGGGGTCCCGCGGACGCCGTGGCGGAACGGGAGGCCGTGGCCGTGCCGGACGCCGTGGCCGATCCGGGCGCGCTCCTCGTGGCAGCGGTCTGGGTGCCGGAGGGGGCCGTCGGCGAGGTGCCGCTGCCCGTCGAACCGCTGCCCCGAGCCCTGGGTGCCCGGCGAGGACGCCGAGGCGGGCGGAGCGGAGCTACCTCCGTTGTGCTTGCCGATGTCGTCTCCGTTGCAGGCGGTGAGCGCGCGACGTCCGCCGCGAGCACCGCGGCGGCGGGCCGAAACCCCGCGGAACTGCTGGACACGCATGAGCTTCCCCCTGGTCTGGACGCGTGACCCGGCGCGCGGGCCCTGCATGCCAGCTAGACGGAGGATCGCCGGCGAGGTGCGCCCCAGGCCCCGGGCAGAGCCTGCCTGCTCAGACGTAGAACCGTGACAGGCTCTGCAGGACGGCCGCGGGCTTTCCGCCGCCGTCGATCTCTATCGTGCCGTCGACGGCGATCTGCACCCCGCCCGGCACGTCCTCCACAGAGGCGAGTTTCGCGACCAGCCGGATACGGGAGCCGACCTTCACCGGTGCCGGGAAACGCACCTTGTTCAGACCGTAGTTGACCTTCGTCGACACGCCCTCGACCTCCAGCAGCTCGGTGAAGAGCGGGATGAAGAGGGACAGGGTCAGATAGCCGTGCGCGATGGGCGCGCCGAACGGGCCCTCCTCGGCCTTCTCCGGGTCGACGTGGATCCACTGGTGGTCGCCCGTCGCGTCGGCGAAGGTGTTGATCCGCTCCTGGGTGACCTCGGTCCACTCGCTGGTGCCGAGGTCGCTGCCGGCGAGCTTCTTGAGTTCGTCGAGGCCGTTGACGGTGATGCTCATCTTCGTCCTTGTCTAGGAGGTGGTGCCGTACCGGGAGCGGACACGGGATTTCAGGAGCTTTCCGGAGGCGGTGCGCGGGAGGGCGTCCGCGATCACCACCGACTTGGGGATCTTGTACTTGGCCAGCCGACCGGAGAGTGAGGCGATCACCTCGTCCGGGTCGAGCGTGGCGCCCTCGCGGGGGACGACGACCGCGCGCGGCACCTCGCCCCACTTCTCGTCGGGCGCGCCGATGACGGCGCACTCGACGATGTCGGGGTGTGCGAGGAGCTGGTCCTCGATCTCGGCGGGGTAGATGTTCTCGCCGCCCGAGATAATCATGTCCTTGATGCGGTCGACGATGTAGACGTACCCGTCCTCGTCCACGCGGGCCGCGTCCCCGCTGCGGAACCAGCCGTCGGCGAAGACGGCCGCGGTCTCCTCCGGCAGCCCCCAGTAGCCGGACATGACGTGCGGGCCGCGCACCAGGACCTCGCCCGTCTCGCCGACGTCGACCGGTGCGAGGTCGGGCCGCACCACCCGTACGTCGCTGAAGAAGTGCGGCACACCGGCCGAACCCGCCTTTCCGACCGCGTGCTCGGCGTCCAGGAAGAGCGTGCCGGGCGCGGCCTCCGTCATGCCGTAGCCCTGGAGGAAGGTGAGCCCGCGCTCCTGGTACTTGGCGATCAGCGGGGTCGGAACCGGTGAGCCGCCGCAGGTGAGGATGCGCAGGCTGGACAGGTCGGCCCCGTCCCAGCGCGCGTGCCGGGCCACCTGGTCGAACATGGTCGGCACCCCGAACATGAAGGTGATGCGGTGGCGTTCGATCAGGTCGAAGGTGGCGTCCGGGTCGAAGGCCTCGACCAGGACGCAGGTGCCGCCCTTGAGCAGGACCGGCAGGGTGAGCATGTTCAGCCCGGCCGTGTGGAACAACGGGGCGGAGACCAGGGCGCGTTCGTCGGCGATCAGGTCGTGGTCGACGAGGACGTTGAACGCGTTCCACACCAGGTTGCCGTGCGTGAGCATGGCGCCCTTGGGCCGGCCCGTGGTCCCCGAGGTGTACATGATCATGCAGGTGTCGTCGAGGGGGACGGGCTGGTCGATCGGTTCGTCGCTCGCGGCGGCGAGCAACTCCTCGTACTCGGCGCCCACTTCGACGTACGCGCGGACATCGGTGCTGCCCGGCAGCCCGGTGACGAGGGCGGCCAGCGAGGGCGCGTGGACGAGGGCCTTGGCGCCCGAGTCGGCGAGCTGGTAGGCGATCTCGGGGCCGGCGAGGCGGATGTTGAGCGGGACGAAGACCGCGCCGAGGGTGCCCGCGGCGAACAGCGTCTCCAGGTAGGCGGGGTGGTTGGGGCCGAGGTAGGCGATCCGGTCGCCGCGGCGGACTCCCCGGGCGCGCAGGGCGTGCGCGAGGCGGGTGGTGCGTTCGTTCAGCTCGGCGTAGGTGACGCTCCGGTCGCCGTGGATCAGGGCGGTGCGGTGCGGGGTCTTGCGGGCCCGGCGTGCGGGCCACGACCCCAGTCCCTCGTTGCGCATCTCACGGCCCCTTCACGCTTGCGTCAGCCCGAGCAGGCGGGCGGCGTTCTCCTTGAGGATCTTCGACCGGACCTCGTCCTTGACCGACAGCTTCTCGAAGTCGGCGAGCCAGCGGTCGGGCGTGAGGACGGGGAAGTCGGAGCCGAAGAGCACCTTGTCCTTGAGCAAGGTGTTGGCGTACTGCACGAGCTGCGGCGGGAAGTACTTCGGCGACCAGCCGGACAGGTCGATGTGCACGCCGGGTTTGTGCGTGGCGACCGCGAGGGCCTCGTCCTGCCAGGGGAACGACGGGTGCGCCAGGATGATCTTCAAGTGGGGGAAGTCGGCGGCTACGTCGTCCACGTGCAGCGGGTTGGAGTACTTCAGCCGGATGCCGCCCCCGCCGGGAACGCCGGCGCCGATGCCGGTCTGGCCCGTGTGGAACAGGGCGATGGCGCCGGTCTCCTCGATGACCTCGTACAGGTCGTACGCCACCGAGCGGTCGTTGGGGAAGAAGCCCTGGATACTGGGGTGGAACTTGAAGCCCTTGACCCCGTACTCCTCGACCAGACGGCGGGCCTGCCTGACGCCGGCCTTGCCGCGGAAGGGGTCGATGGAGGCGAAGGGGATCAGCACGTCCGGGTTGGCGGCGGCTGCCCCGGCGACCTCCTCGTTGGGGACGGGCTCGGTGCCGGTCGCGGACTCGGCGTCGACCGTGAAGATGACGGCGGCCATCTTCCGCTCACGGTAATAGGCGGCGGTCTCCTCCAGGGTCGGCTTCCGCTTGCCCTCCACCCTGAAGTAGGCGGAGGAGGCTGCGTGCAGGTCGTCGTCCAGCGAGAGGTGGCCCGTGGAGGACACCTCGCAGTGCGTGTGGACGTCGATCGCGACGAGTCCGTCGAGGTCCATCACGCCTCCGGGAACTTCGGCGCGGGGATGCCGACGGTCTGCGGTCGGGCGCCGACGGAGGTGGCCCAGACGTCGGCGAGGGTGTCCGGGGACCAGCCGCCGTCGGTGTACGCCGCCGTGATCTCCTGCGGATGCGACCAGAGTGCCACCTTGTCGCCGCCGATGCCGATGGCTTGGCCGGTCACACCGCGTGCGGCCTCGGAGGCGAGGAAGGGTACGAGAGCGGCGCAGTCCTCGGGGGTGCCGAAACCCTCGCCTTTGCGGAGGAATTCGGGCAGCGGCTCGCCGTTCTTCATGGCCTCGATGTAGGGGGCGAAGGCCGGGATGGTCTCCGTCATGGCGGTGGCGGCGACCGGCACGATCGCGTTGACGGTGATGTGCGCGCGGGCCAGCTCCATCGACCAGGTGCGGGCCATGGCGGCGATGCCGGCCTTGGCGGCGGCGTAGTTGGTCTGTCCGAAGTTGCCGCGCTGTCCGGCCGGGGAGCCGACCAGGATCATCGTGCCGCCCTCGCCCTGCTCACGCATGCGGACGGCGGCGGCGCGGGCGCAGGTGAAGGTGCCGCGCAGATGAGTGGTGATCACCGCGTCGAAGTCGTCGTCGGTCATCTTCCACAGCACCTTGTCGCGCAGGATGCCGGCGTTGGTGACCAGGACGTCGAGCCGGCCGAACTCCTCGACCGCACGGCCCACCAGACGGTCGGCGGCCTCGCTCGTGCCGACCGCGACGACCTCGGCCACGGCCTTGCCGCCCGCCTTGGCGATGGACTTCACGGCCTGCTCTGCGACGGCCTCGTCGACGTCGTTCACGACCACGGAGGCGCCGTGGGCGGCAAGGGCGTGGGCGTAGGCCAGGCCGAGGCCACGGCCGCTTCCGGTGACGACGGCCACCTTGCCGGTGAGATCGATGCTGGGCACGAGCGGGTCCCTTCCACAGGGGTCGGCCACCGGGCGCGCTGCAGCAGGGGCGCCTGCGGCTCCGGCGGCGTGCGGCTTCGAGATCGAAGCTATGGACAATCATTGTTATCGTCAATAGTTGTTGCCGACCGGTCCGTGCGGCATGCTGTGGGGAGCACGTAGTACGTCCCGCCTCCGTCCGGAGGCCCGGCCCAGGGAGCCCGCCATCACCGGCCAGCACGCCCCAGAACACGCCGTGGGCTCTGCCCCGATCGACGCCCGGGAGCCGTGGATGCGCGGGCTGCACGCGGACACCGGCTATCTGCTGTACCGGCTCGGGCTGCGCTCGGGCCAGCTGTTCAACGCCTTCCTCCAGGAGTCCGGCCTGCGGCTGCGCCACTATGCGCTGCTGCGTTTCCTCGCCACCTCCGAGGGCGCCCTGCAGCGGGAGTTGAGCACCTCCCTCGGCTACGACCCGAGCGCGATCGTCGGCCTGGTCGACGACCTGGAGAGACTGGGGTTCGCCGAGCGCCGCCCTTCCCCGGACGACCGGCGCAGCCGTATCGTCGTGCTCACCGAGGCCGGCCGCGTCTTCCTGCGCGACACCGACGAGGCGGGTTCGCGGGTCACGGGCGAACTGCTCCGGCCGCTCGACGCCGAGGAGCGGGACGTCCTGCACACGCTACTGCTGAGGGTCGCCGAGAGCGGGCTCGGGTGACGCCGTCCCGATGACCGCCGACGCGCTGCCCCCGCAGACGGTGCGCTCCGCACCGGACCGGCTGCTCGCCGTGCTCGCGGCCTTCGACCACGCGCATCCGGCGCTCTGTCTGACCGACATCAGCCGCCGGGCCGGGCTCCCCCTCACCACCACGCACCGGCTGGTGGGGGCGCTGACCGAGTGGGGCGCCCTGGAGCGGGACGCGGAGGGTGTCTACCACGTGGGCCTCAGGCTCTGGGAGGTCGCGGCGCTCGCCCCGCGCGGGCTCGCGCTGCGGCAGGTGGCGCTGCCGTACCTGGAGGACCTGTACGAGGCGACGCACGAGAACGTGCAGCTGGCGGTGCGCGACGGCAGGGAGGTCGTGTACATCGAGTGGCTCTCGGGGCGCTCCGCCGTCGGCGTCCATATCCGGGTCGGCGCCCGCTGGCCGCTGCACGCCACCGGGGTCGGGCTCGCGCTGCTGGCCAACAGCGGGCAACCGTTCCAAGAGGCCTACTGCGAGGGGCCGCTGGCCGCGTTCACTCCGTACACCATCGCGGATCCTGCGCGACTGCGCCGCGAACTGGCCGAAGTGCGGCGGTCCGGCGTGGCGGTGAGCAGCCGGCAGATCACCGAAGACGCCCTGTCGGTGGCGGCCCCCATACCCGGCCGCGACGGCGGAGTGATCGCGGCCGTGTCGATCGTGGTCCCGCACGCGACGGCCCAGGTACCCGCGCTGATCCCGGCGGTACGGCTCGCGGCGCGGGGAATATCACGGGCGCTGGGGTGGCAGCCGGAGGCACGCTGAGCCGAGGTCGCACGGTTCGGGCCTTGGGGCAGGAACCCGAAGTGTCGGAGCCCGGCGGCAGCCGGCGGCGGCAGGAGCGGGCGCTCTGCGACGGTCGGCGGGCGGTCGAAGGCCCGGCAGAGCCCTCTGCACCAGACGTCCGGGTCGGGCGGGAGCGTCAGTGCGCCGTAAGTCGTCGCACCCACGGCTGCGTTGCCTCGCAGGAGCCGTCGCGCGCAGGTCAACTGCACGGGGAGCTTCAGGCGTTCCAGGGGCAGACGGAGCAGGAGCAGACGGCGAACCGGTCCCCGACCCGGGCGACCAAGTGACGGCGCCGGACGTGATGGCGTCCCGGCCCAGGGCTGGGCTGTGTACGTCGGCAGAATGTGCTGACGCGCCGCCGTCCCGGCCTCTTCCGGACGGCAGGTTCCGCATCCTGGAGGACTTCAACGGTGACGACGAGACACGCCGGTCCTCGACACCCGAACCGACAGGAGGTTTAGGTGGGCGGCAGCGTTTCCGGCCGGTATCGGCGGTCCCCGGACATCCAGGCACCGCCGTGGCTCCAGACGACCACAGCGGGACGAACGGTGCCGGCGGGCACGTGGAGGTTCGTCTGCGGAGGTCGGCACCCGGCGGGAGTCGCATGGCTCAGGCCCGTGCACCGGAGGGAACCGTCGTGTTCTCGGCATCCCGCTCTCCTGGTGGTGCACGCGTCGGGAAGGCGACCGTGCACCAGAGGGAAAAGCCTGCGCGGCGCGTCGTCAGGCCGCGCCGCGCAGGCGGTCAGGATGTCAGCTCGACTACGCGCGACCGCTCCGGCGAGGGGCGCAGGACGCCGGCCGCCGCGGCAGCCGTCGCGCAGAACAGGGCGAGGAGCAGGAAGGCGTGGTTGAGAGCCATGAGATGGGTCATCCAGCCGATGACAGCGGGGCCCGCGAGCATGCCGATGTAGCCGAGTCCGGCGACCCGGGACACGTTGGTGCCCGCAGCCGCGGGGTCGGCGTGTCCCGCGGCGCTGAACAGTTGCGGGATACAGCCGGACAGACCCAGGCCGAACAGCGCCCAGCCGGTCAGTGCCGCCCAGACCCATGGCGAGAGGGCCACGATCGTGATGCCGACGCCGGCCAGGGCTGAGCCGTACCGCAGGACGGCGGCCGGCCCGAACCGCGCGGACATCCGGTCCGCCAGGAGCCTGCCGATGGTCATCGTCGCCGCATACGTCCCATAAGCGAAGGCGGCGGTGCTCTCCTGCGCGCCCAGAACGGTCTTGAGATGCAGGACGCTCCAGTCGTTGGCGGCTCCCTCACACAGCATGATCAGCAGAGCCAGAACGGCCAGGAGCCAGATCCGGGTGGGAACGGAGCGGTTCCTCACCTCGGGCTCCCCCTGCGTATCAGTCACGGGGGCGGCCGGCTCCGCGGGCAGTAGACCACCAGCCGCTACCAGGGCGGTGATGACGCCGACGCCTGCGGCGGCGCCCAGCGTCGTGGCCGCGTCCCATCCGATGTCGATGGCCACGGCGCCGGCGAGCGCGGCCAGGACGCCGCCGACGGAGAACGTGGCATGGAAAGCCGACATGACGGGCCGCTCGTACGCCTTCTCCACCTGCACGGCGTGCGCGTTCATGCTCACGTCGAGGGTGCCGTTCCCGAAACCGAAGACCAGCAGGGCCGCTCCGAGGGCCCAGGGCTCCTGGGCGAGACCCGGCAGCACCAGGGTCACGCTGCACAGCACTCCGGCCGCCGGAACGACGGTGCGCGTACCGAGCCGGTCGGACAGACGCCCGCCGACCTGCATGCCGGCGAACGCCCCGGCCCCCAGCAACACGAGGAACCCGCCCAGGGCCGCGTGACTGATGCCCACGCGTTCCTCGACGGCCGGGATCTGTACCACCCACATGCCCAGCAACACGCCATTGAGGACGAAATAGACAAACGTCACGACGCGAGAGACGCGCAGCGCTCTTTTCATGCGGCCACCATAACGAACACGATGACTGTTTGGAACACGCCCTTTCGAACGTCTTACATGTTCGCAGACGGTGGTGTTGAATCACGGTATGAGCACCGTGGAGCGTCATCGACTGATCACCCAGGCCGTCCAGGAGGCAGGAACGGCCACGGTCGCCGAACTGGCCGGCCTGACGGGTGCCTCGGAAATGACCGTCCGTCGCGATCTGGACCACCTGGCCGCGCAAGGCGTCCTCGAACGGTTCCGCGGCGGGGCTCGCACCCTCCTCCTGCGAGGGGACGAACCGCCCTTCGCGCTGCGCACCCATGAAGCCGTCGACGCCAAACGTCGGATCGCGGCAGAGGTGGCCTCGCTCATCACCGACGGTGAGACCGTCCTGCTGGACAGCGGCACGACCTGTCTGGAAGTCGCGCGCCTGCTGCGCGGGCGGCAGATCACCGTGATGCCCCTGTCACTGCAGGCGATCGACGTCCTCAGCGGCGCCCCCGAACCGACCGCACTCCTCGTCCCCGGGGGCCGGCCCCGCGCCGGCGAAGGAGCCCTCACCGGGCCCCTTACCCTCGCCTCCCTGTCGGCGTTGCGCTTCGACACCGCCGTCCTGGGCTGCTGCGGCCTGACCGCCGGCGACGGCATGACCGCCTACGACCTCGACGAAGCGGCGGTGAAGAAGGCGGTCATCACATCCGCACGTCGCATCATCGCCGCCGCCGACGGCAGCAAACTCGGCCGCATCACACACGCCTACGTCGGGCCCTCCACCTTGGTCGACATCCTCGTCACCGACACCACCGCGCCCGCCGACGAGACCACCGCACTCGAGAACAGCGGCACCACTCTCAAGATCGTCTGAATCCGGCCCCCGCATCCCGGCCCCAAGACAGACACGCGCATTGCGCCCGGCCGTGGTAGCCGCTGGTTCCGCGGTGGAGGAGGGCATGTCCGCGGCCTGCGGCCTCATCCCACGGCCTGGACGAACCAACCGGGCGGTCAGGAGCGGACGTTCACCCGGACCGCCTCTTCGATGGGTGTCGATCCCGTGTTGAGTTCGAGGATCTGCCTGCCGATCCGGGGCTCGTGAAGCAGTTCAGCGAGCGTGGCGGCCACGTCCTCGCGAGCGATCTGGCCATGGAGCTCCGCCGGTCCGAGGGATACGGTGCCGATTCCCGGGTCGTCGACAAGCAGGGACGGACGGAGGATCAGCCAGTTCAGGTCGCTGCGGCTGACGGCGACATCCGCACCCTTCTTGACGGCGAAGTAGTACTCGACCTCGTCGCCGAGATCGCGTTCCCGCCATGATTCCGGAAGCACCGACACCAGCACGAAGCGCTCCACACCGGCGAGGCGTGCCGCATTGAGCGCCTTGACGACCCCGTCGCCGTCGATGGCTTTCGTGACCTCCCTGCTGCCGCCATTCGAGCCGGCGCTGAAGACGATCACGTCAACGTCACCGAATGCTGCCGCCAGTTCTTCCACGGTCATGCCGGCAAGGTCGCCGACGGTTGCCTGCACCCCTTGTGCGGCGAGGGCGGCCTGCTGGTCGTCCCGGCGAACGAGCCCGTGCACGGTGTCTCCCCGAGAGCGCAGCTTCCGCGCCAGCACATCACCGATGCCGCCGGTGATGCCGATGATGAAGACGTCCACCTCGGATGCTCCGTTTCTCTCGATGCGACTCTTCGGCTCCCTCACGAGACCGATCCCAGGGCCATCAACGGCGCCTGTCCGCACGGGGATTCCGACCACGCACCGGCCGTCGGCCCCGTGCGCTCGATGACACATCATCTGCCGAACACAGCTACCCCCCTTCGCCTGCGGTCGGCCGCCGAGCGCGAGGGCTGCCATCGTGTCGTGACTGCCGCCCAGCGCACCGAGCACAGTTCGCAGGAGCGGAGCGACCTTCGCCCCGGTCTCGTCCGGAGCGTCCGCGGAGTCCAGGGCCGGGGAGGCGGCACGCAGGTCGTGGACCTCGCGCAGAAGGGCCAGGCAGCCCCTGCGGCACCAGGCCGGGTCCACCGTGGTGGTGGCACCGGCCACCCGCAGGCGGGCAAACACCAGGCGCAGGCACGCCTTCCCCGAACTGGGCCAGGTGATCGAGTCAACGCCCTGTCATACGATCATCCGTCCACGAGTCAGACGCGGTCTGGTCCGGTCGACGATGTCGGGCCGGGCAGCGGTCGGCCCGAACGGCCGTATCCGGACGCGTCCCGCAATCTCCCCGCACGGGCGAACAGAGCGGCGTAGGCTGGGTGTTGCCGTCCCGGTGGTTCTCCCCCGTACCACCGGGACGCTGCATTTCAGCGCTGTCCCGGATCTGGCGGTCTCCCAGGCGGCCCCCGCCGGGCTGACGGCCGTCCGGGCGGGCCGTGGCCTCGCGGCGGCCCGGACGGTCGTCGTGCGGCGCGTACCGCCGGGCGTCACTGCGCACGGGAGGCCGCGCCGCGCAGGAAGACGGCGCTGGTGAGCGTGCCCAGGAGCACGATGGCGGCGTTCACCGCGATCGCCACCTTCAGGCCGCCGAGGACGGCAGAGGCGCCGGTGCCGGTGCCGGTCATCGCGGCGGTGGCGATGGCGCTCATGATCGGCGTGCCCATGGTGATGCCGATCTGCTGCGTCATCGTGGCGAGCCCGGTGGCCAGGCCCTGTTCGTGGTCGGCCAGCCCGGAGGTGGCGGTGACCATGAAGCCGACGATGACGAGCATGTTCCCGACGCCGCCGGCGAAGGTGGCGGCCAGCAGCAGCCACATCCACCCGCGGTCGTCGCCGAGGCCGAGCAGGGCGGCCGTGAACACCGTCTGCAGCAGCCCGCCGACGATCAGCGTGCTCTTGCTGCCGATCTTCCCGATGACTTTCGGGGCGATGGATCCGCCGACGACCGTGCCGATGCCCAGCACGCCGAAGGACAGACCCGCGGCCAGCGCCGAGAAGCCCAGGACCTCCTGGAGGTAGAGGGTGAGCAGGAAGACCAGGGAGGTCTCGGTGAGGAAGGCGATCAGACCGGCGAGGTTGCCCCAGGCCACCGACCGCTTGCCGAGCACGCCGAGTGGCACCAGGGGCGCCGCCACGTTGCGCTCGACGGCGTAGAAGACCAGGAGCAGCAGGACACCGGTGGCCAGGGGCAGCAGCGCCGAGGACGAGCCCCAGCCGTGTTCGCCGGCCTGCGTGAGGCCGAAGACGATGGCGAGCAGACCGAGCGTGACGCTGACGGAACCGGGCACGTCCAGCTTCGGGCGCTCGTCGGGACGGGACTCCTTGATGACGGTCGGTGCGACGAGGACAACGGCGAGGGCGACGGGCACGTTGATGAAGAACGCCCATCGCCACGACAGCAGGTCGGTCAGCAGGCCGCCGAGGATGGCGCCGGTGGTGAACCCGGCGGACATCAGCGCGCCGTTCAGGCCGAGGGCCTTCTCACGCAGCGGCCCCTCGGGGAACGACGTGGTCAGCAGGGACAGGCCGGCCGGGGTCACCGCCGCGGTGGCCAGGCCCTGGAAGACCCGTGCCGCGAGCAGCACCTCGGGGCTCTGCGCCAGGCCGCCCGCCAGCGAGGCCACACCCAGCACCGCGAGGCCGCCGAGGAAGAGCCGCCGGCGCCCGAACAGGTCGGCGACACGTCCGAACAGCAGGGTGAAGCCGGCCGCGCACAGGGCGAACGCGGTCCCGATCCACTGGAGGTGCGCCAGGGAGAAGCCGAGGCCCTCGCCGATCACCGGCAGGGCGACGTTCAGGATGGAGAAGTCCACGGCCAGCATGAACTGGGCCGCGAGCAGCAGCACCAGCACCAGCCGCAGCCGGGGGGTGAGGACGGCCGGGGCCGTACCGGCGCCCGCACCGGGGGCACCCGCAGTACCGGTCGTACCGGTGGTTTCCGCATCGGTGATGGACATGAGGTCGATGTCCCTTTCTCTCAAGCGCGGGCGTCTTGCGCGCCGCTCGGGAAAGAGACTCGTCCGCGTCGGCGAGGTCAGCCAGAACCCTGTCCTGCACAGCCGGCGCAAGGGTGGTCACGTCATGACCACCCTTACCGCTCCCGACTGCCGTGACCTGCGGGCATCATGGACGAAGAGCCGCTCACCACCGCGAGCAGCGTTGCCCGGCGGCCGTGCGGCCGGGCACGTACGACACGGGAGGCATCGATGGACGCGCCGTCCGAGCTGGGAGACTTCCTCAAGTCCCGCCGTGCCGCACTCCGGCCCGAGGACGTCGGCATCACGCCGCATCCGACCCGCCGCCGCGTCACCGGGCTGCGCAGGGAGGAGCTGGCCATGCTCGCCGGCGTCAGCATCACCCACTACACCCGCCTCGAACAGGGCCGTTTCACGAGCGCGTCGGACGCCGTGCTGGACGCGATCGCCCGCACCCTGCGGCTCACCGAGGACGAGACCGCGCACCTGAAGGACCTGGCCCGCCCCTCCGGCGTGTCCCGCCCGGCACCGCTGCGGGTGGAACACGCCAGCGCCTCCGCACGCCAGCTGCTGGCCGCGATGACGGACGTGCCGGCGCTCGTCCTGGACCGCCGCAACGATGTCCTCGCCTGGAACGTGCTGGGCCACGCCCTGCTCGCCGGACACCTGCCGTCCGACAGCCCCGACGCCCCGGGCAACCGCCCCAACCTGACGCGCATGCTCTTCCTGGACGAGCAGTACCGCGAGCTGTACACCGACTGGAACGAGGAGGCGCAGCTCGCCGTCGCCTCCCTGCGCCAGGTGGCCGGCCGCCACCCCGACGACCGCGGGTTGGCCGAGCTCGTCGGCCAGCTCACCGTCCAGTGCGACGAGTTCGCCTCCCGCTGGGCAAGGCACCCGGTGCGCACCTGCACCTCGGGCGTGAAGCGGCTGCACCATCCGCTCGTCGGCGCGATGGACCTCAGCTTCGAGAACCTCGTCATCCCCGGTACGTCCGGACAGCGGCTGATCGCATACACCGCCGAGCCCGGCTCGCCCTCCGAGGCGGCGCTGCGCCTGCTGGGCAGCGTGGCCGCCTCCGAGGGCTCGATCGACGAGGACGTCTCCGCGACCGCGCGGCGCTGACGGCGCGCGCCTGCGCGGCCAGATCCTCGCCGTCGTCGGAGCGAACGGCTCGGGGAAGTCCACGCTCAGCCGGCTGCTCACCGGGATCTACCTGCCCACCAGGGCAGAGCCACCTGGAACGGCACCGACCTCGCCGAGGTCAGCTCCGCGACCGTCTGGCGCTGCACCGGTCTGATGCCGCAGATCTTCGCCCAGTGGCCGCTGCGGGTCCGCGAGAACGTCACCCTCGGCCGGCCCCGCACCCACGACGACGTCCCGGTGGGTCTTCGGCGGCTCGGAGCTGTCCGGCGGCCAGTGGCAGCGCGTCGCCTGTTCCACGGGCCTTGTACCGGCCGCCCGAGCTGCTGATCCTGGACGAGCCCACCTCCCAGACGGACCCGCGCGGCGCGCGCCGGATCTGCGAGAAGATCAAAGCGATCGCCGCCGATCGCCGACCACATCATCGTGAGGGAGCACGGCCGGATCACCGAACAGCGCCGGTACGACGACCTCGTCCACGCCGGCAGAACCTTCGCCGAACTCCTGGAGCCTTCCCAGGACCACTGATGACCTCATGGTGACGGTGGCCCGCCGCACCAGCGGCGCCATGGTTCGAGCCCGGCATCTGGGAGGCAGTGTGGGCATGGCGCGGCCACAGGCAGGTGCTGGCGGATGGGGTACAGAAAATCTGCCACGGTGACAGTAGACATTGCCCTTCCGAAGGGTTACTGTTTCTGTCGTACCCAGAAGTCGAAGTGGGCACGGCAGAGACGCACTGCCGTGCAAGCAGGTCAAGCAGGACGCGACCCGAAAGGTCGTGAGCAGTACCCGCGGTATCCAGCAGTACAACCGAGTAACCGAAGGTAAGGAGCAGAACGCCATCAGGATCGCCCGGGCGAGGAAGCAGTCCGCCCGGGTACCGCAGGCCCCGGATTGGAAGGTGGTCCCCGGTCACGCATCCGCGATCCCCGCAGCCCCGCCCTCCCAGGCGGAACCTGCGGACAAAGAAGGCCGGCGCAGTCGGCCGGTAGATGGTGTTGAAAGCTCGGGGCCCGGGTGGCGGATGGCGCCCCCGCCCCCCCCCCCGAGCCCCCCCACGAGGGGCGGTTTGCCCCACGCAGTAGCGCGGCCCAGGAA
>NZ_JBFATL010000010.1:0-42553 GCF_040678315.1 Streptomyces sp. NPDC052721 | reverse complement strand
GCCCCACCCGGCCCAAACCCCCCGCCGGCGCCGGCGGCGGTCTGCTGGTTTTAAACCCGGGGGCCCGGGGTGCCTCGCGCCCCCGGCGCCCCCCGACGCATCCCCCGGAAGAAGAGGTCTATGCCCCCTCGCAGTACCCGCCCCGTCGACAACCTCGACGATGACGACTACCCCGCCTACACCATGGGCCGGGCCGCCGAGATGCTCGGCACCACCCCAGCCTTCCTCCGCGCTCTCGGCGAACACCGCCTGATCACCCCCCTGCGCTCCGAAGGCGGCCACCGCCGCTACTCCCGCTATCAGCTGCGCATCGCCGCCCGCGCACGCGAACTCGTCGACCAGGGCACCCCCATCGAAGCCGCCTGCCGCATCGTCATCCTCGAGGACCAGCTCGAAGAAGCGCAGCGCATCAACGAGCAACTGCGCGCCCACGGTGGTCAGCCGCAGTCGAAAACCTCAGCCTGAAAAGGGGCGTCGGGCCCGAGCTGAACGCTGTCGGCAAGCGGACCGGGCCGCCGTGAGGGCTCCACGCCGCGGGCTCGAGCTGGGGCCGCAGCCGGTACACACCGCACGACACCGAGGACCCCGGGAACGCCTGCCGGGGTCCTCCGCCGTTCACATGATCAATCGCAGCGTGCTGGGCCACTCCCACGGCACACCCCCTTCCGGTTTCCGCAGGGGGCCTGCCGGGCCGCGGGAACCCGAACGCCTGGGAAGGGTGGAACCCCGGCCCACCCACAAGCGGAGACCGAGGGCGCGGATCGGCTCCCGTTGCCTGCGACCGCCTTGCGGCCGGTGAGGAACAGCGGGCCGCGGGTGCGGCGGGCGATCAGTCGGGGCAGGAGCTGGGCGGTGCCGGACTGCCAGTGAATCCACTCCGTCGCCCCGCCCTTGGCGGTGATCCTGCCCCGCTTGTCCTGCGGATACAGGTCCTCCAGGTCCAGGCTCAGCACCTCGTTCTCGGCCAGGGCCTTGGTGCGGTCGGGCGGCGCCGGCCACCGCTCAATGCCGATGGTCGGGTCGCCGTCGATCCAGCCCTGGCGCTGCCACCAGCCGATCGCCTTGCGTGCGATCGACAGTTCGCGGTTGACGGTGTCGGCGTCCATCTCGTCCGCCCGCGCCGCCGCCAGTTCGGCCAGCACCTTCGGCAGCGCCGGGTCGTCGATCGCGGCGAGAGGGAAGACGGGCGGCTTCGCGCCGCGGCGGGCTGGTCCGGTCGGCGGGGGTTCGCCGGCGAGCATCCAGCCCCACGTCGTGAGCGAGATCCGGTAGATCCGCACGGAGGACTTCGCGAGTCCCGCACCGGTGAGGTAGCGCTCGACCGCTGCGATGTACGACGAGGGCGGGGCGGACAGCGGCACGGCCCGGGCGTGCGGCAAGCGGAGTGCGCTCCCGTTCCCGAGTTCGGGGTCACTGGTTCGATCGTCATGCCCGCTCCACCCTTCCGGCGCTGCCGCAGTAAACGCGTACATCTCGCCCCGGCGGCCGGATTGCCCCCCGCAGATCGTGATGATCACGGTAGGGGCTCTGCCGCAGTAAATCCGGCATTTACTGCGGCCGTTGCGAACGCGTCTCCGCGATCGGGCATCCCGCCCGAATGCGGTTCTGCTGTGCGGACTTGAGGGGAGAGGACGGTCAGTGTCCGACGCCGACCAGGCCCGGCGCCAGCATGCTTACCTGGGTCATGCCCCCAGATCCTCCGTCACGGGCAAGCACTCGGCGAGCAGGTCGACGACGTCGCGCCAGGCGCGCTGCGCGTGCCGTGGGTGGTAGCCGACGCCGGGGACTGTGGGGTGGTCGACCGGCGGGTGGTGGAAGGCGTGCAAGGCGCCGCCGTAGACCGCGAGGCGCCAGTCGACGCCCGCGGCCTGCATCTCCGCGGTGAACGCGTTCCGTTGCGCGGGCGGCATGATCGGGTCTTCCGACCCGACCCCGGCCCACACCGGGCAGCGGATGCGCGCCGCCTCGCCCGGTCGGCCCGTGGTCAGTGCGTTGACTGTCCCGATCGCGCGCAGGCTGACGCCATCACGCCCGAGTTCCAGCCCGATGGCGCCCCCGGTGCCGTAACCGATGGCGGCGATCCGGTCGGGGTCGGTCCGCGGTTCGGCGCGCAACACGTCGAGGGCCGCATGGCCGATGCCCCGCATCCGGTCGGGATCAGCGAGCAGTGGCATGCAACGGGCCAGCATCTCCTCGGGGTCACCCAAATAGCGCCCGCCGTGAAGGTCGAAGGCCAACGCTACATATCCCAGCTCGGCGAGAGCATCGGCCCGGCGGCGCTCGACGTCGCTGAGCCCCATGCCCTCTGGTCCGAGCAGCACCGCGGGCCGGCGGTCGACACCGGCCGGGAGCGCGAGGTGCCCGATCATCGTCAAACCGTCGGCCGGGTACTCGACCGTACGCGTCGTAATCGTCGTCACGAGACTGGACTGTAGTGATCGTCAAACCCGGTCCGGCCGGTGTTCTGCCGCTGGCAGAACAGCGCGGGTGTCCCTCTGAAATGCGGGTGTCCCTCTGAAATACGGCGAGGGCTCACAAGAACCGTCACAACCCCCGTTCCCACGGCGGCACTGTCGGATCACCTGCCCAGGCCACGGTATTGGGCGCTGACCCTCGCGGCAGAATTCTGTGCGAAGCCGACGTCGAGTTTCGGGTCGTACGCCACGGGCTGGATACCGAGTTCGTGGGTGCTGTTGTCGGCGATGACGCCGCGGTTGCCGAAGCCGATCCACTGGGAGAACCGGTTGAACGACTCCATCTTGTTGGTCGCCGCCGTCACACGCCGGCGCCGCGGCGCGTCGGAGAGGTAGCGCAGCAGCTCCACGGTGCGGATCATGCGGCCGACTTGGCGGAAGGCCGGAAAGCCGAGGGCGGGGCTGGGACCCACAGCGCTTCGGGTGGTCTCGCGGTCTCTCCAGGTCCGGATGCGCACAGGCCGGCAGGTGAACCAGCTCGCCGCGCGATCGCTTCATGAGCGGGGCTCGTTGCGGAGTCGAGCGGAGCATGGGACAAGCCTCCGGGGCTGGTTCCCTCCGGTTGCTTCGCCGTTCCGCCACCGGCCTTCCGCGCTGTACGAGGCTCATGTGGGCCGGTGAGGCCACGTCAGGACGGTGCCTGAACGCTTAGGACAACACGCTGCGGTGTACTCGGCGGTGTCATGGAGAACCGGTACATAGCCGCCATGAGCCTGGCCAGACGCGCTCGGTCGGGCGAGGACGACATGACCCACCTCCGAACTCTGACTGTGAAGGACCATCCCTTCCCCGCACGGCCAGTGTGCAGCGTGGCACCACCGACGCGGGGTGGAGTAGCTCGATAGCTCGCTGGGCTCATAACCCAGAGGTCGCGGGTTCACATCCTGTCCCCGCTACGAGAAGAAGGGGTCCGGCACCAGCCGGGCCCCTTCTCGCGTCCGAAACAGTCAGTCCGGCATCCGGCCACCGGATGGCGAACCCGCGTGCTCCTGCTCCGAGGGACATACGGCGGTCTCGGCTCACGAACACCACCGGCACGGCCGGACCTCAGCCAGACCCACGGACCGCCCGACAGCGTTTCGCCGAATCCCGACGAACGAGCGGCTCCATGGCATCCGGCCACGGAGCCACCGAAAAACCCGATGGCGGACCACGGCGTCCCCTGCTACTTTTCCGGAGGCCGTGCGAGAGAACGAGGAGGTGGGACCCGTGGACACAGTATCGACATGGGTGCTCCCCTCCGGGGTCACGGTCGGGCGATAGGTCGTCCGGGAGCGCCGTTCAAGAGCACTCCCGAAAGGCACGACCATGCGGTTCACTTCCGAACAGCGCCTCGACGACGGCGTCCTCGAACGCGAGTTCACCCTCGGCGAGATCCCCGGCATCCTGTGGACGCCTGGCTCCGCACCCGCCCCGGCCCCGCTGATCCTGATCGGCCACCCCGGTGGCTTGCACAAGCGACTCCCCCGGTTGGTGGCCCGCGCCCGGTATTACGCGGCCAAGTACGGCTTCGCGGTGGCCGCCATCGACGCCCCCGGCTGCGGTGACCGGCCCCGTTCCGCCACCGACGAGCAGTTCCGCGCCGACCTCCGCCGGGCGATGCAGGCCGGCGAGCCGGTCGACGAGATCGTCGATGCCTTCGTCTTCCCGCTGGTCGACAAGGCGGTCCCGGAATGGCGGACCACCCTGGACGCCCTCCTTGCGCTGCCCGGGATCGGCGGCCCGGTCGGGTACGACGGGATGATCCCCATCGGCATTCGGCTGGCGGTGGTCGAGCCGCGCATTTCGGCCGCCGCCTTCTTCGGCCAGACTTTCGTGCCCGGCACCCTGCGCGAGGAGGCCCGGCAGGTCACCATTCCGCTGCAGTTCCTCATGCAGTGGGACGACGAAGGGATGGAACGGCAGCCGGTCCTGGACCTGTTCGACACCTTCGGCACCAAGGAGAAGACGCTGCACGCCAATCTGGGCGGGCACAGCGGTACCCCGTGGTTCGAGGTGGAGGACGCAGCCCGGTTCTTCGCCCGGCACCTGAAGTGAGGCCGGGCCGTCAGGCCGGCGGCAGACGGTAGGCGCTGTCGGCCAGGATGCCGCTCATCGAGGACGGGTCCCGGCCCTCCTCGATGGCGGCGGCCGGCAGACGCACAACCGCCCCGATCGCGGCGGTAGCGGCCACCGACGGTACCGGCCGGTCGGGGCGGCGCTCGGCCACCGGCGATTCCATCAGCTGGGCCCACGCCGTGAGGCACTCGACCCGTACCTTGCGGATCGCCGGGCAGGCAGCCGACTCGGCCACCAGCGCGGGCCGGCCGAGGTTGGCGGCCGGCAGCCGGCCGTCTGCGAACCAAGCGCACCCGTGATGTTCCTCTTCGGGCAGGCCGGATGAGGGCTCGGAGTCGTGGCCGCTGGACGCGCAGGCGCCTGTGCACCACCGTTCCAGTTGCGCGGTCAAGTCAGAGCCGATGGTTCAAGGACCGGACCAGCTCACGGTTCGCGGCCCGGGCCGCCTCCCGCCGCGACCCGGGCCCCCAAGAGGCCCTCGACCTCCTCGGCCGCTCCGCCCAACGGGCTTCCTCTCACCTCGCTGCTAATCTTTGTGGGTTCAAGTGACTGAGGGGGAAGTCGTGTTCACGTCGGTTACCACGGATTGGCCGTGGCTGTTGGCTGTCACTGCCCTTGTGGTCCACTGCTCCGCCATGGCGAAATGGATACCTGTCCAGAGATTCTGGACGGTTTATCCCTTCATCTGGGTGGTGTGCGGCACTGGAGCGGTGGCACTCGGATCCTGGCGCGGCTTCGCTCTGGCAGACATGCTCGTCCTGTGCTCGTTCGCGCTCATCGGGCTGACGATCGGCATGTACCCGACTCGCAAGCTGTTCGCGGTGTGGGCGCATGAGATCAACAAGGGAGTGACGCGCGAGCGGTACGAGTATCCGCGCTCACACCTCGCATTCTGTGGCGCCTCCGTGCTCGTCATGCTGGCCGCCGCGGTCCTGTTGGCTCGCTGATACGGCGTCAGCGAGGGGGGACCGGCCGTTCCGGCACACGTGTCACTGACGGATCGGCACGGCCGCGCCGTCGTGTCCCGAGCCTGCAATCTCCCTCTCCGACGTCGGACCGGGCCGGGCACCGCGGGGGCAACCGGACGGCGCGGGAGGAGCAGGGCGGGCGGACGGCATCGGACACCGACCTGCCGGAGCCGGCGCCGGTGACGACGGCGACACGGGAGGGCGGGCGGTTCGCTCGGTGCCGGAACACAACCTTCCGCCATATGAACGTCATGAGCCTGCCAGGCTCCTGCCCCGTCGCGGTAGCCACAGCCCTGTCAACTGCCCCCTGCATCCACCGCGACAGGGGAGAGACCGGATGACACCCGCAGCACGCCCGTCCCAGCACGCCCCCGAACTGCGCGCCGCCGCCAGGCACCTCGGCCGGCGCCGCTTCCTCACCCTCACCGGCGCCGCCGCCGCGCTCGCGTTCGCCGTGAACCTGCCCGCCGCCGGCACGGCCGCCGCCGCCGAGTTCGACGCCCGGCGAATCACCGACGACCCCTTCACGCTGGGCGTGGCCTCCGGCGACCCGCTGCCCGACTCGGTCCTGCTGTGGACCCGGCTGGCCCCGCAGCCGTACCAGCCCGACGGCGGACTGCCCGCGCAGCGCGTCACCGTGCACTGGGAACTGGCCCACGACGCGAACTTCCGCCGGATCGTCAGGCGCGGCACCGCCCCCGCCCACCCCGAGTTCAGCCACACCGTCCACGTCGAGGTGCCCCACCTGCCGGCGGACCGCGTCTTCTTCTACCGCTTCCGGGCCGGCGCCTGGCTGAGCCCCACCGGCCGCACCCGCACCGCCCCGCTGCCCGGCACCCGCCCCGCCGCGCTCACCCTGGGCGCCGTCTCCTGCCAGGCCTACGCCGACGGCTACTACACCGCCTACCGCCACCTCGCCGAGGACGACGTGGACGTCGTCTTCCACCTGGGCGACTACCTGTACGAGTACGCCGTCAACGCCACCGGCAACGACCGAAACTACACCGACCGCACCCTCCCGGCCCACTACAACCGCGAGACGGTGACGCTGGAGGACTACCGGCTGCGCTACGCCCTGTTCAAGTCGGACCCGGACCTGATGGCCGCGCACGCCGCGCACCCCTTCGTCGTCACCTGGGACGACCACGAGACGGAGAACAACTACGCCGACGACACCCCGGAGGACGACGGCTCCTCCGAGGAGTTCCTGCTGCGCCGCGCCTCCGCCTACCGCGCCTACTGGGAGAACCAGCCGCTGCGCCGGCCCCAGCTGCCCACCGGCTCCGACATGCGTCTCTACCGCCGCCTGCACTGGGGCCGGCTCGCCCAGTTCGACGTCCTGGACACCCGCCAGTACCGCTCGGACCAGGCCTACGGCGACGGCTGGCAGTATCCCGGCCCCGAGTCCGAGGACCCGGCGCGCACGCTCACCGGCGCCACGCAGGAGCGGTGGCTGATCGACGGCTGGCGCGCCTCGCGGGCGCTGTGGAACGTCGTACCGCAGCAGGTCACCTTCTCCCAGCGGTACAACACCACCGCTACGCCGTCCAAGGTCTCCATGGACTCCTGGGACGGCTACCCGGCCTCCCGCGAACGGATCCTGGCGGGGGCCGAGGCCGCCGGTGTGGAGAACCTCATGGTCCTCACCGGCGACGTGCACGTGCACTACGCGTTCGACATCAAGCGCGACTTCGGCGACCCCGGTTCCCGGACCGTGGGCACGGAGATCGTCACCACGTCGATCACCAGCGGGCGCGACGGGACGGACCGGCCCAGCAACTGGGCCACCTACCTGGCGGCCAACCCGCACATGAAGTTCTACAACGGACGGCGCGGCTACGTGACCGTGACGCTCGGACAGGACACGGCCCGCGCCGACTTCAAGACCGTCCCGTACGTCACCAGGCCGGGCGCACCCGTCACGACCGCGGCCTCCTTCGTCACGGAAGCCGGCGCCCCAGGACTCAAGCCGGCCTGAACCCCGGTGCGGCAGCGGGCCCATACGCCGGCCTGAGCCCCGGTGAAGCAGGAGCGCCCAGCACATGACCCTCGGCCGGGGCGGACTCCGTTGCGGCCCCCTCACCCGGGTAGCGGACGCCGACGCGGGCACGGATCGCGTCGCGCGTCCGTATGACGGCGAGCGTGCCCTCCAGCGGCACCAGCGGCGCTCCTCGTCACCCGCCCGCACCGGCGAAGCGCCCACCAGTCGGGCCGGCTCGCTGCCACGAGCCCTCTCACCGGGGCGGACCATGACTGATGCGGCAACCAATTGGTGCCGTCATGATGACCTGGTGACTGGTGTGGATCAGCCGTGGGTTTCCGCGAGTGTCACTTCTCGGCCGTGCCGGGTTCCCCGCTTACGGATTCCTGGTAGACGTCCGCATAGGTGGGAGAGTCCTTGACCAGGTCGTCGCAGAACGCGGCGACGTCGGTGCCGATGAGTTCCAAGACTCCCCTGCCCGCGGCGGCGCCCTCCTCGAAGAAGTCGACGATCCCGGGGAGCAGGGGCCCGTCAGGCAGGTTGATCGGTCCGACCTTGAACAGGTACCTCTGCATCTCCTTGTAGACGATCTGGTAGTCCGGCGGGAGTGCCTTGACCCGAGCCACGTGCGCCCGCCACTGTTTCTTGCCCTCGATGATGTCCTGGATGCTCATGTCAGTCTCCCAGCCGGCTCAATTTCCTTGCGACGTTCCTGTTCAACTGCTCGCGCCACCGGTCGCGATAGGTTCGAGCCCCTTCTCCACCGACCAACGCCGTGCAAAAGCCCCGGATGTCGTCGCCGAGCACCTCGTGGACGCTCTGCCCGTCCGCCGCTGCTTCTTCGAGCAGCCCCAGGGCGGCGTCGAGGATCGGCGTCAGACTGCGGCCGGTGAAGTCCGCATGGGGGAAGAGGTGGCCCTTGATCTGTCCCCACGCCGCCCGGTAGTCGTCCGGCAGGGCCTCGGCCCGGGCTTCGAAGGCCTCCCAATCCCTGGTGATGTCGCTGCCTGTGACGGTCTCCCAGAAGTTCATCGCCCGCCCTCCTTGAGCCTGTCGATGCGTGATGAGACGTACTGCCATTTCGCCCAGAACTTCGCGAGTTCTTCGCGTCCGGCGTCATTGAGCGCGTAGAACTTGCGCGGCGGACCGACCTCGGATGGTCGTTTGGTCACCTGGACGAGTCCGTTCCTCTCCAGTCGCAGCAAGATCGTGTACACCGTCCCCTCGATGACGTCGGTGAAGCCGAGCTCGTTCAGCTGACGGGTGATGGCGTACCCGTAGGTTTCCTCGCTCCCGATGATTTCGAGCACGCACCCTTCGAGCGTGCCCTTCAGCATCTCCGTCAGGTCGTCCATCGCGGATGCTCCTCAGTCGTACCGGTACCTGGTGGTACCGAGTACTGCTATACCGTATCACCGAGTAGTGGACAGGGGCGGCAGCACAGCATCTCCGTGGGCGCGGGCCTGGGGCCGATCTGCGACACCGGGAACTCGTATGCGCCGCACCGCCCTTGCCGCGCTCAGCCTCACCGGCTGCCTACCGGAGGGGGCAAGACAGACGCCAGACCGAAGGGACCGTTCGCCGGACTGCCCGGCGGGCAGATCCTCGACCGGGCCGCCATAGCCACGACCGACGCCCCGTCGTTGCGGATGTCGGGGCAGATGCCCGACGAGACCACCGGCGGGACCGTCCGCTCGACATGGTCCTGAAGGAAGTCGTGCACTTCTGCAAGCTGGAGAAGGTGCTCGGCGACAGGCATGTGCGCTCGAACGCGACCCGCGGCGAGAGCACAACCATCGATGGCACACCCGCCATCGCCCTGCGGGAGAGGAACGATAAGCAGCAGGTCACGGCGTACGTCGCCACCAAGGGCACGCCGTACATCCTCCGCCTGGACAGCTCCACCGCCCACGGCGAGGGCACCACTCAGTTCCGCGACTTCGGCAAGGCCCCAGCGGCACAGAAGCCCGAAGGTGGCATCCTCGACACGGCAGCCCTCACCGAGTGAGTCGGTTCATCTGGGCCGGGTTCCTCGACCGCTGGCTCTGGTAGTTGAGGCTGGTGCGGGCCGCGGCGAGGTCGTCCTCAAGCTCGGTGACTCGCTGCCGGAGCCCCCTGTTCGACGTTCCGTCCGCTGTCCCGGTCCCGGTGGCCCTGCGCGTCTGGTGCGCCCGTGCCTCGTCGCTGCGTTCGCGCAGGCCGGGGCGAATGGACAAGCCAGCCGGAGACGTCCGCCTCTGGGCCACCGCAGCGACGGTGACGCGAGGGACCCGAAGTGCTGCGCCGGGGGCGTCCATGGTCGCTGCCGTTGGAGGACCGGGTGTTGCTCGTCGGTGCCCACCTAGCTCGATCTGTCCGTCGGTGACTGCCTTCGCCGGGCCAGCAGAGCGTCGACTCCTGGGCCGGCGGGCAGCCGCCCCCGCTCGAACTGGCGGTATGCCTCCGCGCCCGTACATCGCCTGTTCTTACAGCCGAGCGACCGTCTGGGCGTGCGCGTAGCTCGGCCGCGACCACCCGGCCCCGCGTGTACGTCATGGCACCGTGCGGAGAGCCGTAGCCGGCGTACGGCCCGCACGCCGACTCCCACGGACACTGGTCCGCCCCCTCGTCCTGCGGCCGAGCGCCCTGGTGAGATGCGGGCCAGCACTCCAGCGCCACCAACTCGCTGCGTCAGCAGGATTTTCGCCGGTTCACCCCGGGGTCTGACGTCAGGGTGAGCCGGCCCCGAGGCCACCCCCGACGCCCGACGCCGTACCGTGCCGGAGGCTACGGCGCGCTTGCGTGCCGGTGGGGCGCCGAGACTGCGCCGAGGCCTGGCATCAGGCGGCCAGAGTCTGCGTCGCCTCGGTGGCCGCGGTGCGGTCCGCTCGCAGCCGTTCCAGAAGGGCGTCGGCGGCGATGAGGGCCTGGTCCACCGACTGGGTGCCGGTCATGACGCACAGTGTGTAGGAGGCGTCCTCCAGCTCTCGGCTGGAGTGACCGGTGGGCTGCAGGTCATGGCGAAAGCGCGCGTCGGCGAAGCGTGCCAATACCGCACGTAGTTCCTTCTCCACAGGCAGCAACACAGCGACAACCTCCTTGAAGGGCGGGCCGGGGAGCCGTTTCGCAGGCCCGCGGCGTCCGTCAGCGTGCCGCCGGGTGGCTGCACGGCAGGGATCGGTGGGTGCGTACCCCAGGGAGTCGTCTGCCCCCACCTGATCACCGTATGCCCTTTTTCCTGCCGCCTTCTGCTGAGGGGCACCCCGTCACGGCGGAGACGTGGATCCCGGCTCTGTCTGTGCTGAGCTGTGTCACTCGTCCGGGTTGAGCTCGTCGTACACCAGATCCACCAGCCTCTCGGCTTCAGGAGTACGGGGGTCGGGGGGGACCTCGTAGTACCCGCCCAGCGTCGTGATCACGTCCTTGTGTGAGCCGTCGTGCTCGTGCTGACCCTCTTGCCGTTCTTTGGAAGTCCTGGGGTCGGCGATCTGCCACCACCAGATCCTGCTCCGGATCTCGTCCTTCGTCAGGGGGCCGTCCAAGGTGATGTCCTTGCCTTGGACCTTCGCCGTGATCCTCGCCGAGTCCGCGCCGGTAGCCATGCGCCCTCTCTCCTTTCCCGCGAAGCGGACGCCGTCAGCGCCTTGTGTCGATCACAGCAGCGGCTACCCCGCCGAAGGCCATGTCCTACAGACCGAACCTCCTCCACCCGGCCGGCCAGCAGTGCGGCCCAGAAGCCACCCGTCGGCGAGTGATCGAGCAGCTCGGGTTCGACCCCTTCGAGGGGCTGGGCCCGCCCTCGTAGGCATTGTGGCTGCGGCTGTCCGGCACCGGGGTACCTGCGACGATCCCGCACACACGGCGCGCGAACTCCACCTGACCAGCGACGACTGCGGGGGCTGCCTGTCCGCGTGGCAGTCCTCTGCCCCGGGTTCGCCTGACTCGATGGCACCCCTTGGGGCGGAAGAACGCGTCGGGGGCCCGGCTGATGCCGGGCCCCCTGCTTCGTACGCCAGCGGGGACGTCAGCCGCGGACGATGTTCTCGGCCTGGGGGCCCTTCTGGCCCTGGGTGACGTCGAACGTGACCGTCTCGCCCTCCACCAGCTCGCGGTAGCCGTTGCCGGCGATGTTGGAGTAGTGGGCGAAGACGTCCGGTCCGCCGCCGTCCTGGGCGATGAAACCGAAGCCCTTCTCGGAGTTGAACCACTTCACGGTGCCGCTGGCCATACTGCGTCCTTCGATCTCGCCGGGGTTGCCGGCTGGGGTGATTAGCGGCATCTTCCGCTGCGGGAAGACGCCCTCGTCCGTTCTACCCCGACCAGGGCTGCGTCATTCGATCATCCGTCCACGAGTCGGATGCGGTGTGATCCGGTGGACCACGTCGGCCCGGGCAGCCGCCCGCCCAGGCTGCGGCCGGCCCGGACGACCGCGTCCGGACACTTCCCGCGTTCCCCGCACGGGTGGACAGCGCTGCATACGCTGGATGTCGCCGTCCCGGTGGTATCCCCCGTACCACCGGGACGCTGCATTTCAGCGGTCCCGGATCTGGTGAAGGCCGCCCGGCGGCTCGGCGGTCTCGTGTACGGCGCCCGCGAGTCGCTGCGCGCCGGAGGCACTTTCCTGGTGACGACGGGTGGTCCGACAGCGCGTCCAGTGAGAACGCGCGGAGCGCCCCCAGCGCGGCCGCCATCCCGGCGCCGGCGTAGGCACCCGTCGTGTCCGCCAGGCTGAACGCGCTTCCCACCCGCGTGTTGGCCTCGTGGAGCAGAGATCCGGGTACCAGCTCCCGGCACCACGGCGATCCGGTCGGTGCGTCCTGACGATGACCGATGTCACGGGGCTACCGGACCAGGCAGGGCCGCTTGGCGTCGAACTTCCAGCCGTCAACCAGGTACTGCATCGCGAGCGAGTCGTCCCGGGCGCCGAGTGCCTTCTCCTTGTACAGCTCGTGGGCGGCAAGGAGGCGGTTCATGTCGAGCTGGACGCCGAGGCCGGGGGCATCGGGCACTGCGATCTCGCCGTCGACTATGCGGGGCGGGGTCACGGTGAGCCGCTCCAGGCCCTCCTGCCATATCCAGTGCGTGTCCAGGGCGTTGTACGCGCCGGGCGCGGCGGCTCCGCAGTGCGTGACCATCGCCAGGGAGATGTCGAAGTGGTTGTTGGAGTGGCAGCCCCAGGTCAGGCCCATCGCGTTGCAGAGCTGGGCGACCCGGACCGAGCCCTGCATGGTCCAGAAGTGCGGATCGGCCAGGGGGATGGAGACCGACTGGAGGGAGATGGCATGGGTCAGCTGTCGCCAGTCCGTGGCGATCATGTTGGTCGCAGTGGGAAGCCCGGTCGCGCGACGGAATTCGGCGAGAACCTCACGGCCGGAATAGCCGCCTTCCGCTCCGCACGGGTCCTCGGCGTAGGCGAGGGTCCCGACCAGAGGCTCGCAGAGCTCGATGGCCTCGCGCAGCGACCACGCGCCATTGGGGTCGAGGGTGATCCTCGCCTGCGGGAAACGCTCCTTGAGCGCGCGTACGGCCTTGACCTCCTCCGCGCCGTCGAGGACGCCGCCCTTGAGTTTGAAGTCGCGGAAGCCGTACAGGTCGTAGGTGGCCTCGGCCTGACGGACGATCGCCTCGGGGGTCAGTGCCTCCTCGTGGCGGATGCGGTACCAGTCGACCGTCGCGTCGGGTGCGCGGACGTAGTCCAGATCGGTGCGGTCGGGGTCGCCGACGTAGAAGAGGTAGCCCAGGACTCGTACGGTGTCGCGCTGCTGGCCGTCTCCGAGGAGGGCCGCGACGGGCACGTCGAGGTGCTGGCCAAGAAGGTCCAGGAGCGCCGACTCGACCGCGGTGACGGCGTGCACGGTGGTGCGCAGGTCGAAGGTCTGGGCGCCGCGTCCGCCGGCGTCGCGGTCGGCGAAACGGTGCTGGATCTCGCGCAGGACCCGCTTGTAGTCGCCGACCCTCGCCCCTGTCACGAGGGACTCGGCGTCGCGCAGGGTCTGGGTGATCTTCTCTCCGCCTGGCACCTCCCCCAGACCCGTACGGCCCTCGGAGTCGGTCAGGACGACGATGTTGCGGGTGAAGTAGGGGCCGTGGGCGCCGGAAAGGTTCAGCTCCATGCAGTCGCGGCCCGCTACGGGGTAGACGGCGAACGCGGTGATGGTCGGCTGCTGCGTGCTCATGCTCTTGTCGATTTCCTTGTGCAGGGGTGGGGGCAGGCGGCGGTGAGGTCCTGGTGTCACAGGCCGAGGGTGGTGATGGCCCATTGGACGGCCAGGACTCCGCCGAGACCGAGGACGGCCAGCACCGTGGTGTACGTCGTACGGACCTTGATGGCCTGCACGACCGAGAGGTTGAAGTACTCCTTGAACAGCCAGAAGCCGGGGTCGTTGACGTGCGAGAAGGCGATCGATCCACAGGAGACGGCGAGCACCATCATCTCGGGGCCGGCGCCGCTTCCGGCGAGCAGCGGCAGGACCACCCCGGAGGCCGTGACGACGGCGACGGTCGCCGAGCCGAGCGCCACCCGCAGGATGACGGCGATCAGCCAGGCGAGGACGAGGGGAGATATGGACCAGGAGTGGGTGACGTCCTTGATGTAGTCGGAGATGCCGCCTTCGACGAGGACGTTCTTGAAGGCGCCTCCCGCGCCGATCACCAACAGGATCATGGCCATCGCCTGGGCTGCCGAGGTGCACGAACCGCTGACATCGGACATGCTGCGGCCGATCCTCGGTCCGAACGCCCAGATCGCCAGGACCAGGGTCAGGAGCAGCGCGATCGGCGCCGAGCCGATGAACGCGACCGTGTGCAGCAGGGGGCTCTCGCCGGAGACGGCCATGTCGGTCACCGCGGCACCGGCGATGAGGACGACGGGGAAGAGAGCCACGGACAGCGACCAGCCGAGGCCCGGCATCTCCTCGTCGGTGAACTCGCGTTCGCTCACCAGGCCCGTGGGGATGGTGGGGTTCATCGCCTTGATGAACGGCAGGCGGGGCCAGAGCAGCGCGATGAGCGCGCCGACCGGGACCGCGATGAACAGGCCGTAGAAGAGGGTCAGTCCGACTGAGGCGTGGAAGGTCGCGGCGACGGCGGTGGGCCCGGGGTGGGGCGGCAGGAAGCTGTGCATCGTGGACAGGGCGATCGACATCGGCAGCCCCACCCACAGCAGCTTCGCGCCGGTCACCCTGACCAGGGTGAACGCGATGGGCACGATGATGATGAAGGCCACTTCGTAGAACATGGTCACGCCGATGAGCATGGAGGTGACCACCATGGCGACCTGCACCCAGCGTGGCCCGAACGCGTCGAGGAGCTTGCCGGCGATACGCTGGGCGGCGCCGGAGTCTCCCATGACGCGGCCGACCATGGCGCCGAGCCCGATGGTGAGCATCGTGTCACCGATCTGCCCCCCGATGCCGTCCGAGAGGACATCCGGGATGTCCTTCACCGGGATCCCCTGCACCACGGCGACGCCGACCGCTACCAGCAACAGGGCCGCGAAGCCGTTCAGTTTCCATCTGGTCATGAGCAGCAGCAGAACCAGAACACTGATGGCGACTACGACGAGTGGCATGTCAGCTCCCCTTTGAACTGTGGAGTGGAGCAGCCGGGCCTCGCGGGCACGGGGCGCGGGCACGGCTGTGATGCGGACTGGAGCCAGCCGGCCGGGGGCACGGGGGTTTGGCTGGGATGGCATCCCGGAGTACCGGGTGGGGTGGGCGACGAGGCAGACGCCGACAGCACTCCGGGTTCTGCGGCGTGGGAGACGGCCGGTGCCTACCGGCTCACGGTTCGGCGGCCGACGACACCACCGGGTTGCCTGATCGGCGCGGCTCGTCCTGCCGGACGGGAGCAGGCATGGTCAATCTCCTAGACCTGGGGAACGCGGCAGCGGTGCCGCATGCGGTCCGAGCCACAGAACGGGTGGCTGAGTTGACCGTAGAGACGGTTTCGATTCGCGTCTAAGTCGAATTTTGTTGGCTGCCATACCTTCTCTGTATGGCAGCCTCCCGGCATGGGCGCGCCCAGCGATCGTCGCTGAGCTTGCGCAGGCGTCACAGGTGCTGCAGAAGTGCCTTGAGCGCCGGGTTGTCGTTGCTTTCCCGCCACACGTAGTTCAGTTCGACCGGTTGCGGGTCCGGCAGGTCCACCGGTCGGAAGACGATGCCGCCGTAGCGCATACGGACCGCGCCCTCGGGGACGAGGGCAATGCCCCAGCCGCCGTTCACCAGGGCCAGCATGCTGTGCACCTGAGTGAGGTACTGGGTGAACACCGGCCGTACCCCCGCGAAGCGGAAGACGCTGACCAGCAGCTCGTGGAAGTAGCGCGCCTCGATGGGCGAGTACATCAGGAAGTCCTCACCGGTGAAGTCCTCGATGCGCATCGGTCCCGTGTCGGCGGCCAGCGGGTGCCCGGCGGGCAGCGCCGCCACCAGGCCCTCCCGCACCGCTGGGCGGGAAACGAGATCCGGTCCCGTGGCCGACGGACGGGCCAGCCCCAGGTCGAGTGAGCCTTCGCCGAGCGCCTTGAGCTGGTCTCGGGTGACGAGTTCCCGCAGGAGGATCTCGACGCCCGGCAGTGCCACCTGCGAGGTCTGCAGGAGGCTGCCGAGTGCGGAGTAGGCGCTGGCCGCTGTGAAGCCGACAGCGATCGCCCCCGCCTCCCCGGAGGAGACGCGGCGTACGGCGAGTGCGGCGTGCTCGGACTGGTGCAGGATGCGGCGCGCTTCGGTCAGAAAGGCCCGGCCGGCCGGGGTGAGTCTCACCGTGCGGTTGGTCCGGTCGAGCAACTGGACACCCAGGTCGGTCTCGAGCAACTGGATCTGTCGGCTCAGCGGTGGCTGTGTCATGTTCAGGCGTTCCGCGGCACGGGTGAAATGCAGTTCTTCTGCGACCGCTACGAAGCTCGTCAGCTGGGCCAGCGTGAACATTGATGCTCTCCGGGTATTGCAGGATCCAAAAACTATGTTGGACGTGAATCATTGGTAACCGTAGCGTCACCTCCAGACGGACGCAGGGGACGCCCCTGCCGACCGGCCTCGGGGTGTAAGAGCCAACCGCTCCCCCGCGAACTCCAGGATGTGAAGTGGTGAGCACGATGGACACGACGCCGGATGGCGTGCCCGGGCACAGCGCGGGAGAGGCGACGCTCGACCGGATCACATGGCTGCGCCTGTCCTCGGTGGCCCTCCCGCTGGCCGCGCCGATCAGTGACGCGAAGGTGTTCACCGGCCGGCAGAAGCCGATGACGGAGGTGGCGGTCCTCTTCGTGGAGATCGCCACGGAACAGGGCCATGAGGGAATCGGATTCAGCTACTCGAAGCGAGCCGGCGGGCCGGGCCAGTTCGCCCATGCCAGGGAGATCGCCGAGCACGTGGTCGGTGAGGACCCCAGCGACATCGGCAGAATCTGGACCAAGCTGGTCTGGGCCGGCGCCTCGGTGGGACGCAGTGGCCTCGCCACCCAGGCGATCGCCGCGTTCGACGTGGCCCTGTGGGACCTGAAGGCCAAGCGGGCCGGACTGCCACTGGCGAAACTCCTTGGCGCGCACCGCGATTCGGTCCGCTGTTACAACACCTCAGGAGGCTTCCTGCACGTCCCGACCGACCAGGTCGTGGACAATGCGGCCGCTTCCCTCGGCAACGGCATCGGCGGCATCAAGATTAAAGTCGGGCACCCCGACAGCCGGTACGACCTCGCCCGCCTGACCGCCGTGCGCGAGCGAGTCGGTGACGACACCGCTCTCATGGTCGACGCCAACCAGCAGTGGGACCGGGCCACCGCCCAGCGCATGGGCCGCGCCCTGGAGGAGTTCGGCCTGGTCTGGATCGAAGAACCCCTCGACGCCTACGACGTCCAGGGCCACGCTGCGCTGGCCGCCTCCCTGGACACCCCCGTGGCCACCGGCGAGATGCTGTCCAGCGTCGCCGAACACGCCGAACTGATTCGCCACCGGGCCGCCGATGTCATCCAGCCGGACGCCCCTCGCATCGGCGGCATCACCCAGTTCCTCAAGCTCGCCGCGCTGGCCGAACAGCACCACGTCCAGCTCGCGCCGCACTTCGCCATGGAGATCCACCTCCACCTCGCTGCCGCCTATCCGATCGAGCCCTGGGTGGAGCACTTCGACTGGCTGGAGCCCCTCTTCAACGAGCGCACCACCATCCGCGACGGCCGTATGCACCTCTCCGCCCGTCCCGGACTCGGCGTCACGCTGACGGACCAGGCCCGCGCCTGGACCACCGCCACCTACGAAGCGGGCGCCCGCCCCTGAATCCGGGCGCCGAGAGCCGGCGCGGGCGACGCCGAAACGACAGCCGCGCCGCCCGCGCCGCACTCCCTACCCGCTCGTCGACGGCCGGCGGCACACCACCGCGCCGCCCCCTCGCACACGACTTTCAGGAGCATTCCCATGTCGTCCTTCACGCCCGCAGAGCTCGGCCGCCGTATCGGCTCCGGACTGCTGTCCTTCCCCGTGACCCACTTCCGTGACGACCTGTCCTTCGACGAGGCGGCCTACCGCGAGCACGTCGTACGGCTGTCCAAGTACGACGTCGGCGGGCTCTTCGCCGCCGGTGGCACGGGCGAGTTCTTCTCCCTCACCCCCACCGAGGTGGAACGCGTCGTGACCGCCGCGGCCGACAGCGCGCCGGACGGCACCCCGATCCTGGCCCCCGCCGGGTACGGCACCGCCACGGCCGTCGAGTTCGCCGCCGCGGCCGAACGAGCCGGCGCCGACGGCATCCTGCTCTTCCCGCCGTACCTCACCGAAGCCGGGCAGGAGGGCCTGGCCCGGCACGTCGAGGCGGTCTGCCGTGCCACGTCCCTCGGCGTCGTCATCTACAGCCGCGCCAACGCCGTCTACAGTGCCGACACCGTCGCCCGCCTCGCGGACACCTGCCCCAACCTGATCGGGTACAAGGACGGTGTCGGCGACATCGACACCGTCACCCGCATCCACGCGCGGCTGGGCGACCGCCTCACGTACATCGGTGGCCTGCCCACCGCGGAGACCTTCGCCCTGCCCTACCTCCAACTGGGCGTGACGACCTACTCCTCGGCCATCTTCAACTTCCTTCCGGACTTCGCCCTCGCCTTCTACGCCGCCGTTCGCGAGCAGCGGCAGGCCGACGTCACGAAGATGCTCTCGGACTTCGTCCTCCCGTACACCGACATCCGTAACCGCCAGGCCGGGTACGCGGTCAGCATCGTCAAGGCCGGCATGACGGCGACCGGTCAGGGTGCCGGCCCGGTCCGGCCCCCGCTGACCGACCTGACCCCCCAGGAACACGACTCGCTGTCGGCCCTGATCGCACAACTGCCCACCGCCTGATCCACGCCCTCACACGTGTGACCCGTGCCCCGGCCAGGAAGAAGGCGTTGCACAGAGCACCCCCGCCCCGACCATTCGGCCCACAGCGGGCGGCCGGTCTGACGGGGGCAATGTCCATCGCCGGTGAACGGGTCACCGGTGCGCGTAGCGCTCCCCTGGCCGAGGTCGTATCGGCCGCACGACCACCCTCGCCCGGGTCGCAGGCGCTGCGGTCGCCAGCCTGCTCGCTGCGGCGCGGCGCGGGCATCCCTGGACGGGCTGACCGTTCTCCGCCGGGTGCGGCAGCCGTGAGACGCTGAGCGTCACGCTGGTGGAACCCGAGCTGGTGGTGGAAGTCGGCGTCGACGCCTCCCGCGACGCCTCCGGCCGGTGGCGCCACCCGGCCCGTTGGACACGGGCAAGCGGCACGCCGGGCAGGTCACGGTCATCCCCGGCCGCCGCACCGGCGCCCTGGGCGGCGGCGCCCACGCGTTCACGCAGGACACCCCCGCAGCATGGTCGCCGTCGGGCCTTCGATCGTAGAGCCGGCCTCCACCGCCCACACGTGCCACGCGCACCGGCCACGGGGAGACATGGCGCGCGGGTGCGGGTGATTGCTGCTGTCCTGCGGCCCCGTCGCTCTGCGACCAGGAACGGGGCCACGTGCGCGTGTCCGGGGACGGTGTTTCGGGTCAGGCGGCCCAGGACCCGTTGGACAGCGCGGTCGAGCGGAATTCGAAGTAGAACTTGGTGCCGTCCACCACGTCGGTGGCGATCGTGTTCCACTGCCCCCCATGGGCGAGGGTGTAGGACGACTGACAGTAGTCCGAGCCGGAACTGGGGCTGAAGCACACGGCGACGTAGCGGTCCGTGTTGGGCTTGATGTTGATGTCTGAGCAGGCGCTCGTGGTCGTCAGGTGGTTGCCCGGGGTGGGGTAATACTGGTTCCCATCGGGCTTGGAGTAGGAGTGCGCGGTGTCGTAGCACGCCGCCACCGAGGACGATGACGCCACCGAGGCGTGAGCCGCAGGCGCGAAGGCCACGAAGCCGCCGATGAGCGCCGCCGCTACTGCGCTTACGCCGGCACGTCCCTGTAAGACCATCGTTTTCCCCTCCTTCGAACGAAGCTTTGACGGCCCCGGCCTCTTCGCCGGGGCCATTGGTAGGCCCTTCGCTGGCAGGTCAGGCTAGGCGTCGGCCCTGGGCCAGAAGTAGCTTGCTTACAGCCAACATGCACATGCCACGCGTTGGGGTGCGTATTTGAGTCACGTCGGCCACCGCTGCTCTGCCGTCTCGGAAAGGCGACACATCACGCACAATGGCATCCACACCAACATGTGCTCCCCGCGCCTGCGGGATGGTTCCGACGAGACAGCTACGGAAGCGCCCCAACCAGAACGCCGAAGTGTGTGAAAATCCGCCCTGCCGCAATGGCCGAACGTCCCCCGGGACGTCTGAGGCGCACTGCCCGGACAGCGGGTGGCGGCGGTTCAATGGCAATCATGATGCGTAGAAGAACGTCATCCGCCGCCGCCGCCGTTGTCGTCTCCTGCATGTTCGCCTTTCTCGTGTCGTGTTCCTCGGATTCTTCGAACCGGTCCCCCGCCGAGGGCCAGCGCAGCGGGTCCGGATCCAGGTCGGTGTCCGGTCCCTCCCGGACGGCCACGCCGTCGCCCTCGCCGACCGGACCGTGTGCTGACGGGACGTGCGAAATCAAGGTCGCCGTGGGAGACGCCGTGACAGTTCCGGAAAGGTACGGCCTCGGCCCGATCAAGGTGACGGCGATCGCCGGCGGAAAGGTGGACATGGTCGCCCAGCTGACAGGGTCGGGTTACAGCATCTCGGGCTGTTCCGGTGGCGGCGGCGTCTCGTCGCAGGGCGGAGGCGGTGTCAGGTTCAGCTGCGACGAGGGACCCGCCGCGACCATCAACGACGCCATGAGCCTGGAGGTCGTCGACATCCTGGACGCGGTCGCCGTCCTCCGCATCGAACCCGCCGGGTGAGCGTACGGCCCGGCCCTCGCGGCAGGGGCTCGCTCGCGGGCCTTTCCTGTCGGCTGCGGTGTGGGGTCGGCTGATGGACGGTGGGGGATGACGAGTTGCACCGAACTGCCCCTCGGGTGCGGTGAGTCGGGTTCTCCAGATACATGACGGTCGTCATCGGTAGGGTTCGTGGCAGTCCGTATGCGTCTGCGGGGTGGGTGGGATGACGGCTCATCCATGGCTCAGGGTCCTGGCCGGTGCTCTGGTCATCGTCGGCCTGGCCATGTTCTTCATCAACGCCGAGGCACTCCTGAATGGTGACGCCGTCGAGTGCGACGGCAGCCCGATGAGACCCGGTCAGTGGTGCGCGAGCGCGAGCGGCGGCGAAACCCTCAGTTACGAGGAGGAGAAGAAGAACGAAGCCCGGGGAGAGCTCGTCGGCTACGCCGGGGTGGGCCTTGGCACCCTCGGCATCGTCCTCTTCATCAGCAATGGGATCACCACGTGGCGACGTAACCGATAACGCCCCTGCGAGCCGGAACAGGTTCTGACCTCGTCTTGCAACCCGCTGCGTCCTGTGGACCGAGGTCCGAGTGTCGGTGACCGGTGGTCCGATCCGTCAGGGGGCGATTTCCTGCGCTGGGTGAGGGATCGGCAGGTCGGACGGCGCTGGTGGCGGGCCGCGTAACACCACGCCCTCACGTTCCGTCGCAGCGTGGACCTGCGCGTAGGCCGTGGTCGTGAGTGTGGTGCACCGTGAACCCGGTGGGCTCGCGCGGATGCTGGCTGTGCGGGTGCTGGTCGTCCCGGCGGTGCGTAGCGGGAGCATCCTGAGTAGCCGGTGCGCTGCCGGTGGCAGCCCGGTGCGCACGCCCGTTGGCGCGGTCGGCTGGTGCGCAGCCGCGTCGTACAGGGGGCGGCGGCCGGTACGGCGAGCGGTGCGCAGTTGGGCGGTGTAAGGGTCTCAGTCGACGTCCGGCCCGGGCCGGGCGATCTCGCGCTTGAGGATCTTGCCGGTGGGGCCCTTCGGCAGGCTGTCGGTGATCCACACGATGCGCGGGTACTTGAAGGGTGCGACCCGCTCACGGACGTAGCCGAGCAGTTCGTCCGGCGTGGCGGACATCCCGGCGCGCAGCACCACGGCGGCGGCGACCTCCTGGCCGTGGACTTCGTGCGGTACCCCGATGACGGCTGCCTCCGCGACCGCCGGATGGGTGTAGAGGACCTCTTCCACCTCACGCGGATAGACGTTGTACCCGCCGCGGATGATGAGGTCCTTGATGCGGTCCACGATGCGGAAGTCCCCCCGGGCGTCCCGGGTACCGAGGTCACCGGTGTGCAGCCAGCCGTCCCGTATCGCCTCGGCGGTCGCCTGCGGACGGTGCCAGTAGCCCCGCATGACGTTGTGCCCACGGATGACGATCTCGCCCACCTCGCCGTCGGGCAGTTCCCTGCCCTCCCGGTCGACGACGCGCATCTCGACGCCGTCGATGGGAATGCCGATCGTGCCCGCGACACGCTCGCGGTCGATGCGGTTCACGCAGGCGAGTGGCGACGACTCCGAGAGCCCGTACCCCTCCAGTACGGCGCAGGCGAACGTCTTCTCGAACGCGTGCAGCACCTCCACGGGCAGCGGGGAGCCGCCGCACAGGCCGACACGCAAGGTGGAGAGGTCGTACGGCTCGGACTCGGGGCTCTGCGCCAGCCGCAGCATCAGCGTGTACATCGTCGGGACGCCCAGGAAGACCGTCACCCGGTCCCGTTCGATCACGGAGAAGGCGTCCGCAGGTGTGAAGCGGGGCAGCAGGGTGAGGCAGGCGCCCACCGACACCGCGCAGTTCAGCCCCATGACCTGTCCGAAGGAGTGGAAGAGCGGCAGTCCTCCGAAGATGACGTCGGCGGGGCCCAGGCGGAGCACGCGCGCACCCTCGTCGATGTTGCGGCGCAGGTTGTGGTGGGTGAGTTCGGCGCCCTTGGGGCTGCCGGTGGTTCCGGAGGTGTAGAGGACGACGGCGGAGTCGCCGGGCGAGCGCGGCTCGTCGCGCGCCGGCGGACGATGGCTCCGCAAACCGTCGAGGAAGGCCTCCGGTTCGACCACGAGGTGCGGGGTGCCGGCCCGGCGGGCGCCTTCCACCGCCGCCTCCGCGCCCTGGTGCCAGGCGAAGAGCAGGGCGGCTTCGGCATCGTTCAGGCAGTGTTCTACCTCCCCGGATTTCAGCAAGGGGTTGAGGGGCACGACGATCGCCCCGGCGCGCAGGATGCCGTAGTACAGCACCGCGAAGACGAGGCTGTTCGGCAGAAGGACGGCGACGCGGTCCCCCGGTGCCGTGCCCAGGGCGCGGAGCTGGGCGGCGGCACGGGAGCTGAGGTCGTCCAACTCGGCGAACGTCAGCTCGCCGGCGTCCAGCCGCAGGGCCGGACGATCGGGGTATGCGGCGGCGCTGCGGGCCAGCAGGGCGGGTACGGTGCCAGGGTCGTGCGAGGGCTCGGTGTGCATCGGGGGATCCTCCGGTACGGCGGGTCGACGCGGACGGGGGTCAGCGGCTCATGTCGATCGCGGTTACCAACAGGCCGTCACCGGCCGGTGGCCGTGCAGCACTTGGGGCGGGGACATCGGGAGGCCGGGGCGCGCATCCGGCAGCGGACCTCGAAGACGCCGGCGCCGCCCGTGTCCGGGGCTCCGCCCGCATGCCGGCCTCCTCGAAACCCGACCACCCTCCACCGGCGGAGATCCCGGAGATCCCCACCGTGGACGGCTCCCTCGGCGTCGAACAGCAGCCGGCCCCGCACGTCAGCGGCTCGCCCGGCACCAGGTCGTCCGCCCGAGGCGACGGCTCGCCCGGCACCAGACCGTCCGCCGGGGGCAGCGCCCCGCACGGCACCAGACCGTCCCCCGGAGACAGCGTCCCACCCGGCACCAGACCATCGCCCGGAGACAGCGCCCCGCACGGCATCAGGCCGTCCGGCCGGAGGCGGTGGCGACCCGGGCCGACCAGGCCCCGATACGCTCGACGAGACCACCGTGGTGCCGTATCCAGCGGAAGTGGTCCAGCGGACGGCCGTCCGCGTCGGCGCGCGCGTAGTGGAGGCGTTCGATGCGGGCGGCGGGCATCTTGGCACACAGGTGGTCCACGGCCGTCGGCGGCGCCATGGTGTCGTTCTCGACGTCGACGGCGAGGACGGGCAGCGTCACCGCCCGCAGTGCGCGCTCGTAGTCCGCCCGCGCCCCGGGCACGGTGTAGCGGCCGGTGCGCATCTGGCGCGCCCAGTCCCGCATGAGCCGCGCCGTCTGCCGCCCGCCGAACCCGAATCGGTCCCCCGGCCAGTACCCGAGCATGCCGGCCCCGGCGGCGCTGAGCTGGCTGCGCACCAGCCACCGCGCCCCGTTCCGTCCCAGTGCCCGGTACCAGGCGGAGCCGCTGGCGACGAGCACGACGCCGTCGAGGTGCGGTGGCTGGAACAGCCCGCAGTGCACCAGTCCCAGCTGGCCGCCCAGGCTGTGCCCGAGCAGCAGCCGCGGGGCCGTGGGATAAGCGGCGGCGACGACGTCGAGCACGGCCCCGATGTCGTGCTCGACGATCTCGCGGTAGCCGAACCGGACGCCCCGCGCGGGCACGGGGACGCTCTCGCCCTGCCCGCGCAGGTCCGTCGTCACCACCGTCATGCCCTGCCGGTGCAGCGCCCGCACGAGCGGGAGGTAGTTGCGCGCGGGTGTCCCCATGGCGGGCAGCAGGACGACGACGGGGGCGCCCGCGTCGTCCCGTGCGTGCACCCGTACGGTGAGCCGCGCGCCGTCGGGGGCCGTGATGTCGCCCAGCAGCGGCAGGCGGGGTTGCCTGGCGCTCACCCCAGCCGCCAGCCGAGCACGCCGGCGCCCCAGGTGATACCCGCGCCGAAGGCGGCCACGCCCAGCACCCCGGACGGTCCGAGCCGGCCGTCCTCCTGGGCGTGGGCCAGGGCGATGGGGATGGACGCCGAGGAGGTGTTGGCCACCCGGTCGACGTTGAGGAACAGACGCTCGGGCGGCACCCCGATCTCCTTGCCGACGGCCTTCACGATGCGGGCGTTGGCCTGGTGGGCGACGAAGAGGTCGACGTCGTCGCAGGTCAGCTCGCTGCGCTCCAGCACCCGCCGGGTGGCGTCGCTCATCTTGTCCACGGCGTGGACGAAGATCTCCGGGCCGTCCATGCGGAGCTTGCGGTCGTGGCGGTCGGCGTAGAGCAGCCCGATGTGTTCGCCGTCGGAGGCCAGGTGGAAGGCGGGTGCGACGGGGGCGTCCGGGAGGTCGGTGAGGACGACGGCACCGGCGCCGTCGCCGAGCAGGACGGCCGTCGACCGGTCCGCGGCATCGGTGATGCGGGTCAGCGCCTCCGCCCCGCAGACGAGGACGGCCTCCGCCCGCCCGGACTCGATGAGCGCCGTCCCGTGGTCCAGGGCGTAGACGAATCCGGCGCAGGCCGCGTGCAGGTCGAAGGCGGCGGCCTGTGGCGTGCCGAGTCGTGCGGCCACCTCCACCGCCAGTCCGGGCGTCGTCCGGTCCGGGGTGGTCGTCGCGACGACGACGTGACTCAGGTCGGCGGCGTCCCGTCCGGCCTGCCGCAGCGCCGTTCGGGCGGCGGTGACGGCGAGGTCGGCGAGCCGGCCGTCCTCGGCGAGGAAGCGGCGTTCCTTGATCCCCGTCCGTTTGACGATCCACTCGTCGGACGAACCGATCGCCTCGAAGTAGCTGTTCGGTACGGTGCGTTCGGGCAGCGCGGCCCCGATGCCGGTGATCGCCGCTGTCATCGTGCGGCCTCCTTCCGGAAGGTCTGGCCGCCCACGCCCATGCGGACGGCGTGCATACCGCCGTCGGCGTGCACGATCTCACCGGTGACGGTGGCGGCGAGATCGGAGAGCAGGAAGAGGACGGGGCCGGTGAGGCGCCGCACGTCCGCGCGGTCCCAGCCGAGCGGCGCCTCCTGCTCCCAGCGGTCGGCGATGGTGTCGAAGGTGCTGATGGCCGACCCGGCGACCGTCTCGACGGGTCCGGCGGCGACGAGGTTCACGCGGATGCCGCTGTCACCGAGGTAGAGGGCGAGATAGCGGCAGACGGCTCCGAGCGCGGCCTTGCTGACGCCCATCCAGTCGTAGCCGGGCCAGGCGCCGGAGGAGTCGAAGTCCAGCCCGACGACGCTGCCCCGGTTCCTGGCCAGCAGTGGGGCCAGGGCGACGGTGAGCCCGTGCAGGGAGACGGCCGCCGTGTGCAGAGCGTGGGTGGCGCTCTCCACGGGAGTGGTGAGGAAGTTGCCGCTCAGTGCGGACTGCGGGGCGGCGGCGATCGCGTGCAGGACGCCGTCGACCGCGCCCCACCGGCCCTCCAGCTCCTTGGCCAGCCGGGTGAGGTCGTCCGGCCGGGTGACGTCGAGTTCGAGGACGTCAGTGGGGCGCGGCAACCCTGCCGCCGCGGCCTCGGTGATCCGTCGTGTCCGGCCGAACCCGGTCAGCAGCACCTCGGCGCCCGTCTCCTGAAGGGCCTTGGCGGTGTGCCAGGCGATGGAGTCGTCGTTGAGGACCCCCGTCACGAGATAGCGGCGTCCTTCGAAACCGAGCATCACGCTATGGCCTTTCGTGGGTCAGGGGGTGGAGAGCACGAGCGCCGCGTTGTGGCCGCCGAAACCGAACGACGTCGACAGGCCCACCCGCGGCCGTTCGCCGCCGGGCAGCTCGCGTGCCGTCCGGATCAGGTCCAGCTCGCCGAGCCGCTCGTCCGGCTGCCGCAGACCGGCGGTCGGGGGCGCGACACCGTGGCGCAGCGCCTGCAACGTGGCGATGGCCTCCACCGCGCCGGCCGCCCCGAAGAGGTGTCCGAGGCTGCCCTTGCTGGACGACATCGGGATGCGGGCCAGGGCGTCGCCGCCGAGGGCGAGGCGCAGGGCGTCGCACTCCAGCCGGTCGTTGAGGAGGGTGCCGGTGCCGTGGGCGTTGAGGTAGTCCAGCTCTCCGGGGGCCGTCCCGGCTCGGCGCAGGGCCTGGGTGACGGCTTCGGCTGCCGGGCCGCCGCCGGGGTCGGGGGCGGTGAGGTGGTGGGCGTCGGAGGTGGCGCCGTAGCCGCGTACGGCGCCGAGGGCCTCGGCCCCGCGCCGGGCGGCGCCACCGGCCGTCTCCAGGACGAGGACGCCCGCGCCCTCCCCGATGACGAAGCCGTCCCGGTCCGTGTCGAACGGCAGGCAGCGGCCGGTGGGGGAGAGCGCCCCGGCGTTGCGGAAGGCGGCGCTGACGAGTTCCGACGTCGACGCCTCCGCACCGCCCACCACGACGGCGTCCGCCGCGCCCGCCGCCAGCAGTCGCAGCCCTGCGCCGATGGCCTGGGCACCGCTGCTGCAGGCGGAGGCCACGCACAGCGACTCGCCCTTGAAGCCGTACCGCATCGACAGGTGCGACGCGGCGGCGTTGGCCATCATCTGTGGCACCATCAGCGCCGACACGTACTCGGCACCCTGCTCGGCGAAGACCGGGCCCTGTGCCTCGAAGCTGGCCGTGCCGCCGAGCCCGCAGCCGATGACACAGGCGACGCGCGCGGCGTCGTACGGGGCGTCACCGGGGGTCCAGCCGGCCTGCGTCAGCGCTTCGTCCGCCGCCACCAGCGTGAACTGGGTGAAACGGTCGGTGCGGCGCACGAGGTGGCGGGAGAGGTGGTCGGAGGCGCGGAAGCCGTCGCAGGAGCCGAGCCCGTCGTGCAGTGCGCTCTCCCCGGCGACGGCCCGCTCGTGCAGCGCGTCGGCGCCGACACCGAGCGGGGTGACCGCGCCGAAGCCCGTCACCACCGCCCCGGTCGCGGCGTCACTCAAGTCCGGCCTTCTCGTAGCAGAGTTTGAGGATCTGACGGACGGTGTCGAGGCCGTCGAAGTCCTTCGGTTTCACCGGGACCTTCAGGTCTTTCTTGATCGTCTGCGCCAGTTCGACCATGTCGAGGGAGTCGATCTCCAGGTCGTCGAGTGCGGCATCCGGGAAGATGTCCGCCTCGTCGACGCCGAGTTCCACCAGCGCGTCGTGGACGAACTTCTCGATCGCGGCGTGGTCAAGCATGGGTGATGTGCCCTTCTCGTGCGGGACGTCGTGGGGTGGTGAGCCGTTGCTCCGCGGGCTACGCCGCCGCCTTGGCGGCGTGGTACGGCGACCAGTGCCACTGCCGCCAGTAGCTCTCCGTGATGTCCAGCCACTCCTCCAGCCGATCCGCGCTGTCCAGGAAGCGGTGGGCGCTGACCACCAGCCAGCTGTAGACGGCCTGACTGTCCCGGCAGCCGCCGCAGTCGCCGGAGGTGCAGCAGAACTGGAGCGACTCGTAATCGGCGCCCCAGGCCGCGAAGCCGGGGATCACCGGATTGCCGTTGGCGACGCGCTCCTCGTGGTCCGGGTGGTCCACGCTCAGGCTCGGACAGACGTCGTAGCCGAAACGGGCGCCCCAGTGGGAGGTGCCGGTGATGAGGGTGCGGATGAAGTAGGGGTGGCTCACCACCGTCTGCGGGTACAGCTCCTTGACCCGCAACGCCTCCTCCAGCACCCGGCGCTCGTTCTCGATCTGGATCGGATGGTCGGAGCCGTGCTCACTGTAGAAGTTGAACGTGACGATGTTGCCGTTGTCCGCGATCTTCCGGACCGTCGGTTCCAGGTGGGGCAGGCCGGCCTCGGACAGCGCGAAGATGAACAGCACCCGGGGGTCGTCGCGGTAGTGGGACAGCGCCGTGTCGAACAGGCCGGTGAACTTCGACCCGTTGACGCGGATGGCGCGCAGGTCGTCGTCCAGCGGCCCGCCGCCGAAGATGCTGACGGCGACCGCGATGTGCTCGAAGCCCTGCATGGGCATCGGCCGCAGCCCGTTGGTGGAGATGGTGATGTAGGGAAGCTCCTCGACGAACGCTTCCACCCGGCGCAGGACCAGCGTGGGTTCACCGCCGATCAGCGTCGCCTGGTTGACGCCGTCGTCACGCAGCTTCCGGGCGAACGCCTTGATCTTGTCGACGTCGGACAGTTCCTTGACCGCCGTGTCGAAGCCGCCCTCGAAGTACCAGCAGCCCTTGCAGCGGATGTTGCACGTGTTGGTCAGGTGGACCTCGCACGAGCGGACGGTACGTCCGAGCCGGCGCAGGCGGTGCAGCCGGTCGGCCAGGTCCGGCCGCTCCGCCAGCAGAGCGGCCGTGCGCTCCTTGGCCTCCCTACGGGTGAGGGGGCGCTTGCCGATCGTGACAGGTGTTGCCATGGGGATGGTGCTCCTCGTCCTCGGGATCGTCGGAACGCGCGGTTGTGTTCGCCCGGCACGCGGCACTCCGGGCGCGTTGCGCCCTACTCGGGAACCTTCAGCCCCAGGTTCTTGATGCGCGGCGTCACCTTTTCCCGCCAGACGTCCCGCGCCTGCCCGTTCGTCGTCTGCCGCAGCCCGTATCGGACGGCCATGCGGGAGCGCTCGGACCGCGAGCTGCCGAAGATGCGCTCGAAGCCGGGCCACAGCCGGTCCAGGGCCCGCTGCAGTTCCTCGCGGCCCTCGTCCGTCGCCGCGAGATTGCGGCAGACCCGCGCCCCGTGCGCGATGTGGACCTTTTCGTCGAGGATGATGGTGCGGACGGCTTCGGCCCACGGCTTGTAACTGCTCTGCGCGAACTCGGAGATCATCACCATCGCCGTCTCCTCACCGATGTAGGAGAAGATGCCGCGCTCGGCCCAGGTGGTGCACTCGTGGAACTCGTGGCCGGCGAAGAGTTTCCGCTCGGCGAGCGTCTGCTTCTCCATGTAGGCCGTGTCGATGCCGATGTCGCCGAGGATGCGCTTGCCGATCTTGTAGTGGTCGTACTCCTCGACCGCTCGTTCCGCGCAGACCTGCCGCTCCTCGGCGTTCGGTGCCAGCGGCAGGAAGACCTGTACGTAGTCGTCTCCGCCCGAGAGTTCACCCTCGGTGTTGACGATCATTCCCCGGATCGCGATCTCCCGGTAGTCCTCGGGCATCGCGAGGAATTCGTCGGGAGTTCGAACTACGACGACCTCATCGCTCGGAATGGTGAATGACATGCGCGTTTCTGCCCCTCACTCGTCTCACCGAGTCCGGACATGCCAGATCGCCCAACTCGGTGGAGGAAAATACGGACGGGGATTGTGCACGGCCCGAACGGAACCCCCGTTTCCGTTTTCGACTGCCCGTGCCGCCGGTCAATACCGTTGTTCCGGCAGGTTGGGCCGACGATAGACACATCCGAGTCGGCCAATCAATGGAAAGCTCTCGGCCAACGTGGCCGACGTGCCGTCGAAAGGTGTCGGGATCGCACCCCTTCCCATCCCCCCGCCGCAAAGGACGATCCCCCGCTCCCCCGCGGAAGGCGATCCTTCCCCCACCACCCACCTGCGGTGACTCCCCACCGTCCGCGACCGGTGCGTGCGTTCGGACTCCATCGCCGAAAACAAGTCAGACGCTCCGGCACACAATCCCCCGACACGGCATCGGAGTCTCGAATACTGAGCCGGAGAAGAACCGGAGCGGGCGGATCCGGCTGTTCTCGCGCAATGACTCCCGCCCCATCCATGGCCTGGACAGCCACCTGCTTCTCTATATGCTTGCCGCATGAAGCCTCCTGTCCCCCCGCCCGCAGTCGCTTCCCGCCTGGCCAACGTCGTTTCCTCGCCGGTGCGGGACATCTTGTCGCTCACTGCACGCCCCGAAGTGATCTCCTTCGCGGGGGGACTTCCGGCTCCGGAACTGTTCGACGTCGACGGGCTCAGGGCCGCCTTCGACCGCGTACTGGCCGACGGTCCGCGCCGAGCCCTGCAGTACTCCACCACCGAGGGTGACGCCGATCTGCGCGAGGCCATCGCGCAGCGCCTCACGGCACGCGCACTGCCGACCGGCTCCGACGACCTGATGGTCACGACCGGCTCGCAGCAGGCCCTCACCCTCATCACCACGACCGTCCTGGAACCCGGCGACGTCGTGCTCGTCGAGGACCCCTGCTACCTGGCCGCCCTCCAGACCTTCGGCTTCGCCGGCGCCCGCGTCGTCCCCGTCCCGACCGACGACGACGGCATCATCCCCGAGGCCCTGGACGAGATCGCCGCGCGCGAACCAGCCAAACTGCTCTACCTGGTCCCCACCTTCCAGAACCCCACCGGTCGCACACTCCCGGCCGCGCGGCGCACCGCCGTCGCCGAGGCCGCCGCCCGGCACGGCTTCTGGATCGTCGAGGACGACCCCTACGGCGAACTCCGCTACGACGGCGAGCAGGTGCCCTGGATCGCAGCATCCCCCGCCGCGTCCGACCGCACCGTCCTGCTCGGTTCCTTCTCCAAGATCATGGCCCCCGGCCTGCGCCTCGGCTATCTCCGCGCCCCCGCGGCCCTCCGCCGGGCCTGCGTCATCGCCAAGCAGGCCGCCGACCTCCACACCTCCACCGTCGACCAGGCCGTGGCCGCCCGCTACCTGCGCGACAGCGACCTGGACGCCCACATCCGGACCCTCCGCGACGCCTACCGGGAACGCCGCGACGCCCTCCTGGGCGGCCTGCCCACCGCCCTGCCCTTCGGCAGCCGCTGGAACCACCCGGCCGGCGGCATGTTCGTCTGGGTCAGCCTGCCCGAGGGCCACGACGCCACCCAGCTCCTCCACGTCGCCATCAGCCACGAGGTGGCCTACGTCCCCGGGGCCCCGTTCTTCGCCGGCACCCCCGACCCGACCGCCCTGCGCCTCTCCTTCACCACCCACTCCCCCGAGGAGATCAACGAGGGCCTGCGCCGTCTGGCCAAGACCTTCGCGTAACCCACGCGTCCCAGAAGGGATCCCCATGCCCACCGAGTCGGCCACCCTGGTTGACGACGCCCCGATGACTCCGGCCGCGCTCAACGAGATGGTCGCGCGGGACTTCGAGGACTACGCCGCCTGCCACGTCACCGAGGCCACTACGACCCACCTCACCATGGAGGCCGACGGCACCCGCCTCCGCACCCGCCCCGGCGGCACCATCTCCGGCCCCGAACAGGCCGCCCTCGTCGACCTGGCGGCCTTCCTCCTCATCAACGCCCGCCTGGGCCGCCCCACCCCCATGGCCCTGACCAGCTCCCTCCAGATCAGCTACCTCAGCCGTCCCCGCCCCGGCCTGCTCCGCACGCACGCGAAGATGGCCAAGTTCGGCAAGAGCCTCTGTGTCGTCCTCGCCGAACTCCGCGACAGCGCCGGCGCCCTGGCCGCCACCGCAACGGTCACCTACTCCGTACCCCCGGTACCCCGCAGGTCCGACCCGCGAGGGGAGAACGACGCGGTCGGCGGGATCACTGAGTAGATGCCGGGAGCGACACGGGTGACCACGGGGGACGTCCCTCCTCCGCGTGCGGGGTGTCGCGGTTCGTCCGAGGCTCCGGGGCATCGTCGGCCGAAGCACCGTGCCGCCGCGGCACGGGACCCGGTGATCCGCTGACAGCCCCCGCCGGCCCGCCGGACGACAACCCGGCTCGGCGCCGCCAGGGTCTTTGTGCTGCCGCGCATGGAACAGGCGCTGGAGATTCCTTTGACCGGGGGCCGGACACGAAGGGAGTCGTCCAGGTCGGGGACACGGTGCGGCGTCCGCTCGGACCTCACTCGCCGTTCGTGCACCGGCTGCTCAAGCACCTGGAGGACATCGACTCGGACATCGCGCCGAGACTCCTCGGAATCGACGCCGAGGGACCGCGAGAAGCCTCACCTTCCAGCACGACGCGACCGCTGGCATGCCGGTCGCGGGTGGCTCGGAGACGGTGTGCCACAACGATTTCTCCCCGCTCAACGTCTCCTGCGTCGACGGCCTCCCCGTCTCAGGTGGCCGACGCCGTACGCGTTGGCGCGGTCTCGGATCAGCGGCAGTCCGTCGGCGCCCGTAGACGTCATATGCGAGCGGGTACCGGCCCTGTCGACTCACGGGCGATGTACGTCGTGTTCAGAGTGTGCCGGCGGGGACGGGCAGCCGCTCCGTTGATGCGGCGGATCAGGATGTCCGCGGCCAGGCCGCCCAGTTCCTGCACGGGCTGGCTGACCACGCTCAGCCGCGGCCGGATGAGCGTGGTCCATTCCGCGTCGTCGAAGCCGATGACCGGGACATCGCCGGGGATGCGGGCGTCGAGGTCGAGCAGGGCGTCCAGGGTGCCGAGCGTCGCCACGTTGTCGGTGGTGAACAGGGCGGTGAGGCGGTCGCGCGAGGCCGGGGGCGAGCAGGCCGCCGGCACAGCCGCACGCGACCATGTCACGATCGCCGAGGGGCCGCTCACGCGAGCGGGGCCGCCCCTTCACCGAAGCCCCACCCCACTCGCCTCGGCGACAACCGCGGTCGACAGGAAAAAGTCCGTCCCAAGTGGTCTCCGCAGCCGAAGTCCCGTCACAGAACGTGCAGGCGTCGATACGGTGTCGACGCAGTCGGCGACGGGCCCTGGCTCCAGGGGCTGACCGTCGCCCGGACGGTTCCCGTCAGGCAGGCTTCCGCACGGAGCCGGATCATCCAGTTCAGCCAGGACACGGCGGGGTCGGGAGAGCCCGCGGTCATGCGCTGGTAGCGCGAGCGCAGGGCTTGCGGGGTGTCCGGAGTGCCGCCGATGAAGGTGCGCAGGGCCGGGTCGGACAGCACCGCGGCCATCTCCCCGGCGTGCTCGACATGCAGCGACATCAGTCCAGCCGCCTGGTGCTGAAGGCGTGGGCCGCGAGGGTGCTCATGCCGCGACCGCCTCGGGGTGTTCGAGAAGCCGGCCGCGTCGGAGTCGGGCTCAGGCACGGACGAGGGCGACGCGGTGGGGTGCGTCCACGACCTGCCGGCTCCGGTGACGGCCGCGGAGGACCACCAGGCGTTGCCCCTTGTCGTCGCGCTCATCAGCCCACTCGGGGTGGGCCTTCCCGAACAGTCTCATCCAGCAGCGAACTTCCGCTCGGCGTCGTACCGCCCTCGTTGACCGGCGTAAGCATCGGCGTAGAGAGTCGTCGGCCTTTCGGCCCAGGTTGCTCCCGGAAGGGGACCCCGCCGGACGGCCTGATGTGACCGGGGACGGCCGGACGCATCAGGCCTGCACGGGCCGGGGTCAGTAACTCAGATGCGGCTCAGAGTGTCGACCAGGTCGGCGGCGACCCGTCTGTCGATGGGCGCCGGCACCGCCTGCACACCGGGCGCGAGTGAGGGGCTGTGGCCGGTGGCGATCGCGGCGAGGCTTCGTGCCTGCAGGGTCAGACCGAGGTCCATGGCCTCGATCGGATTGCCCTTGGCCGCCGTCAGGTTGATCATCTTCGTGTCCGCGAGGATCACGATCTCGCGGCCGTCACGCAGTCGGTGCACGGCGCGTTCCTGTCCGCTGGGCCCTGAGCGGTGTACGGAGGCGGTGTGTTCGGCGAGCGTGTTCGCGTCCAGTTCCCAGGGCATGTGTCCGACTCCGGCGACGACGGTGCCGTCGCGCAGCGCGGCGAGCTCCGCGGCACCGATGACGCCGGGATGGCCGGTGGCCAGGAAGAGCAGTCGCGTGCGGGGAAGCAGGTCCACGAGTGCGCCGACCTGGTGGCCTGCCATCACCGCCTCCAGCGCGCGGTAGGGGTCCGTGTCGGCGACCGCGACGCGGGCGCCGAGGTGGGCGAGCGTGTCCGCGACACCGCGTCCGCAGGGGCCGTAGCCGACGACGGTGGCACGGGCTCCCGGAATCATGAGGTTGGTGGCGTTCATGAAGCCCTGTACGACGCTCTGGCCGACACCGAACTCGTTCTCGACCAGCAGCTTGAGGCGGCTGTCGTTGATGACGATCACGGGGAAGTCCGGCCGGCTGTCCCAGGAGCGGATGCGCAGGCCGCCGGTGGTCGTCTCCTCCGTGGCGCCGAGGAGGCCGGGCAGGCCGCCACGGGCGAGGACACCCTCGATGAGATCGGCGCCGTTGTCGAGGATGAGGTCAGGCTGTGCGTCCAGGACGCGCGCGATGTTCTCGCGGTGCCGGGCGAGGTCGTCGGAGCGGTGGCCTACGACGGTGATGCCGTAGTCGCGCAGCGCGTCCGCGGTGTCCTCCTGCGTGGTGCCGGGAGACCCGGTGAGGACGATCTCGGCGCCTGCCTGGGCGAGGTAACCGACCAGCACGGCGGTCTTGGGTTCGATGTGCAGGCAGATGCCGATACGGCGGCCGGCGAACGCCGACGCGTGCGTCTGCATCGTGGCTGCCAGCATCGGCATGTGGCGGGCGGCCCACTGGGTGCCGTCGTGCGGGATCGGGCAGCGAGCAGGGGTGAGCTGAGACATGGCGGAGTTCCTTGGCCGGGAAAGAGGGAGACAGGGCACCTCGGGTGCCGTGGAGCCGGGTCGAGGGCACACCTGTCCCCTCGACGCGAAACCTCTTGTCAGCCGTAGAAATCGCTGCGGAAGGAGTGGTCACCGAAGATCCACAGGTGGCGGCTCGCCTGACTCGTGTTCATCGGTGACCTCCTCTCTGTGCCCGGGCGACGCGGGGAAACCACTCCCCCGGGGGCAAGTTATACGCATAACCTCACTCGGGCAAGAGGTGCCTGACGGTGAGCCCTCCCCAGCTCGGTGCCCCGGCGCCCTGCTGCCCGCTACGCGTCGACGCCGTCGGGTACCAGGAGAACGGGAATGCCGCTGACGTGTGTCACCGCGTCGCTCACCCGGGGCGTGAACCAAGCGGTGAACATGTTCCGCTTGTGCGGGGTGATCACCAGCAGATCCGCGCAGAGGTCCCGGACCGTCTCGGTGATGATGCCGGGCACCTCACCGACCGTGCCTGCCGCGAGGTGTCCTTGCGAGCGGACTCCGGCGTCGGCGACCGACGTGACCGCGATGTCGAGGACCTGCTGCGCCGCGCCGGTGTCCTCCAGACGCACGACGGTGTGGTGCTCGATGTCCGTGACGGCGATGTGGAGAACGTGCACGACGCCGTCCGAAGCCCGCGCCAGGCGAGTGGCCGTACGCAGGGCGGCCGTGTCGCCCGCGCTGGAATCGACGGCGACCACGATGTTCTCGAACATGAGTGACTCCTTTGGAAGTTGAGATGGTCTGCAGGGGGGAAGAGGGCCGCGGTGTTCACGCGAGCGGCACGGGCCGGTATGGAATGGGGAGTGGAGGACGGGGCCGCCCCCGTCGGGGGTCGTGGGCGAGGGAGGCCTCGGGATCGGCGTGCAGCCCGGCGGCGGTGGCGTTCCGCTCGCCCGGGACGATGAGGACCACAGGTGCGCCGGGGCGAGCCTGCGCCGCCGTGCGCTGCCGGAGCGCGGGGCCAGGGAGACGACGGCCGGGTCGAGGGACACCGGGGCGAGGGAGGTGACCGTCGCTCCGGCCTGATCCCGGCCCGCGCCGTGGGGGTACCGCTCTGCGGCGAGCGCCTCGGTCGTGGCCCACGGAGGTCGGCGTGCTCTCCCCGGTGCTGCGAGGCCGTTGCCCGGTGACGTCAGAGCGCGGCGACAGCGTCCGCACCGGTTGCGGTCGCCGCGTCGGGGGTGGGGAAGTGTGGCAGCACCGTCTCGGCGAGTTCGTGGAGAACCTCCTCTACGGGACGATCGCCGGGCCGCAGGTTGAAGGAGACGTGGCTGACGCCGAGCCTGCCCATCTCCCGCAGGTGGTCGACCAGGGCCTCACGCCCGGTGCGCAGGCCGAGCCGGATCGCGGTCGCGGCGACGGCCGGATCCTCGGTGAGGTCCAGTTGCATCGGGGTGAGGTACGGCTTGGGGGCCCCGGCGGTGAGCTGCTGCCACTCGCGGGTCTTCAGCCGTAGAGCGCCCAGAGGGCGGGGGTAGTTGAGGGAGGCGTCGGCGTTGCGCGAGATCCACTCCGCGGACTGCTGCGCATGCCCCGCGATGGCGATGGGAACGGCCCGACCCATCGGCTTGGGCAGCACATCGAGGTTGCGGTCGGCGCCGAGTCCGATGCCGGGCAGGCTGATGCCCTGCCCGCTCGCACGGGTGGCCCAGGCCTCGCGGAGGATCTCCACGCCCTTGCGGAACGTGGCACCGCGCGTCTCGAAGTCCTCGCCGAACAAGGGGTACTCCACCGGCCGGTCGCCGCTGGCCAGCCCGAGAACGAACCGGCCGCCGGAGAGGACGTCCACGGTGGCCGCCGCCTTCGCGACGAGCAGCGGCTGCCTCAGCGGCAGCACGATGGCGCCGGTCCCGAGCACGACCCGCTCGGTGACGGCTGCGAGATGACCCAGATGTGTGAAGGCCTCGAAGACGGAGCCGGCGTCGCCGAACTGTTCGGGATCGTACAGGGGCACATCCCGGACCCACAGGCTCGCGAAGCCCAAGGTGTCGGCGAGGCGCGCCAGTTCGGCGTGACGGGTCAGGTCGGGGACGCCGAAGGGACGGCCGGCGGCCCGGTCGGCGCGCACGCGCGTGTGACCCCAGTCGTTGTCGAGAGGGAGCTCAAGGCCCAGGGTCGGCAGACCCGCGGGGTTCACGAGCCGCTCGAGGGCAGTAGGAGTGGGAGACATCGGATCGACACCTTTCAAGGTCGGTACAGCGGCTCGTGCGGGCGGGTCCGCCCGCCGCGCCCGCGCGGTCCGGGGCAGGCCGTGCGGGACGCTGCGGAGCGCTCCCGCCCATCGGCCAAGAGGGACTAGTTGAGGGTGTCCGGGTGCGGGCCGGTGCGCAGACCACGGTCGAGGGCGGCTATGGCGGCCATCTCCTCGTCCGACAGGGCGAAGTCGAAGACGTCGAGGTTCTCGCGCACGCGGGCGGGCGTCACGGACTTGGGGATGACGATGTTGCCGAGCTGGAGGTGCCAGCGCAGGACGACCTGCGCGGGCGACTTGTCGTGCCGTGCGGCGACGGTGGTGATCGCGTCATCGCCGAGGACGGCGCCCTGCGCCAGCGGACTCCACGCCTCGGTGGCGATACCGAGGTCTGCGTGCAGGGCGCGCAGCTCGTTCTGCTGGAGGCCGGGGTGCAGCTCGATCTGGTTGACCACCGGCACCAGGTCGGTGCCGTCCAGCAGCCGCTTCAGGTGCGCGGGCTGGAAGTTGGAGACGCCCGCGGCCCTGATCCGTCCGTTGGCGGCCAGCTTCTCGATGGCCTTCCATGACTCCCGGTACAGGTCACGGGCCGGGGTCGGCCAGTGGATCAGGTAGAGGTCGACGTAGTCCAGTCCCAGCCTCTCCAGGCCGGCGTCGAAGGCCCTGAGCGTGGCGTCGTACCCCTGGTCGGCGTTCCACAGCTTGGTCGTGACGAACAGGTCGTCGCGAGGGATGCCGGAGCCGGCGAGGGCCTTGCCGACTCCGGATTCGTTGCCGTAGATCGCGGCGGTGTCGATGGAGCGGTAGCCGGCCTCCAGAGCGGCCGAGACGGCCGCGGCCGTCTCGGCGTCGGGGATCTGGAAGACGCCGAAGCCGAGCTGGGGGATCTCGACGCCGTTGTGGAGGGTGACGGTGGGGACAGGAGCGGTCATGCGCGAGTTCCTTGCGTAGGGACGGGTGGTACCGGCAGGGCCCCTCCGGTGCGCCCGGAGTGCGCCCTGAACTGCCGCGGTGCGGGCCCGGCCGCTCCGTGTGGGTGGTCGGGCGCTGCTTGGCACTGCGGGCTGGGATGTCCTCAGGCGAGGGTGCCGAGTGCCGTGGCGGCGAATCCGTGGTCCTGCTCAGGGGTGCCGCCGCCGACACCGATGGCGCCGATGAGGCGGCCGTCGCGGTGGACGGGCAGGCCGCCGGCGATGAACAGCAGTGGCCGGTCGAGGGCGGTGGGCAGGCTGTGGAACGGGCCGTCGGGCTTGACCAGGTCGACGAGGTCGGCGGTCGGGGCGTTGAGCTGGAGCGCGGTGTACGCCTTGCGGGTGCTGGTCTCCCCGGAGATCAGCACGGCGCGGTGGTCGCGGCGGAAGGCGATGAAGGTGACCGCCGGCGTCGAGCACGGTGACGCTGACGGTGGCCCCGGCCGCCTCCGCGGCACGACGGGCGGCGGTGATCAGAGCCTCCGCGTCGTGGGTGGTCAGCGGGGCGACGGTGGCGGGGGTGCTCATGGCGTGGTGCTCGCTTCGTTCGTGGGGTCGGGGTCTGGTCCGGCCAGGTGGGCGCGGGGTCAGTGGCCGCTCGGGGCGCTGGTCGGTTGAGCCGGCGCGTGCGTGGAACCGGCCATGACGGTGCTGGGGGTCCGGCGCGCGCGGCGGTCGAGGAACGCGGCGAGGAAGGACAGCAGCAGGGCTGTGCCGGAGAGCAGGGCACCGACCCAGTTCGGCGAGGTGTAGCCGAGTCCGGCTGCGATCACCACACCGCCGAGCCATGCCGCCAGCGCGTTGCCGAGGTTGAAGGCGCCGATGTTGGCGGCCGAGGCCAGGGTCGGGGCGGCCGAGGCCTGGTCGAGGACCCACTTCTGCAGCGGCGGCACCGTGGCGAAACCGAGCGCGCCGATCAGGGTGAGGGTGATCGCCGCCAGCACCTTGTTGTGGGCGGTCGCGGTGAACAGCAGCAGTACCGCGGCGAGGCTCGCCAGGGTGGTGAAGAGCATCGGCATCAGGGCCCGGTCGGCGAACTTGCCGCCGAGCAGGTTGCCGAGGAACATGCCGACGCCGAACAGCACGAGCAGCCAGGTCACAGCGCCCTCGGGGTAGCCGGCCACCCGGGTCATCATCGGCGTGATGTAGGTGATGGCCGCGAAGACACCGCCGTAGCCGAGGACGGTCATCGCCATGGCGAGCCAGACCTGCACATTCTTGAAGGCGGCGAATTCGGCACGGACGTTCCCGGCCTGGGGCTTGCCCTGCTCGGGGACGAGCTTGGCGACGCCGAGAAGGCCGATCACGCCGAGAGCGGCGACGAGGGTGAAGGTGAGGCGCCAGCCGGCGGCCTGTCCGATGTAGGTGCCGCCGGGGACACCGACGATGTTGGCGACGGTCAGGCCCATGAACATCAGGGAGATGGCGGAGGCCTTCTTCTCGGGGGCGACCAGGTCGGCGGCGACCACGGAGCCGATACCGAAGAACGCGCCGTGCGCGAGGGAGGCGATGACCCGGCCGATGAGCATGAGGCCGAAACTCGGGGCGAAGGCCGAGAGGGCGTTGCCCACGATGAACAGGCCCATGAGGAACATGAGCATCTTCTTGCGGGACACCCTGGTGCCGAGCACGGTGAGCAGCGGGGCACCGATGACGACGCCGAGCGCGTAGCCGGACACCAGCCAGCCGGCGGTGGGGATGCTGACACCGAAGTCGTCCGCGACCTGGGGCAGCACGCCCATGATCACGAATTCGGTGGTGCCGATCCCGAAGGCCCCGATGGCCAGGGCCAGGAGCGCGAGAGGCATGGGGAGAGCCCTTCGAACGATTGCGTGGGACGCTTACGTGCGACGACATTACTTGCAGACGCTCCATATAGGCAAGCGCGGGATGTGACTGCTTGCAATAGACACTGCCTGCAATTATGCTGGCCTTCGACTGGCCCGCCGCCGAAGGAGGCTCCTGTGACCGCCACCGCCCCAGCGCTCTCCGTTCTGGCTCAGGGCTGGTGTGCCCTCTCTCTGCTGCACGGCAAGATCGAGACGCACCTCGAACGCGTTCTGGAAACCGGTCACGGCCTGAGCGCCCGTGAGTACGCGCTGCTCGACGTGCTCAGCCGGCAGCACGACGGAGACGGAGGGCACCTGCAGATGAAACAGGTCGCCGACGCTGTCGTCCTCAGCCAGAGCGCCACCACACGCCTGGTCACCCGCCTGGAGGACCGCGGACTGCTGTCCCGCTACCTGTGCCCCACCGACCGCCGCGGGATCTACACCGACGTCACCGACGCGGGCAGGGAGCTGCTTGAGGCGGCGCGCCCCACTCACGACACCGCCCTGCGGGCGGCACTCGCCGAGGCAGCTCAGGATGTCAGGCTCGAACCGCTGGTCCGGACTCTGCAGTCGCCGCCCACCTCTATCGCAGTCGCCGCCTGAAAGGAGCACGTCCGTACATGAAAGCCATGGCACTGCGCCGGTACGGTCGTACCGAAGACCTCGAATGGACAGAGCTGCCGGACCCGAAAGTGGCACCCGGCGAAGTCCTCGTCCGTGTGAAGGCCGCCGGGGTCAACCCGGTCGACTGGAAGCTCGCCGAAGGACGGCTCGACGCCGTCATGGAGACCGGCTTCCCGCTGATTCCCGGCTGGGACGTGGCAGGCGTCGTCGAGCAAGTGGGTTTCGACGTCACCGAGTTCGCCCCCGGCGACGAGGTATTCGGCTACATCCGCAAGGACTGGGCTCAGTTCGGCGCCTATGCCGAGCTGGTCTCCGCGCACGTGCGTCTGCTGGCCCCCAAGCCCGCCGCGCTGACCTGGGAGGAAGCGGCGGGCGTACCCCTCGCGGGGCTCACCGCCTACCAGGCCGTCCAGCGCACCCGCCTCCAGCCGCGCGAGACGGTGCTCATTCACGGCGCGGCCGGAGGTGTCGGCTCGTTCGGAGTCCAGATCGCCACCGCCCTCGGGGCACGGGTCATCGCAACGGCGAGCGAGCGCAACCACGATTTCCTCCGATCCCTGGGTGCCGTCCCCGTGACCTACGGGGCCGGCCTGCGTGACCGTGTCCGTGAGCAGGCCCCCCAAGGGGTGCATGCCGCTGTGGACTTCGCCGGGCACGACGCGGTGGACGTCTCGCTCGACCTGCTCGAAGACCCCGGCCGGCTGGCCTCTGTCGTCGACCCGGAAGCCGCCGCCAAGGGCGGGCACTACGTATGGGTGCGGCCGGACCGGGCCGATCTCGCCGCCTTGGCCGCCCTGGCCGACGAAGGTCGGCTGACCGTCCATCTGGACCGTGTACTGCCCCTGCGCGAGGCCGCGGAAGCGTGGCGCATCAGCCAGGGCGGTCACACCAGGGGAAAGCTCGTCCTGTCGGTCCCCGGGCACTGAACGGCCCCGGCCCCTATGCGAAGGAGCACGTCATGACAACACCCACCCCATCGGACCACCGTCGTCCACAGGAGGTATTCGCTGACCACGGTGCCCGCCTGGGTACGGGAGATCTCGACCGCGTCGCTGCCAACTATGCCGAGGACGCCGTCTTCATCACACCGTCCGGCACCCTGCACGGCCGCGAAGGAGTCAAAGAGGCCATCGGCAAGCTGCTGGCCGACCTCCCGGATGCCGACTGGGAACTGAAGCCGCAGTTCGCCGGCGACATACTGTTTCTCGAATGGTCCGCGGCCAGCCCGACCGGGCGCCGTGTGGAAGACGGCGTCGACACCTTCGTCTTCCGCGACGGGCTCATCCAAGCCCAGACCGTCCGCTACACCCTGATCACTGATCACTGATCACTGACCGACCCAAGGGTCCGGCACCGGACACCCGGGTGGTGGGCGGACTGCCGGCCGATGCGGTGCGCCTGGAGCGGGCCGGCCGCGGGCCACCCCCGGTGGCGCGGAGCCGGCACCCGCCGACCACGCCCGGCAGCAGCTGGAGCCCGGGACCGCCGACGGGTTGCGCGCGTAAGCGGCCCAGACCCGGGACAGGACCGACCAGTTCGCAGCCGTCCCGGAGGACATCGCGGCCAACGGCCTGCCCTCGGTGGAGGACTGCCCCGTCGGAGGAGCTGCGCGAGGCCCACCTCGGTTTCCGTGCCGTGTGCTACGGCACATCGCGGCCGGCAAGCGGATCCCCGGTGGTGTCGTAGTGCTTCGGTCCGTACCCACGATGAAAGTCCACAAGAGAGAGGACCCCAGCCGATGCACGGCTGGGGTTCCTCAAGGCGGTGAGGATCGGTCAGCAGGGGGAGTTGCCCACGCCGTGAACCGCTCGTCTACGCGTCGCCGGACCGCACCACATCACGGTCACCGTGAATCGGGAAGGTCAGCGCTGCAGGGTGAGGACGCCCGGCCGCCACGGCAGTTGGTCGTACGGGCCGC